>CAJUGE010000090.1 GCA_910586295.1 uncultured Bacilli bacterium | reverse complement strand
GCATATCACTTGGATATAACCTAAATTTATAAGCCTTATTAATCATCATAATACCATGCCTCCTTTACCATAAATCAAGTGTAACATAGCAAATATATGATTGTCAAACATTTTTTTGTTTTTTTGAATTTTAGCATAACTTTCTTATTATATAAAAAATAAGTAGAATTATCTTCTACTTATTCTTTAAGAGATTTACGCTACATTTGCTACTTTTTTCTTTTTATCATAGTACTTTTTATTTAGTACTTTAACTTTTACTCCTCTTTCAAGAGTAAAAATTTTTCTAACGCCATCTGGCAAATTTCTTTTATAAGTTTTCATATACTCTCCCTCCAAACTTGTTTAATTATATCATAAGACTTTCTAAATTCAAAGAAGAACTATACTAAAGTTCTCCTAAATTTACTAATACACCTAATATTGAGTTTATTACTGTAACTATTAAGAATATTATTGAAAGTATAAGTCCTGCTATTGCTTTTCCTTTAGATGTTTCTGATTTTAAACCTTTTGATGAATACACTATTCCACATATTGTAATAGGATATCCTATCAGAGGTATAATCCAAGCTAGTATAGAGCCAAGTCCAAATCCTAATCCCGTATTTGCACTTTTATCAACACTTTCTACTGCATTATTATTATTGTTCTTTTTCTTTACTAAGGCTCCACATTTTACACATACATCTGCATTAGCATCTAATTCATTTCCACAATTTGTACAAAATTTTGTCATTATATTTCACACTCCTACTATATTATACTATATTTTTTAATATTTTAACATCTTACTTTCTTCCATATTTATTGATAGCTATATCTCTTCTCAAAGTTGCAACTACCTCAGAATCATTAGGATGTTCAACATACAATAAACTTGCTATTAAACTGGTGATTTTCATACTATCTTCTTCATCAGATATAAATCTTTGAAAATCTGCTATTTCGCTTAATACTAGCTTCATATTTGATAATTCTGATGCATAATGACCATAACGCAAAGACTTAATTAATAGTTCTTGATAATCCTTTAGTATTTCGTCTCTAATTTTTGACTCTTTTACATTTTCTTCTTTTCTTCCTAATTTATTTTGAACAATGTCTTCCCTGAGTTTAGATATAACTTCTTTATTATCTGGATTATTAACATATAGCAAAGCAACAATTAAACTTGTAACTTTATTACCAAAAATATCTCTTCCTACCACTGATTCATCAGCCATTTCAGTTTCAGCATACTGTATTGTTTTGTCGTATAAAGCTTGATATTCTTTAAGAATTTCATTTCTTAACTTGATAAGTTGATCTTTTTTCTTCTGATAATTCATAGTTTATATACTCCTTATTTGTCCTCAAGTCTAGATAATAAATCTATTTTGAACATTTCTTTCGCTGCATTTTGTTTACTTATCATAATACCTTTATATGCAGTTAATTCAGATTTATGACCATCCATTAATATGCTTCTTGGTTCTAATCCTGTAAGCATAACAACGTTTTGCTTTTTATATACAGTGTAACTAAGCTTAACTTTCCCATATACTTTTATAAACAAATCATCTGTTGGCAATTGTAATTCATAGTTTTCTGTTTGTTCATGCTTGTTTATAGAAACAAGCTCTCCTAAAAATTCTCCTCTTCTTAAACTTGGATAATAGTCAAACATAAGCTTTTTATATGCCATCATATTATATTTTTTTAAACTTCTTTCTAGTTTTTTAAAGTCATTTTCATCTAGATAATCTAATAAAAATCTCCCTTTCATAATTACCTTACCCCCATTAACAGATATAATTGTACCATAAAAAGTATTGATTGTCAATGATTTTGTACTTAAAAAATCACGTGCTAAAAAATACACAAAAAAGAAACTATTTATGCAATAATTTCTTTTCTTCTATTTCTTTTTGAATCATTGATACGAATTCATCATAACTTACTGTTATAGTATCTTCACTACCATATTTTCTATAACTTATTGTTTTATTATCCACCTCTTTTTGTCCAATTATAATTGAATATGGAATTTTCTTCATAACACTTTCTCTCATTTTGTAACCTAGTTTTTCTTCTCTATCATCTAATTCAACTCTAAAGGCACCATTTTTTAAATTACCAAATATACTTTTTGCATATTCTAAATGATATTCATTGTTTACAGGAATAACATTAAGTTGTACTGGAGAAAGCCACATTGGAAAAGCACCTTTTGTTTCTTCTAAGTAATATGCTATAAATCTATCTAAACTGCCAAACACTGCACGATGAAGAACTACTGGTGTCTTTTTTGAACCATCTTGTGCAATATAGTGTAAGTCAAATTTCATAGGCAAACAAAAATCTAACTGACAAGTAGACAAAGTATATTCGTTACCTACTGCTGGTCTTACTTGAACATCTAATTTAGGTCCATAGAATGCTGCTTCTCCTATTTTCTCTAAATATGGAATATTTATATCATTTAATACTTTTCTTAGTGTATTTTCTGCATCATTCCACATATCATCATCTTTATAATATTTTACTTTATCTTCTGGATCTCTTAAACTTAACTCAAAGTGATAATCTTTTATACCTAATTCTTTATAAACCTCTAATATTAGATTAACTACACTTGCAAATTCACTTTCTATTTGTTCTCTTGTAACAAATAAGTGAGCATCATTCTGACAAAATGTTCTTACTCTTTCTATCCCTTTTAAAGCGCCACTTGCTTCGAATCTACAGTCTCTAGCTATTTCACCTATACGTATCGGTAAATCCTTATAAGAGTGTATTTGATTATCATATACCATCATATGATGTGGACAATTCATTGGTCTTAATACAAACTCTTCTCCTTCAACCTCCATTTTAGGAAACATATTTTCTTTGTAATGTTCCCAATGTCCAGAAGTCTTATATAATTGAACATTCCCTAAAGGCGGAGTCAAAACATGTTTATATCCCAATTTTTTTTCTTTATTTTTTATGTATTTTTCTAATTCTTCCCAAATTATATAACCATTAGGCAAATATATTGGAAGTCCTTTTCCAATTAAATCTGATGTCATAAAGATATTTAGTTCTTTACCTAATTTTCTATGATCTCTTTCTTTGGCTTCTTGTAAAATTTCTAAATGTTGAAGTAATTCTTCCTCTGTATAGAAACATACTCCATAAATTCTTTGTAGCATTTTGTTTTCAGAATTGCCTTTCCAGTATGCACCAGAGTGTTTAATTAATTTAAAGTGTTTAATTTCTTTTACACTTTCAACGTGAGGTCCTCTACAAAGGTCTGTGAAGTCTCCTTGAGTGTAGCATGATATTATAGTATTTTCTTCGTCCATCCTACTTATTAAATCTATTTTATAAGGATCATTCTTGAATCTTTCTAAGGCATCACTTTTGCTTATTTCTTCTCTATATATACGTTTTCCATCTTTGCTTAGTTTCTTCATTTCTTTTTCTATTCGCTCTAAATCACTTTCGTGTATAACTTCATCCCCTAAGTCCACATCATAGTAAAATCCTTCTGCAATAACTGGTCCCACCCAAAATAATGCATTAGGATATAAGTGTTTTATTGCCTGTGCCATTAGATGTGCACAACTGTGGTTTAGTATATTTAATTTTTCATCTTCTTTAAAATTAACCATTTTATCTTCCTTCTTTCCTTACTAGTCTATTTGAATTCCTTTTTAAGTATCTTATTTCTTCTAAAAAGTTTCTATAACCAGTTAAAAGTAAAATTTTATGCTTTCTTGCTTTAGCTGGATTATTACATAATAATTTCCTATAAGTTGATTTAAAACTTTTTTTCATTTTTTCACTTCCTCCTCTACTCCTACTTGTATTTGGTCATATTTAGACTTTGTTTTTCTAATTTCAGCATTAAGCCTAATTAATCTTTTCTTTATTTCTTTCTTTTCTTCTTCATTTGTCGTTCGATTCATACTCAATGTAAGTAAATGTTTTTCCATAACCAAACGGCTAACTTCTTTATCTATGTCTCTAGGATTCATATTTACCTCCTTCTTAACAAAAAAACCTCCTTATAAGGAGTGCTTAATTGCGCACAGTACCAGTCCTTGGTTTCGCTCTTTATAAGTATAACGTCTTATTAACGCAGATTATTAATCTCTCTATATTGGTAGTAATAAATAACTATATTATTAGTTTACACCAACCACTAACTCTCTAAAAAATACTCATTATTTACCTCGTCCAATAATAACGATTTACATCTTAATTCTATCACAGGATAATATCTTTTACAAGAAAAAATCGATTCAAATCCATTTTTAGTAACAGTAACCATATATCTGACCACTAGCATAACTTATTTCTTCACTAATCTTCTTTATTCTATGTTTGTTAGTGTCTTATTATAATTATTACTTTCTCTTTTACATCAATATTCAAAAGAAAAAAGGGTTAACCCCTTATTTAGTTAATGCTACTGTTGCAGTACTACTTGCTATTTGAAGAATTTCTTCCTTTGAAAGACTATCTCCAATTATGTAGTATTCTCTACCTGCTGTACTCCAATTTAAGGAAGTCTCAGTTAGTACTCCTACTACGTTACCATATTGTACTACTTCTCCACTTACAGCAGTTGTTTCATGTTCTTTAGATGCATTACTTGCTTCTTCAATTAGTATAAATGGTTTAAGACCAGTGTAAGTAAGAATTACTCTCTCACTTCCATCTTCTTTTATAGTCTCTTCTCCACTATAAGTAGTTCCACTAGGTAAGTACATTGGATATACTATGTCTTCTAGTTCTTTTCCAGTTGTTTCAGTCTTACAGTCTTTACATACACTGTTATTTAGTGCAAAGTATTCTTTATCAAATTTACTTTTAGTATCTATATTTGTTATGTTCATTGTTATTTGTGCTAGTCCTTTAGAATTATTTACGACTACTTTTGTAGGTAAATATTTGTCATTAAATGTTATTACTTGGTTAGTTAGTTCACTATTATTTGGATAGTTTACCTTACTTGTTACTATATATGTATCATTGTCTTCTTTTACACTTCTTTCTGAATCTTCTAATAAATCATTTACTAATGTTTCTAGTATATATGATTGACTGCTATTGGTTGGCCATTCACTTTGGAATTTAAAACTCTTATTTAGACTTGGTGTAACTATGTATACTCCTTCCTCATTCTTAAGTATTATTTGTTCATGCTCATTTTCTTTATTTACTAATGAAACTTTGTAATAATTTCCTTTTTTGTATACTACATCGACTTTATAGTTATATTTTTCTTCATTGTTTACTAATTCCATTTCTCCTGTTAAGTGATAATTGTTTAGTTTATTAACTGTGTTTTGAAAGTTTTCTACTATATTACTTTCTTTTTTACCACATCCTACCAATAGTAGTAAAGAAATGAGTACCACTAAAAACTTTTTCAAAATAACCCTCCTTTAATTATTTACACTTAATTATATTAGAGTTTAATTACTTTATGAATAAAATGGTCAAAAAAGATTAAACTAATAATAACTGGGAGGAGGTATATATGCAAACAGTACAAAAGATAGCACTAGGTTTAACTATTATAGGAGCTTTAAACTGGGGACTTGTAGGTTTATTTAACTTTAATATAGTTGAAGCTATTTTTGGTGTAGATACTTTATTTACTAAAGTTGTTTATACTTTTGTAGGCCTTGCTGGTATTATAAATATAGGTTTACTATTAATGCCTTTTGAGAAAACTGCTAAAGAATAATTTTTAGTCATGTTAAAACCCCGTCAATATTGGCGAGGCTTTTTTATATGTTTCCCTTTTTCAAATACTTTTATAGTTTCTTTCTCTTTTTTCTTGTCCTTCAACTACTGAACCACATCCACAAAGTAATAATGTACCAGTTAAAGCTAATATTATTCTATTTCTACATTTCACTAACATTTTCTCCAATAAGTCGGATCATAACACATATTTTTAGTCTTTATTCAATCTTAAAAAATGTGCTTCCAACTCACTTAACTCTGTTTGGCTTTTGTAAATCATCTCTTCTTTTGCTTTGATTTGGAAGATTAAGTTATTAATGTCTTGGGTTAAATCATCTGTATCTTTTTCTAGTACTCCACTCTCAAGTACTTTATTATAAATACTTATTAATTCATCACTTTTATTAATAACTCTCATACATTCATTTAAAAGGTCTTTAAGTTCTGAGCCAAGACTATTATAAAGATCTTCTTTTTCTTCAGATTTTTTTAAATCATCTAGTATTTTTATTATGTCATTTATAGGAAAGTATGGTATAAAACTAGAAGCAAATAATGCTACATATAATACTGTACATAAGAATCTATGCCATCCTTTAGAATATTCACTATATTCTGGGGTTTCACCTTGAGTTATCCTATATAGTTTTTTTATTTCTCCAGAGTATTCATTTGCCTCTTCTCTTGTATAGTATTTCCTTTTAAGTACAATTCCTGGACTTTCTAAATCTATAGTCAAATATTCAAGGTCTGTTTCCTTTATAACATCTTTTAAATAATAGATACTATATAATCTTCTATATGGCTCGTCTAGTGTACCTTTAAGCAAAGCTTTCTCATCCACTTCTAATAATAATCTATCTTTTTCTTCTACTAGTGTGTCATAGTATGTATCAACTCTAGGTTCGTGTATAGTTTCATCCATCACTGTTGTCACTTTTGTTGTTTCATAGTATTCTTTTGTCAACCATTTTTTCAATTGTCTTGTTCCACCTATACCAACACCAAAAATTAAAGATGTAGTTAAAACTCCAGATATGATTCTTCCTATAATATCTATTTTATAATTTTCTATATCATCTAAAAGCTCACTTATAGTGTCTAGAAACTTCCTTTTAATAACATCCCCATTTAAAGATTCATTAAGCATAGCATTTCTATCAATTAACTTTGGGAAAGTATCTTGTAGTGTTCTATCAATAGTTTCTTTTAATTCGTCACCACTCTCACATTTCACAATTTTAGTTATTAAAGAAAGTGTTACATAATTACTAGGAGAAGACATATTAGATTTTATTTCTTCTTTAATAAGAGAATCTAAGTAGTCTAAATTAATTACAAATGTACTTTCTTTTATCCTTTCTATTTCTTCTCTTACTATTTCTCCCAAATATAATTTATCGTAATCACTAGTCACTACTATATCAAATATTTTACTATATAATGTTTCTTTTAATTCTTGTTTTATGGTATCAAAGATTAAAGTGTATGCACGTTTTAGTAATTGATTAGAAGACATTATTTTTTCATCTTTGCTTCCTATTACAAGCAATATATGCATGCACAATTCTATTCTTTCTTCTAAAGTAGGTTCTCCTTTTTCTAAGTATTCTAATATTTTATAAAGTTCTAAATAAGATGAATATACACTTATTTTTGCATTTAACTCTGTAATTCTAAGTGTCTTGCCAGTTTTTAGCATTGCTTGCTCAGAAAGATGATTAGAGTTTGTGTTTAAACTTATTAAACTTTCTAATTCTTGTTCATATTCTAGTGTATCTATTCCAATCTTTTTTAATTCTCTTAACATATTTTTTATCTCTAATTCTGCTTTATTCATATTTTTCTCCTATAATTCGTCTGTTATAAACATAGCATCTCCAAATGAGAAAAATCTATATTTATTCTTTATTGCATGATTATATGCATTTAGTATGTAATCTCTAGTAGAAAGCGCACTTACTAACATGACCAGTGTACTTTTTGGTAAGTGAAAATTAGTAATAAGAGCAGATACTGCTTTAAATTTATATCCTGGATATATAAATATGTTAGTGTCTTCCATACATTCAGTGAATTTACCATGTTTAGTTATTATACTTTCTAATGTTCTTGTGCTAGTTGTTCCTACTGCGATTATTCTTCTGTTTTCTTCTTTTGCTTTATTTAGAATGTCTGCTGTATATTCACTCATCATATAAGTCTCACTATGCATATCATGGTTAAGTATATTATCAGTATTTACTGGTCTAAAAGTGCCTAATCCTACATGTAATGTTACATAAGTTATAGTTATTCCATTTTCTTTTAGTTTATTTAACAAATCATCTGTAAAATGAAGCCCAGCAGTAGGTGCGGCAGCACTTCCAAGATTTTTTGCATATACTGTCTGATACCTATCTTTGTCTTCTAAGCATTCATGAATATAAGGTGGAAGTGGCATAGAACCAAGATTATCTAATACTTCATATAGTATTCCATCATAAAGAAGTTCTACTTCTACTAATCCTTCTTCTTTTTTCTTTATAACTTTAGCTTTCAATTCACCATTACCAAATGAAATAATAGTATTTTCATGAAGTCTTTTAGCCGGCTTTGCTAAACATTCCCAAGTGTCGTTCTCTACATTCTTAAGAAGTAACAACTCTATTGTAGCATTTGTAGTTTCTTTTGTACCAATCAATCTTGCAGGTATAACTTTTGTATCATTAAGTACAAGAACATCTCCACTCTTTAAATAAGAAGTAATATTTTCAAATGTATCATCTTTTAATTCACCAGTATTTTTATTTAAAACTAATAATTTTGAACTGCTTCTATTTTTTAATGGTGTCTGCGCAATTAGTTCTTCTGGTAAATCATAGTCATAATAATCTAAATTATATTTTTCTTCCATTCTTAAGCACCACCTAACTTTAATTCCTTTTTATGTCCTTCTACTCCTTTGATGTTATAAGATAATTCTTCTTTATATTTATTTAATTCTTTTTTATAGTAATCTAATAATTCTTGATTGTCTACTTCTTCTACCTCGCTTAACATTTCAAATAATTTAAGTAATCTGTCATATTCTTCTAAGGCTGATTCACTTTTTGATATTGCGGTAGTTATTTCTACTAATTCTTTATCTACTTGTTCTTTTAGCGCTTTAAAAGGTTTGTTTGATTTTAAATATTTTATTAAGTTTATTATTATGCAAATTATGGAATTACCAAATCCATTAGGTATAAAAGAGAGTAATATCCATGTAGCCCAAAGAGAAATAATTCTCATTTGTTTATAATCTTCATCTATACTCAAAACTTCTTCTTTATCTGCAGTTATTATCCTAAATATTACTTTTTCTTCTGTTTCTGTAGGGTTTTCTTCATAAACCTCCTTTTTACTTTCTTTTATTCCTGTTAAATCAATAGTTTGATAATCAAGCTCATCTATATTAATATTCTTTAATTTCTTTTCATCATATGTATATTTATATCTAACAGTTTGTCCTTTATCATTCACTTCATTTTTATACACTTCTAAAACTAATGTATCTTTTTCATGCCTACCAACTTCATATGTAGTCACAGGTTCTAAAGAATCTTCATATACTGTTGTCTCAACATTATAGAGCATTGAATCTTTTTCTATACTTTTAGACAGCCAAAAATTATATAAACCAAATAAAAGGCCTAGTGCAAGAAGTCCAGATACAGTTTTCACTTTAATTTTCTTTATGTATTTTACACGTTTTTCATTTTCGCGTTTTACAAATCCCGCTGTGTTATAAAAGCCCTGATAAAACTGTAAACTATTCACATTTCTTTCGAGATTATTAAGTGCATCTTTAGTAGATGGTTCAAGGTTAATTAATAATTCTTGAGAATTGGTAACAATAATTATACCTGTTATTATGTCTATGTCAACATAACTCTTGAAGTCTTCTTGTTCCTTTTTTCTTGATATTAAATCAATAAGTGATTTTAAACTTTTTGGATTTGCATAAGTTATTCCATTTATTTTTTCTAAAATATCTATAATTATAAGATTTAGATTCATAGTATCATAATCATTAGTTAATATTTCATTTAATATGTCGCTTCTACTTGTGTGTATTATTTCCTTTTCTATTAGCTTATACCCCACTTCATATAGTAAATGCCTTGTACTTTCTTCTCTTTGAGTAATAAATAATTCACTGTTTCTCATATAAGACAACGCTTCAAAGTATCTATGTTTTAAATCTATTAAATCATAGGTATCACTTTCTAAAGAAGTAGCAATATATTTTAGTACCACTATTTTATGTGAATACATTCTTATAACCTTTAACTTACACAAAATCCTATCTATAGTTATATCATTTGAAATATCTATACTATGATATTCATTCTCTAAGTCTGATACATCATATCCATTATATTTTATTTCTTTTAATAAATTATCTATTTCCATCTTTTTAGCTTCATATAGTCTTAAAGGTGTTTCTTCCTTTATTAAAGCTTCTAAGCTATTTAATACTTGTCCTTCCATAAATCCTCCACTTACATTTTTATTTTCTTTAACTCTAATGCTTCTTTTTCTCTAGATTCCATCTTTTTCTGATAATAAACTAATTCGCTCAATAGCATTTCTACTATATCATCTCTTTTATTCATTATACCACTATTTAATAAAAAGTTATAATAATCTCTAATTTCTTCATTTTCTAAGATTTTCTTATGACACTCTTCTAATTCTTCACTAAGTAAGTTTAAATATTTTTTAAAATGCTCTTTGTTTCGATGTGCTTCTATTAAATCTAGCGTTATACTAATTAAATTAAATATTGGAAAACCTGGAATTAAAGAAGATGCTAGTATTGTTATATAAGATAAACTACAAAGTTCTTTATATAATTCTTCGTCAGTATAGTCTTCTTTATTTTCCAAATCTTGCTTAATAATTGTAAGATTTCTTATTTCATCAGTATACTCTTCATCAGTACATTCTAAAGTGGTTTCAGATATCTTAGTTATTTCAGAATTATTTTCTAAATCTAAATAAAGATAATAATAAGGTTCTTCTACACCCTTAGATGTTACATCATATACTGTTTCTGTTCTATGATAATGATTATGATTTATTTTTGTTAATTCACCTTGTACAGTCATAGTTACTTGAAGTCCATTCTCATTTAGTAACTCTTCAAAACTTTCTAAGGGGCTTTCATTATGAACATCTGAGTCTAAACTATATTTCTCTGTAGTTGTTTTATATGAAGATTTTATACTGAATTTTTTTGCAAATTGTGGTACTCCTAAAGAAATACCAGAAAGTAAAATACCAGTTAATAATAAAGATGGTACTCGTTTTTTAGCTTTAAATATTAATTCTTTATATTTTTTTAAAGATTCAAACGTAGCATATAGACTATCATTATCACTTAATGACTTTATCCTATAATTATTTGCATCTAGTGTATATCTTTTAGAACGACAATAAGGTTTTGTAGCATTCATTAATTCTTCTTTTTCTTGGCAAGCGATTAGAGAAGTTATTAGTCTTTTATCAAATAATTGATTTTTACATCTATTCATTTCCTCTTGCAAAGTTTCCAACATTTTAGGGTAGCATAAGAATGACAATGATTTTAGTTCTTCTATTTCTTCTTTTATAAGTTCATTAAAGTATTTAGTATAAAATTCATCTTTAGAAACAACATCAAATGTCTTACTATCTAAATGATTTTTTATTTCTTCTTTAATTTCATCTAATATACATTTTAAAGCACTCTCTATAATATTTTTAGGATATTCTACTTCTACACTACTTCTATATTCTTCTAATAGTTCTATTAGTCTTTGAACCTGTTCCTCTTTTTCTTCTGAGTAATTCAGTTCTTTTAGTTCTTCTATCATTTTGATAATCTTTACTAAATTTTTATAAGAAGATAAATTTTCCGTTAAAGTTCCTAATTCATAAGCAAATATTTCTAATGCTTCTTTTGTATTACTATTAACATTACATCTGTTTAATATAGTAGTTAAATATTCTCTTTGTTCAGATAAATTAATTCCAGTAGATTCTAAGATACTCATAAATTCCATTAATTTATTTACTCTTTCATCTTGCATTTCTCTATTCATATATTCCTGCATAGCTTACTCCTTTATTTTTAGCTTCTTATAATTTTCTTCATTTGTTAGTGAACTATGTTCTCTAGACACTACTGCTCTTAGAAATTCATCTAAATTTTTTACAGTTCCTTGTTCCAATTCATCTAATAATCTTTTTATATTTCCTTTAAGTGTTTCTTCTTCAAGTTCTAATATTCCACTAGAAATCATTATTCTAATCTTTTCTTTTAGTAACTTATTTTCTTCTACTTTAAGCTTGCAAGAATCAATATATTCTTCTATAATTTTTATAGTTTTATCTCTGTCTTTAATGTTACTTTTGTAATCTTTCTTTAACTCCAATATCTCTCTTAACTTTTTAATGGGTCCTATAGGCGTAAATGCACTTATAAGTAATACGAGATATATTATTGCAAGAGATATATAATGGAACTTTTCATTGTAGTCTGTATAACCGTCGTTTAAGTCTTGTTCTATTAATGTTAATTCTCTATAGCCTTCAGAAAATTCTAAGTAAAATTCATCATCTTCATAATTCTTAACATCATTCAAAACAAATTTTTCACTAACCCCACCACTATTTAAATCAATATTCAAATAGTTTTCTGCTGTATCTTTAATAGCATTTTTTAAATCGTATTCAGTGAAGTTTCTAGTATTTGTATATAACTGATTATACAATCTTAAAACAATCTTTTCATCTTCACTTACTTTAGTACCATAATAGTTATCAGTATTTCTATAATATTCTCCGTTTATTAATTCTATTGTTTCTTTAGTTGTATTAAATAGTTCTTTAGTGCATAATCTTTTTATAAGTAGGTTAGAAGTTAGAGAAACTCCAGTAAATAAGCTAAAACTTAGAACTAAAGCTATTAATTTCTTTTTATAGTCTTCTCTAATTTTTTTAATATTTAAAAGTCTCTTTGTTAATCTAAACTTTTGGTCATAGAATGTATTATTAGATATAGCTTTACTGTTAGTCGATAATCTTCTTAGAATGAATTCTAATTCCATTTTAAAGTTCTCACTCATTCTTTCTTTATTGGTACATATTACAAGCAATAGTATTATTTTTTCAGTTACTAAAGACGGATTAATTTCTTTTAATTTGATTCTTGCTTCTTCTGTTAATAGTAAATCAAGAGCTTCTTTACTTTCAACAAATGTATTCTTCTTTAAATCTATTATATCTTTTTCTACTAAAGCTTCTATATTTACTACATCTTCTTTACTATCTAGAATAGTTTCTAATATATCACTTCTTAAATATAGAGTATATTCCATTTTTATGACATCATAAATAGAACTATAAACTCTTCTTAATAATTTATGATTTGTAGATAGTTTTTCTCTATTAACTCTTAATAAATTAATAAGTTTCATCGTTTCTTCTACTTTTTCTTCTGCAGATTCATCTGAAGCAAGTGTCAAAAAGTTTATAATTCTAGAAATATTAAGTAAATCACTATATTCTAATAACTCTGATGTAACTTTTTCTAAAAGCTGTAACTTATTAGCTTCAGACATTTCTTCATAAGCAGTATTTCCAAGAATTACTTTCTTATTTATGGTACTATTAAGAGTAGCGCGCTTATCTGCAGTATTAATACCTATACTTTCTAACTCATCCATTATTCCTTCTAATTTTAGTATTTTACTTTCTAAATTTAGACTTTCATTAGTCATTTATATCACTACTTTCTATATACTTTTGCTAAATATACTTCTTCATTTAATTTAGCTTCAATATTTTTTCTTCTTTCTATTAACGCTTCGATTTCACTTATAAAATTTTCTTTATCAATTGGTAAATTCAAGCTATCTAGAATTTGATAAAATTTATTTTCTATTTCTTTGTTCTCGCTAAGTCTATCTAATAGTTCATCAACTGTTTTTTCAATCAAATTAATAGAATCTTCTTGTCTTCTTTTTTGATAGTTTATTCCTTCTTTGCATTTGAGGTATTCTGCTATATTGTAAATTAAGCCTCCACCAGGAAATAATAAAGATAAAATATATCCTTGTATACATATACTTAATTTAGATGATTCATCAATTCTAGTATCACCTGTGTCTATGTCTTTAAATACCACTTCTTTATACTCTCCAGAGTCTATAACATTTCTTGACTTTAGTTCTTCTTCTATTAACACCTTTACATCTTCATATACTTCTGTAACTCTATAATCTATATGGTTTTCTGTTTTGTCATAAACTCTCAATGTAACTTTATCTCCCCTTAGTATTTTATCATAGTAAGATTGTTCATTAACCAATACTTCATTTCCATTTTCATCAACTGTATATATAGACTCATTAATTAAGTACTCCGTAGATAAAGGTGTAGCTGCCTTAGGTACAATATAACAAGAACCTAATAATAATAAAGAACTTAATACTATATGTGATACTTTATCTTGCTTTTCTCTTACAAGACATCTTATTTTGTATGCAAGATGCGCTAGTTCTTCTTGATTATTTTTGATTATAATGCTTCTACTTAATTCACTTGTAATACTATCCAACCTAGTTAGTAACTCCGTTTCTTTTCTTTTAAGATCTTCTTTCATACCATGGTTTATTTCTTCTGGATTAGTACACATGTAAAGGTTAATAAGAACTTCTAAGTCAAGATAATCTTTATTGTTAATTAGTTCTTCCAGTTTCTTTAATGCAAGCATATTACTAACAAATGAACTTCTAAACAATTCTTCTACTTCCTTTTCTATAAACGAAGATATAATGTTAGATATTTTATTATTTGTTTTTACTAGTTCTAATATTTCGCTTTTAAAAGTATAGAATATTTCTGATTTTATAACAACATATAAAAGTTTAATAGCACTGTTTATGTATTCTTCACATTTATCATTTAATTCTAAATTTGTTAAGTCTATTTTTTCTAGAAATTCTTTTGAAACAGTTACAAAATATTGTAACTTATATTCAAATCTAAAGTCAGATGAGATATTATTCATTTTGTGTAAATAATTAGATGAAACGATTACTCCAAGATATTCTATGTTTAAACTCTCTATAAATTCGTTTAGTTTATAAGGAGATATCTTATTTAATTCTTTTCTTTTTTCTATCATGTCAAAACCTAGACTACTTAAATAGTCTAGTAAATTATTAACTTCATTAAGCTTTGACGTTCTTTGTCCAAATTCAGTTAATTTTCTGAAAAACATATTCTACTCCTTATAAGCCTTTAAAGTTTTTTTATATTCACTGTTTTGTACAGTTAAAGATTTTAACTTATCTTCAATTTCTTCTGTAGTTAAGTACTTTAATTCATCATAAATACTGTAGTATTCCGCTTCTAAATCTTTGTTAGATTTTATATATTTTTCACACTCTTTAATTAGTTTTCTTAACTCTTCATAAAATATATTTACAAATGTAGCTCTTGAATCACCATCATTAATTAATTTTATACACTTTATAAAGTTATTTAATGGGCCAATTGTTTCCCATATTGATTCAAAAGCAAGAACTAAATAGGCAATTATAAGAAAAGTTCTATAATCATCTTCATCTAAAATACTCCCGTTTACATGGTCTTGTTTTACTACTGTAAGTTGTCTTACTTCTTTTGATTCTTCTGTAACATTTTCTTGCCTTGAGTCATAAGATTTTAAACCAAAGGAATCAACATCTATATATAGATAATCTTCTTCACTCACACTTTCTATAATTACATCTGTAACATCATATTTTTTATAGTCTGTATAAGTTTTTCCCCAATCTTCATACGTTTCACTATAAATATCTAATGTTCTCTTTATATCACTAGCTTTCTCTTCATACGAAGATAATGAAATAGGCTCTTTTCCTGTTTCATAAATTTCAGTAGTTGTTACATATTTAGTATTAAAATGTTTACCTATAGAAGGCAAGTTTAGACCTATGGCTGTTACTAGTGTAGTTGAAATAATAAGTGCTATAAGTTTTTTCTTTAATTCTTTATTTGTTTCTTTTAATTGTTGCCTATGATGTTCTAAATCTATTTTACTTTGTACAATCTTACCAACAGGATCATCAGAACCAGAATTAGAATATAAATAGGAATTAATCTCTTCTAAATTTTCACTATATTGCACTCTGATACCATCCATTTTACTGTTTAATGATTTCATTACTTCTTCTTCATTTGTAATTAGTACTATCGTAAATATGACATCTTTGCTAACAATATCGCTTGCTAAGCTAGAAGAAGTATTCTTATTTGTAAGCATATCAAGTCTACTTATTAATTTAGGGTTATTGAATGTACGCTCTTTTATATTGTTTATTTCATCTCTCATTATATTATTAATATAATAAACAGCTGTTTTTTGACTCACTAAACTTTCTAAAACTTTACTTTCTAAAGTATGAGATATTTCTATTTTTATAAATTCATAAATTATTCTATATATTTTCTCGTATGAATCTTTATATTTTGATACAATACTTACTTTTATTTTATCCAAATCTGTAAGTATCTCTAAACATAGTGAAACAAATGAATTAAAATCTTTCGCAACTTCTCCACTTTTACATGCATTTTCTAAGTAATAAGCCTTATTCATTAATAATATCAAACTTTCATATTTTATTATTCTTGATTTTATATTCATTAATTTATCAGTCATAGATTGATAAACACCTATTATAGAAGTACCTACTTTTTCACTAGTAATGTAATTAGCATCAATTTCTTGTCTTAGCTCATCTAATTCTAATTTCTCTTGTTCTATATCTATAGAGATTTCACTATTCTCTATATTACTTATCATTATTTCTACGTTTACTAGTTCGTCTGATAATTCACTAATAAATCCTTCTTTTTTCTTTCTTTTTATTCCTTTAAATATTGGCATTTCAAATTGCATAAGTTCACCTTCCTAATTTTCTAGTATAATTTATATCTTCTGGTTTTATTTCATCAAGTTTACTTTCTAGTTTTTCTATTAAATCCACCAAAGCTTGCTCATCTTTATAACTTTCACCCAGAGTATTAAGCATTTCTCTTTTAGTATTTTGGTATATTTCATTTAATTCTTGATTATTTTTTATGTAATCTTCATATTCTTTAAATACTTTTTCATATTCTAAAGAAAGAAATTTGTAATCTTTCTTTGTAAGTTTAGAAGTTTTTATTACTTCTATCATCTCTTTAATTTTACTATATAATCCTGCTTTATATTTTTTATCTAATACCCAAAGAGCCAAAATCAAAAGCGCATATAAATCTGCTAACAATGTTACAAGTGTATTTTTATTTATTTCTTCTATATATTCACTTTTGTCTTGTGTTGTGTCAACTATTTCTTTTGCCCAAACCAAGTAATCGGTTGAAATATTTTCTAAAATAGTTAGTGCTTCTTCTTCAGATATTTCTTTATATTCATCATTTATACTTAAACTAGATATATATGATTTATTTAAACATTCTTCATATGATTCTCCTCTATAACGGTCAGTAAAGTCAAATGTTTCTATATTTAATACATAACTCTTTCTAGTTTTGCTCCAATACGGTGTAGAATAATCTACCCTATTTCTAGTGAATGTTCTTTCAAGTTCAGTTTGCCAAGATTCTGTGGTTGTTACTGAGTCAGTAAAGCTGTTATATATTGTAGTTTCTGTTTTATATAATTTTTGTTTTGATAAGTCACTAGCTACCTTTGCTCCCATACCACCTATACCTAAACTTATAGAAAATGTAAGTAAAAACGATAAGAGTGTCTTGTTCATCTTTTCCTTAGATATATTAGACTTAATGTAGTTATATTTTTCTAATATCGTATCTAGTAAAGTAAGCTTCATATTTATATTTTGATTGTTAGTACTGATAGACTCGTATAATGCAGATAAATCACCGTTTAATCTTTCTCGGACCTTTTCTGGATGTATACACGCTAAAAGTTTGGACATAATTTCTAATCTAGCAAAATTCTTTACTCCTTGAGATTTTAGGAATAATATATTATCTCTTAATAAATTATAACTTGATATTTCTAAATAGGAATAATCTTCTAGTCTTTTTATCTCTTCCAAAATAATTTCATTAAGCATATACTCATCAAACTTATCTTCTGTCATTTGCCTTAATATTTTACTGTCAAAATCTTCACTATTAAGTATCTCTACTAAAATAATATTGTATAAAGTTATATATATTTCATGCAACTTTTCCTTTTGAGTATCGTCTAAGATAACTCTACAAGTCCTTAGTCTTTTTATAAATTCTATTATATTAAATATATATTTATCAGATAATTTTTCTTGTGTAAGCGCTCTTTTTATAAACTCTAATTCATTTAGCAATTTAAAATATTCATCAAACCTTTTTAAGTCTTTTAAAAGTTTTTCTAACTCTATTGTCTTTTTTAAACTACTGAACTTATATATCTTACCATTTTCACTAAATGTACCATTTAATATCTTATCTAGTTTACTTTTCTCTTTTTCTAAATTAAATCCCAGTTCTTCAATATACTCTAAAGTTTTTGTTACCATCAAAATTTTTGTTTGCAGTTCTCTTTCTTCTAACATATTATCCCCCCTGTACTTGGAATTTTATTATATAACCAATAATTAATAAATGCAAATATTTTTGTTCTAATATTTATTAATATAGAAGTCTCATCACTAAGAATTACTTAAATCAAAAAGATTGCTTTTTGGCAACCTCTTACATATCTTCTTCTAAGTCATCACTAAGTTCTTCTTCTATTTCTAGTAGTCTATTGTATTTTGCTATTCTTTCACCACGAGATACACTCCCACTTTTCATGAACGGTATATTTAATGCTACAGCTAAATCCGAAATAAATGTATCTGTTGTCTCACCACTTCTATGACTTACTACTGCTGTATATTTATTTTGTTTTGCAGATACTATAGTTTCAAGCGTTTCATAGAAAGTTCCAACTTGATTAGGCTTTATTATTATAGCATTACATAATCCTTCTTTGATTCCTTTTTCAAGGATTTCTTTATTAGTAACAAATAAGTCATCCCCTACTATGCTTATTTTTTTACCTAAAGCTTCAGTAATCATCCTAAATCCTTCAATGTCATCTTCATCATAAGGATCTTCTATTGATATAATAGGAAATCTTTTTACAATATTAATGTAGTATTCTAGTAAATCTTCTCTAGACATATTTGTATTATCCATTCTATACATATCATTCTGTTTATTGTAAAAAGAACTTGCAGCTACATCTAATGCTATAAATATATTTTTTCCTGGTATATATCCTGCAGTCTCTATTGATTTCACTATTAAACTTAATGCTTCTTCATTACTATTTAAGTCTGGCGCAAATCCGCCTTCATCACCTAGTGAAGTTGAAAGTGCTTTATCTTGAAGTATTCCTTTAAGACTATGAAACACTTCACTAGCTGCTCTTAAAGAATCCTTAAAAGTATCAAATTTTGGCACTATCATAAATTCTTGAATATCTACATTATTACTAGCATGTTTTCCACCATTTAATATATTAAACATACAAAACGGAATTTTAACATCTCTTTTATTTAAATATCTATATATTGGAACACCTGCATCCTTTGCTGCCGCCTTTAGACATGCTACACTTACTCCTAGCATAGCATTCGCTCCTAATTTGCTTTTGTTGTGTGTACCATCTAATTCAATTATTATATTATCTATAGTTTTTTGATTTTGTACTTCCAAACCTATTATACTTTTCTTTATTATATTATTAACATTATTAACTGCAGTAAGAACACCTTTACCAAAATATCTAGAATCATTATCTCTAAGTTCCAAAGCTTCTCTCTTTCCAGTTGAAGCTCCACTTGGAACACCAAACGTTCCAACATTACCTTTTTCAGTAAATACGCTTACTTCTACTGTTGGATTTCCCCTTGAATCAAGTATTTCTCTTGCTAAAACATCAGTAATTTTACTCAATTTTGTTCACCTCTCATAATATACAATTATACTATTTTTAAATATAAATAACAAGAGTGCATATTTTCTTAGACAAACTGTACAATATATGCTATAATACTAGACGTTATCAAGGGAGGGAGAGAATTATGGTTATAAGAGAAATATCAAAAGATGAATTTAACGCTTTCTCTAAGACTCATGTTTTAAGTAGTTTTTATCAAACAAAAGAATATGGTACTGTGATGTCAAAGAATGGATACATGGATGTCTATGTAGGAGCTTTCATAGATGAGAATATGATTGGTGCTTCTTTAGTTCTTACTAAATCTATTTCTCTTAATGTAAAATATGGTTATGCTCCTAGAGGTTTTCTAATCGATTATTTTAATGAGGAATTATTTACTGAGTTTTCTAAAGGAATTAAGAAATTTTTCAAAAGAAGAGGATACGCTTTTATTAAAATAGATCCATTAATCACTTACAGCGAGGTTTTTCCTAGTACAGATACTAAAAACATTAATGAACCTGCTAGTAAGTTATATAATTATTTAGAGAAAAATGACTATAAAAGACTTAAGAACAATGTCTATTTTGAGAGTATGTTAACTAAGTATAATCCTATATTAAATTTGAAAAGTTTTAGTTTTTCTAACTTAGATGAAAAAATACAAAAGAAATTAGATAAAATACACTCTAGAGGTTTAAAACTCATTAAAGGAGATATTTATAATATAAATGACTTATATGAACTCATCAAGAGAAAGAATGATAGACCATCTGATTTTTACAAGATACTATATAAAGTTTTTAAAGAAAGTGACATGATAGATTTATTTTTAGTAGAAGTTGATTATCATAATTATTTAGAAAATTTACAAGACGAGTATGCTACTGAGATTAGCATAAATGAAAGAATAAATAAAGTTTTTAGAGAAGATACGTCTAATAAAGATATTTATAAAGAAAAAATGGATAGTGATAGAACATTAAATGATTTAAATAAAGAAATTGGCGATATTAATTCAAAGATACAAAATGGCATTTATAAAGAAATCATTGCTGGTGCTTTGGTTGTCAAATATAATGGTGTTGCAAGTATATATGTTAGTGGATTTAATAAATCTTATAACAAACTTTTACCTAATCATTTTCTTCATTATATGCTTATCACTAATTACAAGCAAGAAGGATTTAATTTTCTTGATTTAAATGGAATGGCAGGAGATTTTAGTAAAGATAGTCCTTATAAAGGTTTAAATGACTTTAAAATGTTATGGAATCCTAGAGTTTATGAATACTTAGGCGAATTTGATTTCATCTTAAGCTACACTAAATATAGTTTACTATGGACTACTAAGCAGTTACATAAAGAGTTCGAGAGAAGTCCTAGAGTTATATAAAACACGTAAGTTTAAATTTTACGTGTTTTTTTCATTGTTTTAATTTATATGTTACAAAAGTATCAAATACCTCAGTTTTATTAATATTAAGTATTTCACTAAGCATTCCTATATTTATGTTTCCTTCATATTTTTGTAAAAGTATTAATATCTTTTCTTCATCCGAATAATTTTTTGAAGAAGGAAAAATTACTTTTTTATACCTTTTAATTCTTCTCTTAGTGTTATACATTTTTATTAAAGTTCTCAAATCTTCTGTTCCTTTTTCACTACATAAATAACAAATATGTTTATCACTAATATTTTCCTTATCTAAAAAATCTATTATTTCTTGTATTTTAGGTATTACTAAATTATAGATTGTAGAAGTATCTACATTAGAAACATCTTCCTTAAGTTTTATGTTTTCCAAATCTTTATCATACTTTTTGTATAATAAATTCTTATATTTTTCTTCTAAGAATAAAACTGCAAATTTTGTAATGTGTTTAGGACAATTAAAATAAGAGAAAAAACTTTTGTATCGCTTACAATTTCCCATAATATATGATTTAGAAATTTTTAATTTGTAGTATTCATTCTTTAATTTTTCTAAGTCTTCTTTTCCTTCTTCACTTATTAAATATAAATAGTTTTCTTCTGTTATATCTTTATTTTCTAGATATTCTATTATACTTTTCATTAAGACAATGGCATAACTAATCTTATTTTTAACTTGCTCAGATAATTTATTGTTAGGTATTTTATTTAAATCTTTATCATATTTTTGAAATATTACATTTCTATACTCTTCAGGTAAGAATAAAATCGCGAGTCTTACTAAATATTCTGTTTTTTTAATTATATCTAATAAACCAATTAATATATTATTAGAAGCTTTTCTAGAAGCTTTTCTATTTTTTGTACTATAGTATTTGGATTTTAAAAGTTCTAAGTCTTCTTTACCAATAGGGCTCAAAAGATATGCCACTTGTTTTAAAGATAAATTAATATTGTTTAAGAATTCTAATATCTTTTTCATATGAGGAATAATCACATTATATAAATAGCCTTTTTCGTTATTACTTAATCTTCTAGGAAGTGGGCTGCTTAAGTTTTTATCATACTTTTTGTACAATATATTTTTTTCTTTCTCTTTTAGTAATCTTGAAGCAAGTAATACTAATATTTTATTTTCGTTAAACTTGCTATAAAAACTTTTTGAAGGTCCTGATAACGGTAAATTAGACTTTATTATTTTTTCACATTCTTTTTCTACAAGTTTTAAGGCTTCTTCATTTTCTAACAAAAGTGATACATCATTAGGTGTTATATTAATTCTTGCTAAGTCACTATATAACATAGGCATTTTATTTATAGAAAAAAATTTTTCTTCAATTTCTAGATATTCTAAAGAATTATAAAAACTTATGTTAGGACGAAAATTAATTTTTAGCTTTATATATTCACTTAAATTTTTTCCTTCTAGAAAACTCTCTGCTATTTCCTCAGTTATTTCAAATGATTTTAAGTATTTTAATATAGTTTCAATTCTACTTTTAGTTATTTTTAATTGTTTTTCTTCTTTCTTACTCTTTAACGTTATATAATCATTATAATCTATTCCTATTATGGATTTTAAAAATTCTTGTTGTTCATATGTTAAAAATGTTAAAGAAAGTCTAATTATTGATTCATTTTCTGTAAATAACGAAAATATTCTTCTTGTTTTCTTTTTTGAATATTTAAATTCTTCTATTAAAGCTTTCAGTTTTTCCTTATCTGATAATATTAATTCCACTTCTTGTTCACTTAAATTTTTAGATTTTAAAAATTCTAATATTGTTTTGATTATATTTATAAATCTAGTACTTATCTTTTTAGTGTCATTTAGAGTTAATTCTAATTTGCTAGTTGTATCAGTAAGATTTTGTCCATATTTTTTATATAGCGTCTCTTTATAAGTATCAGGTGTCATCATAATTGCTAATCTAACTAGATATTCTGGTTCTTTAAAGTTTGAAAAGAAACTTTTATATTCTCTTGCTTTTTTATGTTTTTCCCTATATAACTTTTTTAATTCTTCTAGTTTTTCTCCATCATTTAATAATATTTTTGCTTTTTCTTCATCTACATTTTCTCCTTCTAGAAATTCTACAATATCATTAGTTTTTGATAATGCTAAGTAATAGCATGATAGATCACATGGTGTTAAATCTACACTTTCTTCCGAAATTAGGCTTTCGCTATGTTTTAAGTATATTATTTTTATATAATTCTCTGATAAAAGCCTTATTGCTAAGTCAACTAATGACTTAGAACAATTAAACTTCTCATAAAACGTTTTATAATTCTTCATTTTTTCTCCTTTTATAATTTGATTTTGTATCATATTATACCATAAGCAATTATTTTGTAAAGAAAAAAGTAAGCGTTTCGTCTTACTTTAAATCTTTTCCTATTTAGCATCATACCAATTATTTCCACTATCTACTTCCACTTTTAATGGCACAAGTAGATTGAAAGTATTTTCCATTACCTCTCTTACAAGAGATTCCATAATTTCTTTTTCTTCTATTGGAACAGTCAATACTAATTCATCATGAACTTGAATTATCAATTTACTATTCAAATTTCTAGAAGTTATTTCTTTGTCTACTTCTATCATTGCTTTTTTGATTATATCCGCACTTGAGCCTTGTATTGGTGTATTAAGTGCCATTCTTTCTCCAGCCTTTTTAATCATGTGATTTGGATTTTTAAGTTCTTCTATTTCTCTTTTTCTATTCATTATTGTTCTAACATATCCTTTTTCTTTAGCGGATTCAACTATTTTTTCCATATAGTTTTTTACACCAGGATACATATTCAAATATTTATCAATGAATTTTTTGGCATCACTAACATTGATATCTAAGTTTTCGCCTAGTCCAAAACCACTTATTCCATATACAATTCCAAATATTACGGCTTTTGCTGTTCTTCTTTCATCCTTTGTTACTTCTTCAATTGGTATTTCATAAATATCGCTTGCAACTTTTGTATGTAAGTCTTCATGATGATTGAAAGCATTTATAAGTGAATCACATTTTGAGATATGCGCTAGTAAACGAAGTTCTATTTGACTATAGTCACTAGACATTATTATATGACCTTCTTCTGGAAGAAATGCTTTTCTAATTTGCTTGCCTTCTTCACTTCTAATTGGTATATTTTGTAAGTTTGGTTCTGTACAAGAAAGTCTTCCTGTTCTAGTAATTGCTTGTTTAAATATTGGGTGTATTTTTCCGTCTTCTTTTATAAAATCATTAATGCTATTCATATAGGAATTTAGTAGTTTATTAAGACTTCTGTGTTTTAAAATGACCGCTATTACTGGGTGTTTATCTATTAGTTTTACTAATGTATCATGATCTGTTTTGTAACCGTTTCTACCTTTTTTCTTGCCGTGTGGAAGGTCAAGTTTTTCAAATAATACTTCTCCTAATTGTTTTGGACTTGATATATTAAATTCTTCACCAGTTAAATCGTAAATTGCATTCTTAATTACATCTAATTTTGCTTCTAGTTCTTCTCTCATTTCATCTATTATATTAGGATTTACTCTTATTCCTTCTATTTCCATTTTTGCTAGTACATTTATTAAAGGCATTTCAATGTTATTGAATAATTCTAACATTTCTTCATTCTTTAATTCATTAATATAAGTTTCTTTAGTTTCATAAATAAATTTACTTTTTAAACTTAAATTTTTTCTAAATATGTCCTCGTCTACTATTTGTTCTTTTTTTACTAAGATATCATAGAATTCTACACTGTATCCTTTGGTTTTAGCAATATAACTTATATCTTCTTTCACATTATCATTTAATAAGTAAGAGGCAATCATTGTATCGTAAGTGCAATTAGGGAGTTTTATTCCAAGACTATTAAGTACTACAATTGCTTTTTTCAAGTCATAGGTTGAAGTAGCATGAGTGAATATGTCTTTATTTTCTAGAATCCCTCTTTTTGTTAAAAAATAAATTTTATTTCCATCATAAATTGACATACCTAAAATGTTAGCAAAATGATAGTTTTCTTTATCCATTTCTAAATAAAATGCAAAGTCACTATCTAAGTCAAATTCTCCATCTATAACATCATAATCTATGTTTTCTGGATATAATACATTTGTAGTTTCTTCTATATCGAGCACATCAATTGTATCTTCTTGTTGAGTCTTTGTTTCTGTATCAAATAAAGATAGTTGGTCTTCACCAATATTTTCTTTCTGTTTTTCTTTCTTTATTAATGAGAAAAATTCTAAGTCTTCATAAATACTAAGTAATTTTTTGTCATCTTTTTCTCTTATTTTTATGTTTTCAAAAGTCATATTAAGTGGCACTTCTTTATAGATTGTTGCTAAGTATTTTGAATAAAAAGCATTATCTTTGTCCGTTTCTAGTTTTTCTTTTAGCTTACCTTTTATTGTTTCAATATTCTCGTATATGCTTTCCAGTGTCCCATATTCTTTTAACAAAGTAAGTGCGGTTTTCTCACCTATTCCTTTAACTCCTGGAATATTATCACTTGCATCACCCATTAGAGATTTTAAATCTATTATTCTTATTGGTTCAATACCATAAGTTTCTCTAAATGTTTCTTCATTCATTATAATATAATCTTTTTGTTTTAAGAGTTTTACGTCTACTTCTTTGCTTATAAGTTGGAGTAAGTCTTTATCGCTGCTCACAATAGTAGCATTATAACATTCGTCTTCATCAGCCATTCTAGCAAATGTTCCGATTATATCGTCTGCTTCATAGTTATCTATACTTATTGTTGGAAGCCCCATTGCATCAAGTATTTCATAAGCACGTGGAAACTGTACTAATAAGTCGTTTGGAGTTTCGCTTCTTCCTGCTTTATACTCCGCATATTCTTTATGTCTAAAACTTTTTCCTTTATCAAATGCCACCATAACATATTCTGGTTGTTCTTCTGTTATTATTTTATTTATCATGTTTACAAATCCAAATAATGCATTGGTTGGAAAACCTTTAGAGTTTTTCATTAAGTTTCCACTGTATGCAGTTGCAAAATAACTTCTAAATAATAAGTTGTTTCCATCTATTAATATTGCACGTTTTTTCATAACAATCACCTTTACCTTGAATCAAGTATAACATAAGTGAATATTTTTATAAAGTTTTTATTTGTTTGGATAAAAGAAAAACTACTAATATTTCTCATTAGTAGTCTACTTATAAAATCTATTCTTTTTTCTTTGTTGGTTCTTCTAAGCCTAAGTCAGACTTAATTGTTTTGCACAATTCTCTTATTAAAGCTTCTGCTTCATCAGTTCGACAAGTTGATAAAGTATATTCTTCAGCTTGAAGTAATAAGTGGCGTCCTAATAATTGACCAGTAACTCCTAAACCTTTTCCTTCTAGGTAAATTTCAAAAGCTTTCATCCATAATGGGCCATCCAAATTACACTTTTCACAAAGATTAAAAACTTGATACACCTTTTCCTTATAATCTTGTAGTCTTTGACTTTCTTCTGTGAGCTCTAATTGTTTTCTCTTTATTTCCTTAAATTTAGATATTGTTCCTTTTCCTAATTCTGATTCAATAAATTTTTCAGCACTTTCTTTATCTTTAAAACCACCAAGTAATCCGTTATGAAAATTTCTTTTATTTGCTAAGTTAATATTTTCTGGCACAACTATATTTCTTGGAAGTTCTTCTTCTGTAAAAGAAATAAATCCTGCTAGTTTAAAAAACAACTCTAAATCTGATAAATTATAATCAACAACAAAATGAAATACTAGGAATGGTAAACAACTATTCTTTGTAATTTTCTTATTAGAATTTTGAAATATATACTCTCCTGTTTGTGCAAATTCTCCCCATGTGTTACCATATAAATTAAATTTAAAGTAATTATCTTTCATGCTATCCTCCTTTAACGATTTATTATTGTACCATAATTTAATACAGATGTCAATAATTTCCGTAACTTATTTTACAATATTAGTAACTATTCAGACTTAAAAGTAAGAAAGTGAGAAAAAAATTAAAAATCTTACTTTTTTAATGTTAATAAATAAGGTCAAAAAGTGAATAACTATTAAAAAGTATAAAATTTAAAAAAAAGTTTAAACAAAACACTTGATTTATTATAAAAATGTGAGAAAATGCTAACAATAAAGAAGGTGTAATAATGGCTGGAATGAGAAACTATGAAACAGGTTTATATAAACAACTAGAAGACTTAAATAAAAAACTTGATAAGATGATAATAGAAAATAAAAATCAATACTTAACAATATATGAACTTAACACAACTGTTAAATCATTACAACAAACTATTAATAAATTAGAAGAACAAAATAAAAAGTTAATTGAAGAAAATGAAAAACTAAAAAATCAAAATAATAAAAATAGTAATAACTCTAGTAAGCCATCTTCAACTAATTATACTACACCTAAAAAGAAAACAGGAGCAAACCAATATAATTATAGAGTTAAAAGCAATCAAAAAATTGGTGGACAATTTGGTCATAAAGGAAATAATTTAAGTAAAAAAGATATAGAAAAATTAATTGATGAAAATAAAGCAAAAGTAGTTAATGTATATCATACTATTAATGGGGATGAACAAAAAGAAGATATAATTAAATATAGAATAGAACTTCAAGTAACTCCAGTTATAGAAAAGCATATTTTTAGACATTCAAAAAAATCAAATAACAAACTACCCAAAGAGTTTTATACAGATGTTACATATGGAAATAGTATAAAAAGTATTGCAATACATTTAGACTGTTATAATGTAATAGCCTATGATAGATTAAATGACTTCTTTAAAGTAATTACGAATGATGTAATAAATATATCAAATGGAACATTAGTAAATTTTTTATATGAATTTGGAATGAAAAGTGAGAGAACTTTAGAAGTGTTAGAAACAGAATTTTTAAATGGAACAAAAGGTTATACAGATGAAACTGAAACAAAGTTTAATGGAAAGAATATATTTATAAGAAACTATAGTACAGAAGATATGGTAATATATAAAGCACATAAAAATAAAGGACATAAACCAGTAATAGAAGATAATATACTTCCAAGGTTTTTAGGTGGAATAATGGGAGATCACGATACAACATTATATAGTTACGGAACAAAAAATTATGAATGTAACATACATTTAGGAAGATATTTAATGGAATTAATGGAAAATATACCAGATATAAAATGGCCACTTTTAATGTATGATTTAATATTTAGAATGAATAACACAAGAAAAATTGCTATAGAGTATAAATTAGAAAAGTTTGATAATGAAAAAATAGAAGAATATAAAAAAGAATATGATGAAATATTAGAATTAGCTATAGAAGAAAATAAACAAATAAAATCATCATACTATAAGAAAAAGGCAAAATCATTATACAATCGATTAAAGAAATACAAGGAAAATCATTTATACTTTATAGAAGACTTTCATGTGCCATTTGATGATAATTTAAGTGAACTTGATTTAAGGATATTTAAAAATAAGACAAAAATATCAGGAGGTTTTAGAAGTATGAAGTCAGCAGAATATTTTGTTAATACATTATCAATAATAAAGACATCAATAAAAAGAAATATAAATCCATATGAAAGTATTAGGAGAATATTTAATAATGAAGTTTTATTTATAAACTAAAAGAGAACAGTAGCCTGTTCTAACTTTTTAGTGTCTATAAGTCTGAATAGTTACCAATATTAATGAGTTTTCTTATTAATTTAGATTTACTTATTATTAAAAACGCTATTATAGAACCATTTAAATTCAAAATTATGTCATCAATATCATATACACCTATTTGCATTAAATATTGAGATGATTCTATTATTACAATTATTCCCGATGTTAGAAATATAAATTTTTTTATATCTTTTAAATTAAATATAGTGATAAAAAAGTATGCGAATGGTGCGAAGGCTAAGATGTTGCCAAAAATGTTTCTTATAAAAAACCTAAATGTTAGTGAACCTTTTATCCATCCTAGAGTTATTCCATAAATATTTCTGAATGGTACTAAGTTCATAGCATATATACCTTCTTCTCTTCCTAAAAAGTTTTTAAATAATGTCAGATATAATAGAAATGCTATATATAATATTAGTAGTACTATGTTAATTCTTTTAATATGTTTTTTCACTACTCACCTACTTTATCCAAATAAGTCTAAACTTAGTTGACTACTTTCTGGAAGTTCGTCTAGTGCACCTAGGCCTCTAAGTCTATCTATAAGTGAGGCAGATACTTTACCTCTAATTTGTAAATCTTCTATACTTACATATTCTCTAGAGTTTCTTTCTTCAACGATTTTTTTAGCGGCAATTTCACCCATTCCATCTAATACACTAAATGGCGGGATTAGAGACTTACCATCTTCTGCGATTTTAAAGAATGTAGCGTCACTTTCTTTTATACTTATATTTCTAAAAGTGAATCCTCTTTCTATCATTTCGTTACACATCATAAGAGATGACTGTGTTGATTCTTCTTTAGGACTTTTGTCAAAGCCTTTAGCTTGTAAATTGGCTATTGCATTTTTTACTGCCTCTTTACCTTTTACCATAGATTCTATATCAAAGTCTGATTCACGTATGCTTAAATAAACTCTATAGTAATTTAGAGGATGGTATAATTTAAACCAAGCAACTCTAAAACCGTTAATAACATATGCTGCTGCATGGGCTTTTGGAAACATGTATTTTATTTTTTCACATGATTTTATATACCATTCTGGAACTGTGTGTTCCATCATTATTTGTTTAAATTCTAACCATTGATCTGGTTCTTTAGCAACTTTACCTTTACGAATAAATTCACTCATTTTGAATGCTTTACCATTATCTATTCCACACTTTATTAAGTATATCATTATGTCATCACGACATCCAATAACTTTATCAAATTCACATATTCCATCTACAATTAAGTCTCTTGCATTTCCATTCCAAACGTCAGTTCCATGTGATAGTCCTGATATTTTGATTAAGTCTGCAAATTTTGTTGGTCTTATTTCTTCTAGCATTTTTATTACAAAGTTTGTTCCGAATTCAGGCACACCTAAAGTTCCAGTTTTACAGTTAATTTGATCTTCATTGACGCCTAGTGCCTCTGGACTATTAAATAGACTTAGTACCCCACGATCATCTAGTGGTATGTCATTTATATTAATTTGCACATCGTCACTAAGATACTTTAATACTGTTGGATCATCGTGTCCTAATATATCAAGTTTAAGTACATTTTCTTCGATATCATGGAATTCAAAGTGTGTTGTGTACCATGCTGCTTCTGGGTTTTCTGCTGGAAATTGGAATGGAGTGAAATCATATACATCTTTATAGTCTGGTATAACAATAATTCCTCCAGGATGCTGTCCACTTGTTCTTTTTACACCTGTAAGTTTAGAGGCTAGCCTTTCTATTTCTGGCTTGCGCATAGTTATATTTTTGGCCTCCGCATAGGCTTTAACATAACCATATGCTGTTTTTTCTGCTACTGTACCTACTGTACCTGCACGATAAACATTGTGTTCTCCGAATAGTACCTTTGTATAGTCGTGACTAAACGACTGATATTCGCTCGCAAGGTTAAGGTCTATATCTGGTGTTTTATCTGCATTAAATCCTAAGAAAGTTTCAAATGGTATGTCTTGTCCTTGTCTATTCATCAATGCTCCACATTCACAATTTCTTTCTGGCATATCAAATCCTGAACCATACTGCAAGTTAAGTGGTTTACCTTCTTCATCAGTGAATATACTTTTTTTACAACTTGGACAAACATAATGAGGAGGAAGAGGATTAACCTCTGTTATTCCACAGAACGTTGCGACTAAGCTTGAGCCAACACTTCCACGTGAACCTACGATGTATCCATGTGCATTAGAATCTTCTACTAAACGTTGTGCGATTAAGTAAATAACGTCATATCCACCATTTATAATTCCTGATAATTCTTTATCTAATCTTGTTGCAATTATTTCAGGCAGGTCATCTCCATAAATTCTTGTAGCATTACCATAAACTGTATCTTTTATTATTTGTACTGAGTTTTCCATACGAGGTGGATTAAGTCCTGGTTTTACTATTTCAACTGTTTCAAACATATCTGCCACAATATTAGAATTAGTTACTACTATTTCATATGCTTTTTCTTCGCCTAGAAATTCAAACTCTGCAAGCATTTCTTTAGTAGTCATAAGATAAGCATTAGGTATTGTTCTAATACTAGGGTGACATAGTGGATGAAGTCCACCACCTGGTTGTTTTTGATTTATAAGTATTTCACGGTAGATGTTATCTTCAGGATCTAATGTGTGAACATCTCCAGTGGCAACGACCATTTTATTTACTTTATCTGCACAGGCAACTATTTTATTTATAGTAGAATATACGTCTGATTTGTTTGTAAAATCTCCTTTTTCTACAAGATAGTCCATTATACTTGGTGGATTTACTTCTATAAAGTCATAGAAATCCATTGAGCTCATAAGTTCATCATCGCTTCTGGTTTTTGCATTTTTAAATATTTCCCCATTTACACAACCTGAACCTATAATAAGTCCTTCTCTTAATTCTGCAAGTACACTCTTTGGAGTTATAGGAGATTTAACTAAATATTTTGTAGTTGCAAGACTTATTATTTTGAACATATTCTTTAGACCAACATTATTCTTTGCATATACTGTTACATGGTAAGGTCTATTAATTTTATAAGCTTGATCTTTATCAATCATATTTCTAAGGTCAGTTAATGTCTGATAAGATGTACTTAAATCTTTTATCATTTTATCAAACACAATAGCAGTACCCTCTGCATCATAGTCAGCACGGTGGTGTGCATCTTCAACAAACTCTACTTTATATTTCTTTGTAAGTGCACTTAGAGAATGTCTAGTTGAATCTGGAGATACTGCTTTTGATAGTTCCATAGTATCTATTACTACATTTTCAAATTCTCCTAAATTATATTTTCTATAAGAGTTCTGCATAAAAGATATATCAAAACGTGCATTATGTGCGACCATTGGACAAGTTCCAATCCAACTCTTAAATCTTTTAGTTACATTTTCTTCTGTGTCTTTGTCTGCAAGCATTTCATCAGTTATATGAGTTAATTCTGTTATTTTTGAACTTAATTTTACTCCTGGATTTATTAATTCATCAAATCTGTCTGTAATTACACCATCTTTAATTTTTACAGCACCTATTTCTATCATTTGGTCACCAGCAGTAGCATTAAATCCAGTAGTTTCTGTATCGAATACTACATACTCAGTACCTCTAATTGGAATGTCACTTTCTTTATTAACTATAAGTATCTCATCATCTACTACATAAAGTTCTACTCCAAATAAGACTTTTATATCTCCCATTGCTTTATATACTTTAGGAAAACATTGTATTCCGTTTTTATCTGTTATACCAATAGCGCGGTGTCCTAGAGAAGCAACTTTTTTAAGTAGCCCTTTAGGATCAATCAAACCATCCATTTGACTCATTTTAGTATGACAATGAAGTTCTACTCTCTTCACTTCTGCATCATCTACTCTAGATTCAACAGTTCTATCAAATTTTTCTATGTCTCTTATATTAAATACATAATCTTTAACATAATCGTCAAACTTTACAAAGCCTTTCATTTTGTACCAAGAGCCTTCAGTAACTCTTTTAGTAAGAGTTTTTAGTTTATCTTCTTCTTTATCTTTAACGAATATTTTTGCTAATATAGAGTCAGTATAATCACTTATTTTAAAGGTTAGTATTGTATGCCCAGAAGCAGTTGTTTTAACATCTATTCCAAATACAAATACTTCTAGGGTTACATCTCCCATTTCTGCTACTATACTTTTTATATCTATTTTTTTGTTTTTAATTTCATTACCTAAGATAACACTGCTTTCTTTTACTTCTATTAATTCTACTGGAACTTCTTTAGGCTTTATAAGTTCTTTTGCTTCTTCACTTAAAGTTTCATTTATTTCAATATTCATCTGTATATTTGTATAACCCATATTTGACATAAAACTTAAAATTTTGGCTTTCTTTTCTTCTACTTTTTCTTGTTCTTTTATATTTGCTACTTCTATAGTTATAGTACTACCTTCTACCTTAATGTTCTCATCTTTAATACTACGAAGTAATGGACTATCTTCTTGATATTTATTAAATACATAGAAAAAATAATCACTAAGTTTATCTAAACTATCATGCTTAAAGAAATATTCTACTTTTTTTAATGATTCTACATCTATATTTTTTACTTTCTCACATATTATTTTATATATTTCTACATCAATCATAGTAGGCAGTTCTATATATATTTCCCAACATGATTCTTCTAGGACAACAACAACGTTTTTTAGTGTTGCACCTGCAAAATGACTTTTCTCATTTTCGTCTAATTTAAGTAATTCAAAATATCTTTCTAATTTATTGCCCATTTTACTTCACCATTACGATTATAGCACATCATAAATGATAACAACAAGGCGAACTTAATGGAATCTTTTATAAATTCGTTAATGGTATTTTTGTTTATACTAATTTACAAAAGATACTATTAAATTATCTAGTATCCCAATAATATATGTAAAATAGCATTTTCCTTAACTAATTCTTATAGACAATTCAAATGCTATTAAAATATTCTACTTCCATTTGTAACAAAACTTTTCATAAACTTTAAATGCAAAATTTATACTGTATTTCATATTTTTCTATTTATATCTCCAAGTTCTATATCAACTAATGTGCTCACAAACTCGTAAGTAACTAGAACACTTTCATTTAAGACTTTCTGAATTTCATTAATAGAACCAGCTCTAATTAACAATTCTTCTTTTCTTTGAAGATTAGACAAACTATCACCCTCAATACTAGCTTCCTCACTCAAAATTTTCTTTTTTAACTTATTAAGCTCATCATAAAAACTAATTGCCTTATTTAAATAAGCACTAGCCATTCTTTTTTTACTTTCCAAATCCATGATTATCTCCCCTATCATCTGTTAATAGTTTTCTATATTCTTCTATTTCCGATTTTTCTTCCTCGCTTAGTCCTTGATAATTCGTAGATTCTAATTGTGATAATAAATATATAATACATCTTTGATTCAGAAAAGTGCAAAAATTTGTAAGCTCGTCTATTTTATAGTAAATAGAAATTAACTGGCAAAGCCTCTCAAAATCATCTAACTCTGTATTTTCAGATATCTGTTCAAATCTCCTAAAGTACTCATCTAATTGTTTCTTAAACTTTTCTTTTATTACTTCTAGTTTTTGTTCTCTTTCTTTTAGTATACTTTTTTCATCCATTACAAACACCCCTAACTATCTATAATTGTACCATAAAAATAACTATTTGTCAATTTGCAAATAATCATTAATAATATAATTCGTTATAAAAATCCCTGCAGTAGCCGGAACAAAACTGCTACTTCCAAGTCCTAACGTGTCAATAGGTTCTTCTTTACTACTAACAACTATCACATTCTTTTGCTGACTTTTATCTATTTTCTTTCTCATACTTCTAGCCAAAGGATCGTAACTAGTCTTGTCTAAAGTAGTTATGTAAATCTTACTAGCGTCCATCTTTCTAGCAGTCCCCATAGAAGATATAATCTTAACATTATTTTCTAAACATTTATTTATTATAAGTTGTTTTGCATTAACATCGTCACAAGCATCAACTACATAGTCAAACTTACTAAAGTCAACCATAGAAAAATTACTATCATTTAAAAACATACACATATCTTGAATAACTATATTAGAATTAATTGAAAAAGCACGTTTTTTAGCTTCAGATACTTTTAACTCTCCAATATTACTTAAATTAGTAATAATCTGCCTATTAAGATTAGTCTCATCAATCTTATCTCCATCAATTATAGTAAAATTTTCTATTCCACATCTTACTAAAGTTTCAAAAGCATATCCACCTACTCCACCAAGTCCTACAATCAAAATATTTAACCTTCTAATCCTAGAAACATTACTCTCACCAACAAGTTTTTCAAATCTATCCAAGTTCATTAATTCCTCCAAACAAAAACCAAAACAAAGTGTAATAATAAAACTCGCTTTTGCGAGGTGGTAGTCCACATAACAATCTTTAGGATTCTATAGTATACTATAGCATTCAACACCAACTGTTAATTAGGTCTCCAAATTACTTATTTGTCGGTTTATTTTAACACCTCATCTTGGTAATTCAATTATATCAAACAACAACACTAGAAGTCTAGTATTTTCATAAAAATTTCACTAAAGCTAATTATCTTCACTATCAGATTTATAATGACTAATAATAGTATTCAAATTAACATTATATGTGGCATTCATAATATTAAGAGTCGCACCTTCATAATAAGTATTAAGTACTTCCATAAGTTTCTTCATCTCTTCTCTCTTACCTATATGCTTTTTAGTAACTTCACAAGCACAGTCAATAAACTCTAAATGATTATACCTACACCAAGACATGATATCACTCTCATGTACAAAATACAAAGGTCTAATAAGTTTCATACCTTCAAAATTAGAAGAATCTAAAATAGGCATCATAGTCTTAAACTCCCCATTATAAATCATACTCATAAGAATTGTCTCTATAACATCATCAAAATGATGTCCAAGCGCTATTTTATTACATCCAAGTTTCTGTGCTTCACTATATAAAGCACCTCTTCTCTTTCTTGCGCACAAATAACAAGGACTAACACTACCTCTTATCTGTTCAAAAACATTAAATTCAAAATAATGAATATCTAAATTTAACTTACTAGCATTATTTTTAATCTTTTCTAAATGTTCCTCACTATACCCAGGATTCATAAGTATAAATTTCAAAGAAAAATTAATCTTACCATGTCTCATTAACTCCTCTAAACATTTAGCAAGCAAAAAAGAATCCTTACCACCACTTATACAAACAGCAATCATATCCCCATCACTTATTAAATTAAAGTCACTTACTGCTTTTACGAAAGGTCTATAAATCTCTTTACGAAATCTCTTAATAATACTACGTTCAATCTCTTTATATTCTTCCATAAATTCTCACTCGCTTTAAATAAATCATTGTTTATTAAAATTTATATTAATTATTTTACACTTACTCTTGCTAGGAAATTCAAGATTTTCTAAAAAGTAACGATATTCATACTCACTAATATTCCCACTCAAATAGTCATCTATTAATTTATTACAAGTTTCTATATCTACAGTCTCTTCTTTCAAACTATAGCCAAAAATTCTTTTATATTCACTATCTTCAATTGGAAACATCATAGGTTCACTTAAGTCTTCATTAAGCGAACCACAAATAAAAGCTTTTCCATCTATACTAGACCATAACTTTCTAATCGCAGATTCAATTGTACTTTCATTTGTTGAGGCTAGTAAAACCTTTACATCTGTTAAAACTCCAAAACATTCTTCTTCATTTACTCCTGCCACTTCAGAAACACTTATAGTTTTCTTTCCAGTTAAAATATCTGTAAACACATTATTGTCTTCACTTAATCTTCCTATCATAGGCTTAACTGGAAAAAACACTGGAATTTCCACATCAGTATTAATCAAACGAAATAATACTGCAAATTTTATATCTTCATCTAAATTCATCAAAACCACCCTTCAAAATTATAAATTCATATTAAAATAATCTAAAAGTTCACTAATCTTAACTTTTACTTCTTCCTTAGTATCATTATCTTTAACAGTAACATAATCACCCTTAACTTCATCTTCTCCGATTATAATTACATATGTAGGATTATATTTATCAACCAACTTCCAAAGTCCCTTCATAGTCTTACCTGTATAATCTATCTCACAAGAAAAACCACTACTTCTTAAATCATCAACTATTTGATAAGCAAGGCTTGAACCATCCAAATTCATTACAAATGAATGTAGTCTCTCGCTAGGAACAAAAGCTTCCATTTCCTTAAGCATAATAATAATTCTCTCTAACCCCATAGCAAACCCAATACCAGGTGTCTTAGGACCATCTAAAAGTTCAACCAAACCATCATATCTTCCACCTGCACATATTGTATTTGCCTTACCTAACTCTTCATAATCACAAATAATCTCAAATACTGTATCAGAATAATAATCTAACCCTCTAACCAAAGAAGAATCCACAATATATGGAATATCCAAACATTCTAATGCTTCTTTAACTTCATCAAAATACTTCTTACTCTCATCATTCAAATAATCCAAAGTCTTAGGAGCATTCTTAATATAATCTCTCTCATTATCATACTTGCAATCAAGTATTCTAAGAGGATTTCTTTCTAGCCTATCTTTACAAGTATCACATAAACTATCATAATCTTTCTTTAAATAATCATATAAAACATCTCTATAATTTTGTCTACTTTCTTTATCCCCTAGCGTATTCAGTTTAACTTTCATATTGGTAATCCCAAGTCCACTTAAAAACCTATAAGCAAGACTTATTACCTCAGCATCCATAAACGCATTTCTAACACCAAGTACTTCCACCCCAAACTGAGTAAACTCACGGTATCTACCACTTTGAGGTCTCTCATATCTAAAAGCACTTCCAAAATACCATAACTTCTTTACAGAATTATCTGCATACATTTTATTCTCTATATAACTTCTAATAACGCCTGCAGTAAACTCTGGTCTTAAAGTCATCTTTCTTTCACCTTTATCTACAAAATCATATGTCTCCTTATTTACTATATCAGTTCCTTCTCCAACACCTCTATAAAAGAGACTAGTCTCTTCAAATGTAGGTATTTTTATAAATTCAAAATTATAGCCACTCATAATCTCTTGTGCAGAATTATAAATATAATTATAAATAGTACCATCAGTACCATAAACATCTAAAGTTCCCTTAGGTCTTTGTATCATTTTTACCACGTCCTTTTCTTAATATATTATACTATTTATCTAACTATTTAGCAATAAAATATAAACTCCTGCATAATATTTATTATGATAAAAAATATAAAAGAAAACAAATTTGTAATGGGAACGCTAATACTCTTAACAGGAGGATTTCTATCTAAATTCTTAGGATTTCTATTAAAAATAATAATCACAAGACAAATAGGTGTAGAAGGGTTAGGTTTATACTCACTAATCACACCTACATTTGGTTTATTCATAACGATTGCAACATTCTCTTTTCCTGTAGCCATATCAAAATTAGTGGCAGCTCCAAATCGTTCTAGCAAAAAAATTATATTTAGTATAATACCAGTATCTTTACTATTAAACTTAATAACATTAATTATAATATTCGTAATTGCTCACCCTCTTGCAAATATATTCTTACAAGAACCAAGACTCTATTACCCATTATTATCCATAGGATTTACTCTTCCATTCATAGGTCTTTCTAGTATCATAAAAGGATACTATTGGGGAAAACAAAGAATGGGAGTTTATATACTATCCAATATAGTTGAACAAATATTTAGAATTGCTATTTTAGTATTTTTAATTCCAATATGCCTAGAGCGCTCTTTAGTTTTAACCATAAGCGTAATAATACTTGTAAATATGATAAGCGAAACATCAAGTATAATTGTAATGCTTTGGGGACTTCCTAAAGGAATGACTCTAGAAAAAAAAGACTTAAGACCACATAAAAAAGATGCTTATGACGTTTTAAACATAAGCGTCCCTTCCACAAGTAGCAAAATAGTAGGAAGCATAGCACACTTCTTAGAACCAATAGTACTTACTAATGTCTTAACATATGTTGGTTATTCAAATGATTTTATAATAAAAGAATATGGTATTATTAACGGGTATTCATTAGCATTACTACTATTACCACAATTCTTTACACAAAGCATATCAACTTCACTTATTCCAGAATTATCAAAACACTATGAATCAAAAAATATAGATATGTGTAAAAAAAGACTGAAGCAAATTGTAGGCTTATCACTTTTAATAGGCGCATTCTCTAGTAGTTTTATATTTGCAATTCCAGAGTTTTTTCTAAACCTAATATATAATACTACTCTAGGAGTAAATTACATCCGCATACTTGCGCCATTTTTTCTACTATTCTTTATAAATACACCTATATCTAACGCTCTACAAGCACTTAACAAAAGTAAAGAAGCAATGTATATAACACTTTTCACATCATTCATAAAACTTACAACACTAACGGTAACTTCATTCTTGCGCATTGGAATGCATGGACTAATAATTAGTATAATCGTAAGCCTCATCGCATCAACATACTTAGAAACTAAATGTTTAAAAAAAGCATTGTCAACTTACTAAGCTCTAACATCATCTTTTTTTATTATAAAAGCTCGATTATTTTTATAGAATGCGTAAAATATATCTGTTATTTCTACTTGTTCTTTTCTAAGCAAATCTTTTAGCCATGCCTCACTTTTATTAATATATTTTAACGTACTTCTTTGAACAACACCATCCAAAACTAAAGGAAAGGGATTTTCACTCTTTATCTTAAGAAAATTATATTTGAAAACATTTAATTTACCATTATTTTCTAAAACTGCATACTCTACATCAGTTAGATTTTTAATATTATTACTTCTTAGTTCTAAAAGTAAATCATCTAATGTATATCTTTGTCTTACCATTTCTTTAAAATTAATTACTCCTTTATTTATAATTAAAACTGGCTTACCCTCTATAACATTCCTAAATCTATTAAACTTTAATGCAGCAAAAGCAGCTACTATTTCTAAAATAACTAAAATAACTATAGGAAGTATAGTCATCCATAAAGAATCTTTAGTATTCTCTATACTTATAGCTACCATTTCTGCAATCAAAATACTAACTACTAAATCTTGAATACTGAGTTGTCCTATCTCTCTTTTACCCATGATTCTATATATGATTAAAATAAATACATAGAAAAATGCAGTTCTACATACTACAGTCAATAGTTCCATTATCATCACCTACTTTTATTATGTATTTATTCATAAAATTTTAATCACTAAATATAATTAACTAGGGGGAAATATGAAAAACTATAAAAATATTTTAAGAAGTATAGCTACATTTATGATATCTCTAATTATATACTTATTTATAATCACAACATTCGCACATTTTAATTTATTCTCTTATAAAACAGTATCACTAATAAGTTTTATATTTGTAATTATGTTGTTTATGTACTCAGGATTCTATTTAGGTAAAAAAAGTAACAAAAGAGGTTACCTAGCAGGATTAATAATAGGAATTATAAATATTCTACTTATACTAATATTAGCACTATTATTTAGATGTTTACCAGAACTAAAATCCCTTATTTATTTTATGATACTACTTCTTTCTTCAACACTAGGAGGAATGTTTGGAATAAATTTCAAAAAACAAAATTAACATCTTAAACAAACTGTTTATAATACAGTTAATTAAGATGTTTTCTACTTCAATAACATTTATATCTACACTACAAATACAATATCATAATAAAAAGTTTTTTTATTACTTATCATAATTTTACACTTTATTTTTATGTGATTGCCATATAGAAACGTAAAGTTATTTTATTATTAAGTAAAGATTATGGTATAATAGTAATAGTAATGGAAGATTTATGAAAGGAGTATGATAGGCAAATCTTTATTAGAGAGTGTTTGACCTATCGTTATAATTAGGAATAATGAAATATTTAAGTATATTTATGTGTAAACTTGCAACTAAGTTAGCAAAACTTATTAGGCGCGATGGAAGTGTTATTGGAGGGTATGTCGCTCTTAAAATATCTCCTAGAGTATTAAGCAAAATAAAAATGCCTAAGTATGTTATAGGAATTACAGGTTCTAGTGGTAAAGGTAGTACTACAGAATTAGTAGCTAAAATATTAAATGAGAACGGTTATAAGGTTATCTATAATAAAAATGGAAGTAACGTTACTTCTGCTATTGCTAGCTTAATTTTAAATAACTCTACTTGGAGCGGTAAATTAAAAGGAGATATTCTTTTAATGGAATTAGATGAGAGACATTCAGGTAATAGTTTGAAATATTTTGATTTGACACACTTAGTTATTACAAATATTACTAGAGACCAGCCTCCTAGAAATGCTCATCCAGAATTTATTCAAAGAGTTATACGTAATATTATAAAAGATAATACACACCTTATTATTAATGTAGATGATCCTCTTGTTAATGCACTTTCGATTAATCATAAAGGCAAACTTACAACTTATGGAATAGATAAAAACAACTACTCTACTAAGTCTAATCTAAATAATTTGGATGGTTCTTATTGTCCTAAATGTAATAGCAAACTCAAATACAGTTATTATAATTATGGACATATAGGAGACTATAGTTGTCCTAAATGCAAATGGGGCCGTAAAAACCCAGATTATCTTGCACATAACATTAATGTTGTTAAAGGCACAATCTTTATAAATAAAGAAAAAGTAAGTCTTCCCTCTAATTTTCTTTACTCAGTATATTTTGTCATCGCCAGTTACGCTCTTACAAGTGAGCTTGGATTAAGTAGTAACTCTATTCTTAACGTTATTAATGATGATGCTTTTAAGCCTAAGAGACTTAATATTTATAATTTTGATAATAGAATGTGGCAAATGTTAGCAAGTAAAAATGAAAATAATTTAAGTTATAAGCAATCTTTAGATTTTATTGTAAATGAACCAGGAAGAAAGACTGTTATTCTTGGATTCGATAATTCTAGTAGAAGATATAGTGAAAATGATATAAGTTGGATTTGGGATATTGACTTTGAAGACTTAACCCACAAATCAATAGATAAGATAGTATTAGTTGGTAGATTTAAATATGATATGCTTACTAGAATGGAATATGCCAAAATAGATAAATCAAAAATTTTGCTAGTTGAAAACTTAGAAAATGATTTACTTACAATTTTAAGAAATAAAACCAAAGGTAATATTTATAGTTGTGTTTGTTTTGATAAAGAAATAGAACTTAAAGCACTTTTAAAGAAAGATGGTGATATTAATGCCAAAAATTAAGATAGCACATTTATATTATGATTTAATGAATTTGTATGGGGAGAATGGAAATGTCCGTGCTTTAAAGAGATTTATTGAAAGACAAGATATTAAATGTGACATTCATTTTCTTACTATTGGCGATAAAATTGATTTTGACTCTTACGATTTATTTTATATAGGAATGGGTAGTGAGCATAGTGAAATGTTAGTTTTAGAGGATATAAAACAATATAAAGATGACATAAAAAAAGCTATTAATAAAGGAAAACACTTTTTAATTACTGGAAATTCTATAGAGTTATTTGGCACTTATATAATTAATGAACAAAAAGAAAATATCAAAGCTTTAGATATTTTTCCTTATTATACAATTCACGAAAGCATAAGGATTGTAGGAAGTTCAGTTTTTAAGACTAGATTAATTAAAGATAAGATAATTGGTTTTCAAAATCGAATTGGTATTATTTATGGTATAGATAAGCCTTTGTTTAAAGTAATTGATGGTACAGGTTCAATTCCTAATGCAACTAAAGAAGGTTATCTTTATAAAAATTTCTATGCTACTTATCTTCTAGGCCCATTTTATATAAGAAATCCTTATTTTACTAATTATATTGTTAAAAATATTATGAAACAAAAAAATAAAAAGTATAAGCTAAAAATGTTCAACAGAACAACTGAGATTAAAGCTTATAAAGAGTATCTAAACAACTTCAATATAAATTAACAAAAATAAATTAAACTACGTAATAATTCACTCTTTTCCTACTTCACCTAACTCTCGTCCTCTAAAGGCATAAACTCTCCTAGTCACTAGGGTATCTTTTTATCTATATTTAAAAGCGCCTTTTACACTTCTAGTAATAACTTCATTCCTTCATATATTAAATTCAAACTAAAATTTATGTCTCTTTCTATAACTGAGCCTCATGTCTATCTTAGCATAACTTTCATATTATATAAAAACAGGTAAAAATAATTTGAATATTATAAATACCTGTTTTTTCCTTTAATTATGGATTGTTCCTTGAAAATTGCTTCACAACAGAATCCAGAGAACCATATTTTTATATACCTAACTCGATTTTTATGTTTTCGTCCCCTTCAATGTATTTAACATTTCTTCCACCGCTGACTTTTATTAAAGTATGACCATTTATTTTTAAATCCGATACTGTCTGCGCACTTGAATTTGATGAATCACTTATTATCATTTTATTTAAGCCTTCACTTAAGTCCACTGCATAAATTGGAAGTTTATCACCACTTTTATTTTTATATAACTGTCCTAAACTCCCCAAATAAACACTTTCATTACTCTCAAAGTTACCTATCATAACATAATATTCGTTTTCTTCTCTACTAAAAATAGTTCCAGCTAATATATTTTCATAATTTATTGTTGCAGAACTAACTTCTGGTTTTATATACCTTATATCAAATAGTCCTACATGTCTTGCTAGTAATGTTAATCCATAAGCTATAATAACTACTAATCCAATTACAAAAATTATAATTATTGAATCTCTTAATTTTATCTCTTCTACTTCATTAACTATATTATCAATTTTCTGTTTTCTTCTTATTTCTCTATTTGCCATTACAATTACCTCACAAACATAATACCATAAAAATAGATTGTTCGCAAGCTTATGAAGAACTTTTATTGAAAGAAAAAAGAAAGTAAGAAACAAGCCAAAGATTAATTTTAATGTAAGGGTTAATCAATCTTCATATACGATTTACATCTGCTTCTTACTTTCATCATAGTAAAAATTAACGTCGGAATTTGTTATTTTTACTAACAATTAAATTATACCAAACTACAGTTGTTACTGTCAATTACAATATTGAAATTTTTGCCATAAAAAGTCATCTTTTGTTATTTAAAATTATTTACCTTTAACAAATCACTACTATTAATTATAAGTGTACTGTATAAAAACAAAATATCTTTATCTTTAAAATTCACATAATTGCTTACTAAATCCATACGTATATAACGTAAATCTATTAAAATTATCTTTTTATAATAAGGTATAAGTAGTGGAGTTAAACTACTTGCAAAGCTATCCCTAAAGATTACTAACTCTTTATCATTTTGAGATTCAAAATTTTCTATCTCTATTAAAGAACTAGGACCTTTTAAGAATATATTATAAGAATCCATGCTTTCTAGTTCATCTACTTCATATATACTACTACTATCTTTAAATTCCAAATGTTTTACTTTCACATTCTTCATATAGTCACTTGTCATCCATTCGAGTGAATCATAATTTTTATACATAGGAGCTTTAGAATAAGAAGAACCTAAAAATGTATTATAACTCTGTATTTGATATTTATAATCTTCATAATTAAAGTTTAAAAATCTACTTAATTCTTTTACTATTTTTAAATATGATGGTTGTTTTATATGAATATCTGTTTTATAGTAGTCTTCTAGCCTTAAGAAATTTGATAAATCTATGTACTCTGCTAGTACACCCTTTTTTACTGTATCCAATAAGTAGTCATAGTCTAATTTAAGGTAGTCTCCATCTAGAAAGAAAGCCTTATCTGGTATTACTGAGTGATATACTTTGTTATTTATTAAATATGTATCATTTATATAATTTATTTTTTTTATATAGTTAGATACACTACTTGTATTTAATGGATAAGTTTTTTCTATTATATAGTCATTATTATATATATAAGCATTTTTACTATCTTTTATGTTTAGTATTTCTCTTTCATACAAAGAACTCAGCGAAATTAAAGTATCTCTAAGTGGGAATTGGTCGCTTAAGAAGTCATCTAAATTTTCTGTAAAGTTCTCTTTCAAATCGTTAGAAGTAGTTAGTTTTCTTCTTTCATATTTCGATACTTCTTGAGATTCTGAAAGTATTATAGTTAAAGAAAAACTAAATAAGATTATTACAAATACTATTATCAATATTTTATCTTTCATATCAAAATCTAAAGTAAATAAACGGTGTGAATGTACTTGAAAGTATGCATGCGACTGATAGGATTAGTATTATAATTATAAATGCCACTTCTAAGTATTCAATTACTTTATTTAATCCTCCTTTCTTCATTTTATTTATGATGTTAGGTATTAAAGTGCCCATTCCAAATAGTGATATTATTAGTATAGTTAAACTTATTTTGAAATAGTAAACACTTTGTGCATTTATAAGATTTGTATTTATTCCAAACATTCCTTTTAAAAATATTATTATTTCACTAAAGTCAGTTATACTAAATATAACAAAGCTTATAATTACTATTATAAATGTATAAATGTAGCTTAATAATCCACCTTTAAGATATTTTGATAAGAAAAATTTTTCCAATATTAGAAACACAAAAAAGTATATTCCCCAAAAAATAAAGTTCCAAGAAGCTCCATGCCACATACCAGTTAAAAACCATACAATAAATATATTTCTTATATGCTTAAACTTAGATACCCGATTTCCTCCTAGTGGTATGTAAATATAATCTCTAAAAAAACTAGATAACGACATATGCCAACGTCTCCAAAACATAGTCACACTAGGACTAACTAGTGGATGGGCAAAGTTTTCTTTGAAGTTAAATCCAAACATTTTTCCTAGCCCAATTGCCATGTCACTATAGCCAGAGAAGTCATAATATATTTGTAATGTAAAGAATACTGCTACTAACCAATATGTTAAAGTTGACATTTCACTTAATAATATTCTAGAGTACAAATTATATATTGTATCTGCGATTAGTACTTTTTTACCTAACCCAATTACAAATCTTTTTATTCCTTCACTAAATAATGATATACTTTCTTTTCTTGTTTCTAGTTCATTCTCTACATCTTTGTATCTTACTATAGGCCCTGCGACTAGCTGAGGAAATAGTGTTATATATGTAGCATATTTTAAAAAGTTTCTTTGACTTTTAGTATCGTGTCTATATACATCAATTAAATAACTTATATTTTGAAATGTAAAGAAACTTATTCCTAGTGGTAAAATTATATTTAGTGTATTAATATTGATGTTAAATATATTATTAAATGTTTCTATAAAAAAATTAGTATATTTAAAATATATCAGCAAACTAAGATTAAATATTAATCCTAATACTAAATATGCTTTTCTCTCTTTTTTTTCAATTATAATACCCATTATGTAATTTATAAAGCAAGATAGAATTAATAATATTACATACCATTTTTCTCCAAAGAAATAGAAAATCACACTAAATATTAAGAGAACATAATTTCTAATTTTCTTAGGAAGTAAGTAGTAAATTAATAAAAGTAATGGTAAAAAAAAGAAGAGAAAACTTATGCTTGAAAATATCATATTATCTCTTCACTCCTTTTATTTTAAATTTTCAAAGTTTTCTTTGATTTTAGGTGCTAAATCATTAGACATTATTAGTACTACTAAGTCTCCTTTAGATAATACATAAGTGTTTTCTGCTTCTACACATATCCATTTTCTTGGATTAGCATTTTTCTTAATATCTTCTACTACTTCTTTAGCATCACTTGCACTTTCTAATCTAAATAGTACTACAGTATGAGCCATAGAACCCACCATAGATTCACTTGCTAATACTTCTTTATACTTAATGTCTACATTTGCGCCTTCATTAAAGTAACCTTGTAGCATTTCATCTGTTAATTCTACATTTTCTGTCATCATAGGCATTTCATCTTCTTTTATGCCTTCATATAATTTTTCCATTATCTCTGGAAGTGTTCCTTCAATATTTTTGTTTCCACATCCACTTATTAAGAATGCTACACCTAGTACCATAACTGCATAAATAATCTTTTTCATTTTATTTTTCCTCCTACTGTTATAATAATATCATAATTTACATAAAAATCAATAGAATTATTTAATCTCTATTTAATTTTTCAAAACGTTTAAATGCTTCGTTGTCATCTAATTCTGTTTTAGATAATTCATTAAACAAATCCTTTTGAGTTCTATTTAATTTTGTAGGAAGTATTAAATTAAGCGTTATATATAAGTCTCCTGGACGCCCATTATGCACATTTGGCATTCCTTTTCCTCTAACACGTAGAGTTTCATTTGGTTGAGAACCAGCAGATATTTTTAACTCTATAGTACCATCTAGGGTGTTTATTGTTTTTGTGCCACCCAAAACCAAATCTGTTAATGTGACTGGTAAATCTAAATATAAATCATCATTTTCTCTTTTAAATAATTTATGATTTTTCACTTCAAATTCTATGTATAAGTCTCCATTAGAAGCACTTCCTACTCCCGCTTCACCTTTTCCAGTCATTCTTATTTGTTCTCCAGTGTTTATTCCTTTTGGAACTTCAACTGTGAAAGTTTTCCTTTGTTTTACTTTACCTTTTCCACGGCAAGATGAGCATGTTGTTTTGAAAGTGTGCCCAGAACCACCACATTTGTGACAAGTAGTTTTTGTCATAATAGTTCCTATAAAAGACCTTACCTGTTCTGTTACAGTTCCACTTCCTCCGCACTCACTACAAGTAGTTTTATCGAAACCGCCTTCACCATTACACTCTTCACATTTATCTATAACATCTATTGTAACGTCTTTTTTTGCACCATAAGCGGCATCTTCAAAGTCTATTTTCATATTATAGACAAGGTCATTTCCTCGTTTACTTCCACCTCTTCTATTTCCTCCGAATCCGCCAAATCCATTGCCAAAGCCAAAGCCACTAAAGTCTCCGCCACCAAATACTTCATCAAATATACTTGAAAAGTCAAATCCACTAAAGTCGTAACCGCCTGCAGAACCAGCACCTCCACCATTAAATGCAGCATGTCCATATTTATCATATTTAGCACGTTCATTAGCATCACTTAGTACTGCATAGGCTTCCTGTGCTTCTTTAAATTTTTCTGCACCATCAGCATCTTTACATACATCTGGATGATACTTTTTTGCTAGTTTTCTAAAAGCACTCTTTATTTCAGATTCACTTGCACCTTTTTCTATGCCTAATACTTCGTAGTAATCTCTTTTGTTCATTAGTTCCTCCTAACAAATATTAAGGGGCTTAAAAGACAAGTAAGCCCCTATATTTTAAACTTTAGTTATTTTTCTTCATATTCTGCTTCTTTTACACCATCTGAACTTCCAGCATTTTCTTCGCTAGGATTAGCTTGTGCAGTCTTAGCAGCTTCTTCATACACTCTTGCACTTAGAGCCATAGCTTTTTCTGAAAGTTTCTCTTTTGCAGATTTAATAGCATCTATATCACTGCCTTCAAGAGCTTTCTTAGCCTCTTCCATAAGTGATTCTATTTCTTTCTTTTCATCATCTTTAACTTTGTCTCCAAGATCCTTTATGGCTTTCTCAGATGTGAAAATTAATTGTTCAGTTTCATTTCTTACTTCTGCTTCTTCTTTACGTTTTTGGTCTGCTTCTTTATTAGCTTCTGCTTCTTTCATCATCTTATCTATTTCTTCGTCACTTAAGTTAGTACTTGATGTTATAGTTATTTTTTGTTCTTTATTTGTTCCTAAATCTTTTGCTTTAACATTAACTATACCATTAGCATCTATATCAAATGTAACTTCTATCTGAGGTACTCCACGTGGTGCTGGTGGTATGTTAGAAAGTTGAAACCTTCCTAATGTTTTGTTGTCTGAAGCCATTGGTCTTTCACCTTGTAATATATGAATATCTACTGCTGGTTGATTATCTGCTGCAGTACTAAATACTTGACTCTTAGTTGTAGGGATTGTAGTATTTCTAGGTATTAATATAGTAAATACATTACCCATAGTTTCAAGTCCTAAGCTTAGTGGTGTTACGTCTAATAATACTAAGTCTTCTACTTCACCAGTTAATACTCCTCCTTGAATTGCAGCACCCATTGCAACAACTTCGTCAGGATTAACTTCTTTACTAGGTTCTTTACCTAATTCTTCTTTAACTAACTCTTGTACCATTGGTATTCTTGAAGATCCCCCAACAAGTATTACTTTATCTATATCACTTGATTTTAATTTAGCATCTTTAAGTGCATTTCTTACTTCGTTTCTAGTTGATTCAACTAAATCTCTAATTAAATCTTCAAACTTAGCTCTAGTTAAGCTCATTTCTAAATGAAGTGGTCCATTTTCTCCTTGAGTTATGAATGGTAGACTAATTGTTGTTGTTACAACACCAGACAAATCTTTCTTAGCCTTTTCAGCTGCATCTTTAAGCCTTTGAGAAGCAAGTTTATCTTTAGATAAGTCAATTCCATTCTCTTTCTTGAATTCTGCTACTAAGTAGTCCATAACTTTCTTATCGAAGTCATCTCCACCAAGTTTATTATTACCAGTTGTTGCCTTAACTTCAAACACACCATCACCTAGTTCAAGAATTGAGACGTCAAATGTTCCACCACCTAAGTCATATACTAAGATAGTTTGACTCTTATCTTGTTTATCAAGCCCATATGCAAGTGCTGCTGCAGTTGGCTCGTTAATAATTCTTTCAACTTCAAGTCCTGCAATTTTACCAGCATTTTTAGTTGCTTGACGTTGTGCATCGTTAAAGTATGCTGGAACTGTAATAACAGCCTTTTTAACTTCAGTTCCTAAGTAAGCTTCTGCACTAGATTTCAAGTTCATTAATATTTTAGCACTTATTTCTTCTGGAGTGTACTCTTTTCCTTCTGCTGTTACTTTTTCTTTTGTTCCCATTAATCTTTTTATTGAACTTATAACGTTTGTACTTGTAAGGGCTTCACGTTTAGCAACGTCTCCTACACGCACCTCACCGTCTTTAAACGATACTACTGATGGGGTAGTTCTAACTCCCTCAGCATTTGGTATTACTGTTGCAGTACCTCCTTCCATTACGGTTACACAACTGTTTGTAGTACCTAAATCTATTCCTATTATTTTACTCATAATTTTCACTCTCCTTATTTATTTACTTTAACCATTGCTGGTCTTATTAATTTATCTTTATAAATATAGCCTTTCTTTAGCACTTCTAGTACAACATTTTCTGGTTTATTTTCATCATGATCAGTAAGTATAGCCTCTGAGAAATTAGGATCAAATTCTTTTCCTTCAACTGGGATTTCTTTTACTCCTAAGTTATCAAGTATTCCTATCATTCTAGTGTATACCATTTTGAAACCTTTTAAGAAGTTACTTACTTCATCAGATAAGTCATTATCATCCATATTTATTGCACGCTCAAAGTCATCTATTACTTCTAACATCTGCTTTATTAAAGCTTCACCTTCATATTTAAACATAAGAGTCTTTTCTTGTTCATTTCTTGATTTATAGTTTGCAAATTCTGCTTGTATTCTCATGTTTTTATCAGTTAAGCTCTGAATATTACTTTGAAGTTCCTCAATAATATTATTTTCATTAGAAGTATTATCATTTTCAAGTATATTTTCTACTTCTTCTGAACTTTTTTCTTCTATTATTTCTTCATTAGTTTTTTCTACTTTTTCTTTTGCCAATTCTAATCACCTTTCTTTTCTATCTCGCCTTTTATGTACTCTAACATGGTTAGAACTCTTTCATAGTCCATTCTTTTAGGTCCGATTATGGCTAATGTTCCTTCATTTGAACCAGTGTTATATTTTGTTTTTATTACAGTAACGTTATCATCTAGGGCACTTTCAGTTCCAATATATACTTTAACCTCATTATCAGTCTCTTCAATTTTATTCACTATTTCTTTGCTTTCAAATTTACTTATGATATTTTTTACATCATCGACTGTACTAAATTCTGGTTGATTTAATATATTAGTTTTCCCACCCCAGTGTACATCTTGTTCACCTTGAATATTACTTAATGCTTTATAAAACGCATCATATAAAACCTCGTAATTCTTTACATAATTACCTATTATAGGCTTTATTTCAAATTCAAGTCTAGACGGTACATCGTTTAGCGGAGTCCCAAATAACATTTTATTTAGAAGCTCACTAGTTTTCTGTACTTCTTTTATATCCACTGTATTAGGAAGTGTAACTTGTTTGTTCTCTACATGGCCTTTATCTGTTATGACTATTGCCACCAACGTATTACTAGAAATCGGAATAACTTCTACTTTTTGCAACAAGTTATCTTTTGAAGCAGAACCTAATACTACTGATGTATAATTAGTAATATCGCTAATTATCTCAAGACTTTTCTCAATCGCACCGTTTAAATCCAAGCTATTATTAGAAAATATAGTTTGAAGTTTTAACATATCTTCTCCACTTATCTTCTTTGGTTCCATTAAGTCATCTACATAATAACGGTATCCTGCTTCTGAAGGAATTCTTCCTGATGAGATATGTTGCTTTTCCAAGTATCCTAGATTTTCAAGGTCTAGCATGTCGTTTCTTATTGTCGCACTAGATACTTTAAATTTTTTACATAAACTTTTTGAACTTACAGGTCTTGCGGTTTTAATGTATTCTTCAATTATGGCTTTTAAAATTAATCTCTGTCTTTCTCCTAGCATATACATACCTCCTCTTAGCACTCTAATTTCTCAAGTGCTATATACATTATAATATTATGCATTAGCATTGTCAAGATATGAGTGCTAATTTTTATTTTTTTTAAAACTACCTTAATTTTTTGGTAGTCTTAATCTTATTTTAATAGTTTTATAAATTCATCTTTTTCTAAATCACTTTCTGTTAAGTTAATTTCATTTAAGAATAATTTACCTTCTAATGACTTTAAACCTAATAAATTCTAATTTATCATAGTATTTAGTTTCAACTATTTGAAACCCAAATTCTTTGTCGAAAAAAACAAATTCATGCGTACTAATTCCAAAACATTCTATTCTTAAAATCACTTTAAAAATGTTAATGTTTTTAAAAAGTTCCTCTTTACTTATTAAACATATGCAAGGATTCATTTATTTGTGACAATTTTATTTCCTTAGTACTAGTTCATTCTCGACTGCCTCTTTTATAAGTTCTTTTAACTCTTCTTCACTTATTCCATACATATCTTTCAAATATGCTTGATTTGGAGTTAAAATTCCTTTTTTTTCATAGTTCACAGATGAATTTAGTATCAATGACTCACCTGTTTGTGTAGCATAACCTATTAAAGATGTATCATCTACAATAGTAAAAATTATACTGTTCTCAATTTCTTCATAATTTTTGCGTATAAATTCATCTTCTCTACTTCCGATTCTATAAAAAATCACTTTCCAAATTTCTTCTTCTCCACTTAATGCGATACTTACAAATCCATTTCCATTTATCGATGGTTCTAGCATTTCATTTTTATTTATTTCTATATTTGATATATTTTTAACCATGTTAATCACTTCCCTGCGGAATATATTAACATATTTATTCTAACTTTTAAAGTTTTACTTTCTTCTTTCTAATTTTTTGCTTCTAAATTCTTCATTTATTAAACTTATCAGTTTTTCTCTTGTAATTCGATACTTGTTAAACAAGTATACATCATTGTCCATTAATTTTGTTGGATTTAATATAAATTTTGTTATTCCATCTAGACTTCTAAGCGCTAATGGGGAAAAACCATCTGTTATTAAATAAAATTTTTCATCTTTATGTTCAGTTAAGAAAATATCAGAATGCCCATAATAGTAAGAGTTAAATTCTTTTACCCCTTCTTCTGTATTTATTTTATATACAAGAGTATCTTTATGTTCTTCTCTACTTAGTAAAGTACCATTTAAGATAGTTAAATTTAATTTTTCCATTTTATAGTCCTTTCTTTAATACACGATTAGTATTTCTTATTTTTTGTTGTACCAATATAACGAATACAAATTCTGGTATTTTATATCTATCATGTAAATATGTTTGATTTAGTGTCAACCCACTTTCTATGTATCCATAATCAACTGTATTTTTTAGCAAAATTACTTTTCCATTGTTACTTGCATAACCCAATAAATTTTTATCATCATATATTTGATATATTATTTCTCCTAAAGTTTTTCCTTTATAAGCCAATTCTAAAAAATGAGTCATATCGCTATTTTCTTTTAATTGTATTTCTTCTTTTTGAGTTTCTTCTGTTAAGAGAACCATTCTTTTAGTAGTCTCATTTATGGACTCAACATCTAAAATTACACTTTCCCTTAAAATTATTTCTAAATCTTCAGACATTAATTTACCTCTTTCATAATTGATTATATTCTTTTTTAGCAAAATCATTAAATATTTTTGAAATCTTCATTATCGTATCTTAGCTATATTAATATCTTTTATTTCATCATTAACCACCCTACTTTTAATTTTATCACTATATTAGTGAGTTGGCAAAACAAAAATGAGCATATTCGCTCATTAATTTATTTACTAAGTTTTAATTTGCCACTTGATAGTTGCATAGTAACATTACTAAGACATTCTGTAGGAGTAATCCCATATTGTTCCATTAAATAGCCAAAATTGTCATATGCTACATTTATTTTCTCATCTATATAACCTTTGGCAAAGATTAATGTTCCATACTCATTTTTTAAAACAAGTAGTCTATTTTCATCACTAACTAAGTTTATAGTTTTATTCCCACTTGCTACTATTTCTTCTTCAAATTTCTTTGCTAGTTGTTCTGATTCTTCTTCGTCAAATATTATGATAGCATTATAAATATTATTATTATATTTTATTCTAAACATACGTCCTTTCTGTACATAAATAATATTTTCTAAAATTCCATTTTCAATTTTCAAGTTCATTCTTTCACTTCCTTTTAATTAAAATTCACAATTTCCTGGCGTTCTTGGGAATGGTATTACATCCCTTATATTTTCCACACCAGTTATATAAATAAGTAATCTTTCAAACCCCATTCCAAATCCTGAGTGATAACAACCTCCAAATCTTCTAAGGTCAGTATACCATTTCATTTCTTCTAACGGAAGTCCTAGTTCTTTCATTCTATTAGTAAGTTTATCAAAGTCTTCTTCTCTTTGAGAACCACCCATTAGTTCTCCAGCACCAGGCACTTCTAAGTCCACTGCTGCAACTGTTTTTCCATCTGGGTTTTGTTTCATATAAAATGCTTTTATATCCTTAGGCCAATCTGTTATAAAAACTGGTCCATCAAAGTGTTCTGTTATATATTTTTCATGTTCTTTGGCTATATCTTCTCCATATTCAGGCGGGAATTCCCATTTCACATCCGCGTTTTTTAGAATTGTTATCACGTCTTCATGTTTTATTCTTGTAAAACTACTATTAATTAGTTTATGAAGTTTAGCAAGTAATCCATTTTCTACAAATTTATCAAAAAATTCCATCTCATCTGAACAAGTATCTAGAACATATTTTACTACATATTTTAACATAGATTCCATTACATCCATATCACCATTTAAATCAGTAAATGCCATTTCTGGCTCTATCATCCAAAATTCATTAGCATGTGTCTTAGTATTTGAGTTTTCCGCTCTAAAAGTAGGACCAAATGTATAAGTTTTTTTATAAGCTAATGCAAATGTCTCAGCTTCTAATTGTCCAGACACCGTAAGACTTGCTTTTTTGCCAAAAAAATCTTTATCGTATGGTACTTCCTTTTGTCCTGTAAGTTTATCCAAATCAAGAGTTGTTACTTGAAACATTTCTCCAGCACCTTCACAATCACTTGCAGTTATTATAGGAGCATGAAAATAAACAAATCCATTTTCATTGAAATATTTATGTATTGCGAATGCAGCTACACTACGAACTCTAAATACTGCATTAAAAAGATTTGTTCTAGGACGAAGATGTCCTACTTCTCTTAAAAATTCTCTAGTGGGCCTACCCTTTGATTGAAGCGGATAATCATCATCTACTCCACCTAACAATGTAATATTCGAAGCTTTAATTTCGTATTCTTGTCCAGAACCTTCTGATTCAATTAAAGTTCCTTCTACACATATTGCGCAACCTATAGCCATTTTTGATATATCTTCAAATGAAGTTTGCTCACTAGTATATACCACTTGAATACTTTTAAAACAAGTTCCGTCAGTAAAATCTATAAACCCAAAGTCCTTTTGACGCCTATGACTTTTAATCCAACCTTCAACTATTACTTCTTTATTTAATAATTCTTGATATCTTTCATGTAATTCTTTTATATCTAATTTCATTTTAGTCCCTCATTTCTTGTAATTATTATATCATGTGATTTCCACTTTGTTAATTATTTTTGATTATTTTCTAATAAGTTTGCTCATCTATATTCCATTTAAACTATAAATTCTCATAAAGTTAAACTAATTCAATATTAACTTTTTATATATAAAGAAGATTATAAACCTAAATTACAATTATAATTATTTTATATAACCACTTGATATAGTGGTTTTTACTGTTCCTTTTTCCTTTAATTTTATATGATATAATTACATAAAGTAACAATATGTAATTGGTACTTTATATTATAAAGAAAGGAGGAGATACTTTTGTGAGATATAATTCTGGAATTTTACTTGAACAATTAAACTTATTTTTCAAACACAATGACTTAAATGCTTTTATTGAATATTATAAAAATAGAAAATGGAATGTGTTAATAGATAGACGTTTTATTGAAATAAGAACACAAAAAAATACTTATCACTTAGGAATCATTGAAAAGCGTGATAAATACTTTTGGGATTTGTCTATCTTTAAAAACACTTGTTCTCAAGCATTGTATAAAGTAAATATTAACTTTTTTAGTTACTGGTTTAAAGTCATTGAAGATATAGAGAAAACCTAATGTTTCTCTATATTTGTTGTTAATAATTTTTCATTTTCTTTCCAATCTTTGAAATAAAAGTCCGCATTCATATCATAGACCATAACAGCTAACATCAATACTCTTAAAGATATATCATCTCTATCATTTAATGCTTCTATTCTTCTCAAAGATTGAGGTTCAAGCCCCAATAAGGCGGAAGCTTCTTCTGGTGATTTCTTTGATAACTTTCTTGCAATTCTTATATTTTGACATAGGTTATGTTTTAATAGTAATACTATCTTATTATACTCTTCGCGACTATAGATATCAGTTTCTCTCAATAATTTATTAAACTCTTCTTTGTTCATAAAGTCATCACCTATTTCATGATTTAATTTTATATTAAAAACAAAAATAAATATGTAGCATTCTTCGTCCACAATATTCTTAAGTTTCTCATTATTTATGTTATTCTTTTCAACAGAGTTTATACACCAAATCATTTATATAGCTTAATAATTTTTAAAACTTAATACCATTTAAAAAACCAGAAAAAATTCTGGATTTTTATCGTAAATAATTATTTAATATCTTCCTTCTCTTTCTAAATCACGTTTTTTTATTGTTTCTCTTTTATCATAAAGTTTTTTACCTTTACAAACTCCCAGAAGTATTTTTGCTTTTCCTTTTTTCAAGTAAAGTTTTAAAGGAATTAAAGTGTAATGATTAAGTTCTATTTGCTTATCAAGTTTTTTTATTTCGGTTTTATGAAGTAATAGTTTTCTTTCACGTCTTTCATCATGATTGAATCTATTACCTTCTTCATATTTAGCAACATACATATTAGTTAGAACTACTTCGCCTTTTTTTATTCTTGCATAAGCATCATCTAAACTTACTGAGCCTTTTCTTATACTTTTTATTTCAGTTCCTTTTAGTTCAATACCACATTCAATTTCATTTTCTATGAAGTAGTTAAATTTTGCTTTTCTATTAAATATTTCCATCTTTTTCACTTCCTATAAGTATAAAATCAACATGTCTTGTTTCTTTTGAGGCGGCAATACATCTTACGCGAACTTTGTCTCCGAGTTTTAATGCAACCTGTTTTTTTCTATTAGTGTAATATAGATTGTCATCGCTTATTGTGTAATAGTCGTTTATAGTATCTAGGCTAACAAAACCACTTACATATTTTTCTGTTTCTACAAAGAAACCTGTTTTTAGTAAGCCATCTACTATCGCATCATATTCATCCCCTATGTGATTTTCCATATATTCTGCTATTTTCATATCATTTACTGCATATTCACATTCATCACTTCTTCTTTCAGTCATGCTTATATGTTCTGCCGCTTCATTTAATCCACTTGATAATTGTTCAAGAGTAACACCTACATTTATATCAAATACTACTATCTTTATTAAGTAATGTATAAGTAAATCGCAAAACCTTCTTATAGGGCTTGTCTCGTGAGTGTATTTAGGACTTGCAAGTCCAAAGTGACCTATGTTGTCTGTACTATATATTGCTTTTTGCATACTTCTTAACATTTTAGTACTTATAATTTCGTAGTCAGGTTTGTCACAAAGTTGTTTCATAATAAGTTGCATATCTCTATTTGTAATATCGTCGTAATTAAATTTCCCTGTTAATTGATATCCTAGAGTACTTACAAATTTTATAAATTCTTCTATTTTTTTAGGATTAGGTTTACCATGTATTCTATAAAGTCCTGTGTCACACATACTAGTTATTATTTCTATTGATGCTTCATTACTTGCTATCATAAAATCTTCTATTAAGTTTTCTCCTATACCTTGTTTTCTTTTCTTTATATCAGTTACTTTTCCATTTTCATCCACGATTAGTTTTATTTCACTTGATTCAAACTCTATTTCTCCACGCTCTAGTTTTCTTTTCTTTAGTATTTTAGATAATTCTAACATTTTAAGAAGTGTGCTTTCAAATTCTTCATAGTCTTTAGGCGTGTTTCCTTCAAATACTTTGTTTACATCATCATAATTCATTTTCTTTCTTGATTTTATTATACTTGGAAATAATCTTTTGTTTACTAAGTTACCTAGTTTATCATATTCCATTTCACAAGATACCGCACATCTTTCAACATTTGGATTAAGTGAACATATACCATTACTTAATTCTACAGGAAGCATAGGTTCTACTCTGTCCGCCATGTAGGTTGAATTTCCTTTGTTATATGCATCAGAAAATATAGCATCACCAAAACTAACATATCTTGAAACATCTGCGATAGATACATTTAACAAGTAATTTCCATTGTCTAAAATTTTTAATCCTATGGCATCGTCTATGTCTTTTGTGTCCTTTCCATCTATTGTGAAAATCATTTCTTTTGTTAAATCTTCACGTCCTTTATAGTCTTCTGGCAATACTTCTTTTGGCAGTTTTTCTACTTCGCGTCTTGTTTCTTCACTAAATCCAGTTGGCACTTCTAGTTCTGCCATTATCTTTAACGTATCAATGTCTGGAGCATTTTTATGTCCTATTTTTTCTATTACTTTAACAAAAAGACATTTGTTATCTTCTCTTACACTTTTTAATCTAACAATTTCTCCTTCAACTACTGATATGTTAGGATTTTCTTGCAAAACTAAATCAAACGGATAAAGCTTTAATGGACGAACATAAGTCACTTCATTATCTATACAGATCTCTCCTAGAGGCAGATTTCTTTCTACTATCTTTTTTACTCTTGCTTCTAGACTACCACCACGTTTAAATGTTTCAATTAAGCATATATCTCCATCTTGAGCATTTTTTAGATTTCTTTTGTCTATAAAAATATCTCCTGTAGGTATTAAAGCCCAGGCATTTCCACTTCCAACCACTTCAATTTTAACTTTTTGGTATTCATTTGTCGCAAGTTTAAATGTATTCTTTTTACATTCAATTACCACTCCATCATTTGTAAGACCTTCAAGTATTTCATAAACCTCTCTTATATCACTAGAACTATAATTCTTTTTAATTTTACTTACTATTTCTATAGGATTTACTTTTCTTCCCCCATAACTTTTTAATACTTTTATTATTTTATCTTTCATATATTATCACCTTATTCTTTATATATAATATTGTACCATTTTAGAAAGAAAAAAACAAAGGTATTTCACTTTGTCTATTAGAATCCCATGAAAAGTGTTATTGCTAGAAACAATATTCCTAATATATAGGTTAATCTAGTTATAAACTTTTCTGCTCCTCTTTCTTTCATCTGTCCCATCAACATGCTATTACCTCCAGTAATTATTTGACCAGCATCACTAGCCTTATTACTTTGAAGAAGTACTATAGCTATTAAAAGGATACTTACTATCATTAATACTATATCCATTTTTCCATACCTCTCATATATTATATGACAATTTCCTTTATTTTACAAGGAAAACTATCTTTTTAACACTTTTAAGTGTTCATTTAATTCATTAAAACCTGTATTATCTGTAGCAACAACATCAAAGCTTTCTCTAAAAATATCCATATTTTCTGTAACATTCTCTTCTAAAAATCCTATTTTTAATGCTTCTTGTCTTTTTTCTTCACTAGCCATTCTTATATCCGAAAGACCATCTCCTAATAAAATTATATTATTTCTTCCTTCAAGATACGCTTTTACATTTTCTGGCATTGATACCTCATTTTTATTTAAAGAATGTGTAATATTGTCCTCTACTCCAACTGCATAGCCATTTTCAAACTTTATAAAGTTTGATACTATAAATATATTGTCATAAAATACTTCATTATCTATTAAAAACTGTTTGATAAAATTACCAATTCCTGCTGATATTATTATAACTGGTATTTTTCTATTCTTCATATTGGTTAGAAATTCTTTTGCACCACTTCTAAACGACATTACTCTTAAGTCTCTTGCTGATGTATTAATAACTTCTTCACTAATTTTGTATTTAACAAAAAGATTTATGTGATTAGTCCACCATTCTTTCATAAGTTTATTTTTTGTATCATAGTCTAAAGTTTCATCTATTTCTATAGGTCTATAATGTTCATAAAAAGCGTTTCTTTCTTCTACATAATTTTTTGGAACTTTATCACTTTTTGATAATATGCTCCAAGATGTTAAACTGCTCCCTAGTGTAAGAGTTCTATCAAAGTCAGTTAATATATAGATTTCTTCATCTTTCCAATTTTCTGTTCTTTCATTTGTATTATTTTTTAAATATATCATTATTAATACCTTTCTATAGTTATATTTTAATAAAATGCTTATTTGCTATCCATCAACGTATTTATAATATCATAGTGTATTCATACTTTCAAGTGCATTTGCAACTAGGACATTTTTTTAATAACATAAACTTGAGTAAGTACATCTCCTGCACTACTATGATTTTAAAAGGTTTTAATTTCATATTCTTGTTCTAATTTCATTTACAATCGTTTTGCCATTTAAAGAAATATTATTTAATTTTGTTATGAAAGTTAATCTTAATACATTATTTACACTCATAAATTATCAAAACAAAGATATTTGTTCATTATCCTTAATTTCTTTTTTATATACATTAATTATATCATTCATATTATATAAGATTTCATACTTATTACACTCATCAGTAAATATCTTATATAACTTTTTATAATTAGGCACTACACAATTGTATTTATTCGCGTAGTATTTAAAGTGTTTTTCTTTTATTCCAACAAAATTTTGATTTAATTTCTCAAAATAATAATCTCTTTGATTTTCTCTTAAAGTCATACCCATAAAAGTATGAATAAACTTAGCACCATTTTCATACGCAAGCTTAACTAACTCTCTTATATCCTCCTCGCTATCTGTTATAAATGGTAAAACTGGATTCATTATAATACCTACAAATATTCCATTATCACTTAATTCTTTAATCACCTGTAACCTTTTAGAAGACACACATACATTAGGTTCGATTATTTTTGATAATTCATCACTAGGTGTTGTTATAGTAAATTTAACAATTACATTATTCCTTTCATTTATTTTCTTTAATAAATCTAAATCCCTTAAAATTAAATCACTCTTAGTATCAATAGAAACTCCAAAACCATATTTAGATATAATTCTTAAAGCCCCTCTAGTAATCTCATAAACTTCTTCTAATGGATTATAAGTATCAGACATAGAACCAATCCCAATGACGCCCTTTTCTCTTTTTTTAAACAGTTCTTGTTCTAAAATATTAAGAGCATTTTCTTTTCCCCTAACTATATCAAAATTTTCTATATGATAACAATTACTTCTTGAGTCACAATAAACACATCCATGAGAACACCCTCTATATAAGTTCATATTATAATCAATACCATACCACTCATTACCATATTTCACTTTAGAAAGTATTGTTTTTGTCTTTATAAATTCCATCTTATTTATTAATCATTTTTTCAAATGAATTAGCATTTAGTATGGTATTTGATATAAACTCTCCCTTATAAAAATTAGCCCAGTTATTAAATATACAAGGAGCATTTTTGGCTTTTTCCAGTGTATCTATTTTTATAAAGTTAATTTTAATATTTTTTTCTTTTGCATATTCAGATAACTCTTTTACTTCATACTCTACATAAGGACACTCGTTACTATAATAAATTGTAAAGTCTTCACTATCTATTTTCATATTTCTAGCATTATCATTAAATTTAGGTGTTTTATTATCATCAAATTGAAGTGCTAATAATTCATAATCTCCTATTTCATCTACAACCTTAAATCTATAATGAAGATAGAACTGTTTTTCCCCTATAAAAGGTTTTTTCTTTTTAGAAGTTAACGTACATATTCCACTCTTGCCCTTTTCCTTAGAATCATTTATTGCATATTCAAGTAATTCTTTAGCAATACCTTTTCCTTTATAACTTCCTGCTACCCATAAACAATAAATATATTCATAATTCTTTCCTATTATAGGCACCCAAGCAGTTTCTATTGGCTCGTATTCTATAAAAACTTTCCCTCTAACATTCAATTTTCTAAAAACATGCCCCTCATTCATTTTGCTTTTAATCCAATTCTTCTTACATTCTACACCTACTTGGTGTTTTTTATCCCCAATAGCGCAACATATATGTTCCTCATCAATATTTTCTAATGTTAAATTTACATATTCATTCATTTTATCTCACTCCCACATTAATGATAACATACGTTTGTTAGTGTGTCAAACGTTTTTTCGCATCACTTAAAAAAATTTAAGTATGACTTTCTTATAGAACAAAAGTAAATTAAAACTACGTAATAATTCACTCATTTTGGAGAGCTTCACAACTCTCTTTTCCTGCTTCTTCGGGTTCTCACCCTCCACAGGCCTAAATTCCCCTAGTC
>CAJUGE010000089.1 GCA_910586295.1 uncultured Bacilli bacterium | reverse complement strand
TAATTCTAATTTTCAAAGATCATTTTCAGTCATTTTTGACTACTTTTCTATATCAATATTTTCATATTAATACCATTTTCACTTAGTGCTTAGTTTTTCATAAAACTTTTCACACTATCCTACATATTATTTTAACATTTTAATAAATAAAAGTCACTATTATTAAAATGCAGATTAATTAAAATCCAAAACTCTACATAAAGTAGTAAATTAGTAGTAAAATAAGTTTAAATTTTATTATATACACCTTAAAATAAGGCTTTTGAGAGAAAAACTAAACTTTTATTAAAAAAAATTATTGCTTTCAAATAACGAAATAGCAATACTTTTAGCATCAGAAATACTAATATTTTCATATTTAAACTTAATATTATCACTAAGATTAATAACATATAAAAAGTCTTTCTCACATTCAAAAATTTCACTAACACTTTTATATTTATTTAATAATTCTGGAATTATAGGAATATTTCCTCTAACTAACTCTATATTAGGATAATTAATTATTCCCTTATTTTCAGTATTAAGTAACTTAAAAGTTTCATTAAAAACTGTATTAAGTTCATTCATCATTTCATCTATAAAATTACAAATATTTTTATTCACAAGTGTTCCATTCATTTTTACCTCCTGTATTTTAATCTCTCTATATAAATCTTATAATCTTTAAATTCCGAAGAACTATCAATACTATTTACAAACAAAATCCTACCATACAAACTATCTAAATATTCTTCTCTTTCTCCCCTGTAATCAATTCTAACTAAATGACTATCTAACCCAAACTTCTTAATATACTTCTTGCCTAATCTTATCTATATATTTCTTATGTAATACTCTCTACAAGTCCTCTCATCCTTAATTCTTCAAAAAAATGTCATAAAATCTCCTACAAACAAAAAAGTACTACCACAAAGGACTAACTCTTAAGTCAGCGGTATCACCTTAATTTATATTTCTATACTCTTCACAATACTATAATGCGTATAAAACGTGTCTCACCTAAAGATTATTCCCTCACTGGTTAACAATACCTAGATTATAGGCCCATAAAATTTGACAAAGCAAACAAATTATAGTAAAATATTAATCAAGAAGTAGATGTGTTAAGTTGGCAAGTTGATAATCTAAAATTATTGACACCTTCGCGCCATCTACTTTTTTTACTTTTCATATAAATTTTGTACTCTATAATGATTTTCTCCATTATTCATAGAAGCAATCTCGAATTCTAATACATATAATCTTCCACTAATTAATAAGTGAACTACATAATAATTCCAACTATTATATTTTTCCCTTCCCTTCTTTTCAGCACATTGATTAACTAAATACGCATTCTGAATAACTTTATCTAAGTTATATATTATAATTAAATGTTCTCTTAAATAATCACGTTGTCTTCTACTTCTATATATATTTTCAATACTTTCTCTTATTCCAGATTTAGTTACTATAATAACACTTTCATCCAGAATAAAACTTTTTATTAAATGATTATTAAAAAACAAATCTATTGACATACTTTTTATATCAGAAATACTACAATCCGTCAAATTTATTCCAGCCAAAACATTATCATCTAACGTCAAAAAATTCTTATAAACATTTTCATATTCAAATATCTCATTAATACTCTTATATCTATTCAAAAGTTCTGGCACTATTGGAATATTTCCTTTGACTAACTCTATATTAGGATAATTAATTATTACCTTATTTTCATTATTAAGTAACTTAAAAGTTTCATTAAAAACTGTATTAAGTTCATTCATCATTTCATCTATAAATTTACAAATATTTTTATTCACAAGTGTTCCATTCATTTTTACCTCCTGTATTTTAATCTCTCTATATAAATTTTATAATCTTTAAATTCCCAGGAACTATCAATACTATTTACAAACAAAATCCTACCATACAAACTATCTAAATATTCTTCTCTTTCTCCTCTATAATTAATCCTAACTAAATGACTATCTAACCCAAACTTCTTAATATAATATACTTCTTGCCTAATCTTATCTCTATATTTCTTAGAAACTTGAACTTTATCATTTACTACAAGTCCAGTCACACTCTGTTTTCTTGACTTTGCTATTACATGTATTTTCTTTTTATTAATAACTAGGCCTAAGGATTTCAACTGACTATTTACAAACTTAATAACTTCACTAACATTAAAGTTCCCTGAAAAAGTCATATCATCTGAATACCTAGTATAAGATATATTTCTAACTCCACAAAACTTACCAACACTTTCATCAAATTCTTTCATAATTATATTAGAAATACAAGCACTAGTAGGTGCACCCTGCGGAATGTATCCATAATAAGTAACTAATTTAGTTAATAATACACCTATATTTTTAGGGTAATAATCTATTGGAAAACAATATTTATATACCAAAGTATCACTAATACTATCAAAGAAATCTTTAATATCCAACTTCAAAATTATATCTTTACATATATGTGGTAAAGCATTATCTCTTAAACCAACACCACACTTATATGCTTTAGCATACTTACTTACCTTTCTCTCACTAAGAACATTCTTAAGTATTTGCCTCTGTATATATTTTAATGTTTCACTAGGTTCACAAATAGTTCTATATCCCCCATTATTCTTTTTTATCTTAAAAACTTTATAATTATTAGGTATATTATTACTTACCGCATAAATCTCTCTTATATATTCACTTTTATTTTTGCTATCAATTAAAAAAAGAGATAACAGAAAATCATTACTTTGCTTCTTAGTAACATATTTCCACATATTATCCCTCCCAAGCAATACATAAAATATTATAATATGTAAATGTACAATTGTGCGTAAGCATAATTCCTACATGAAATGTAGATTAGTACATTGAAGTATTATAATTAATACTATAACTATTATTAGTCCCTTAGTGACTCACTAAAGTAGAGAAATCTCTAACACTATTGCCTGAATTCATAATATCACAAACTATACAAAAAGTCTATTCGTACCCTAACATCTTTCTAATTCTTCTATTATTATCATCAAGTTTATCCATAAACTCTCTATAATCCCTTGTATATTGATAATCTTGAATCAGACTCACAAAATGATCCATAATATTATTCAAATCTTTATTATCTGTTTCATCTAGCAAAGCCTGTACTTCCATCTTAGAAAAAGTAATTCTCATAGTATTACTTTGAAAATCATAATCTACCCTTTTCCCTAAAATAGTCAAAGCTTTCTCTAAAGAAATAGCAAACTTCTTCTCCCAAGAATAGTGGTCCTTAAAATATTCATCAATATCAATTAGAACTGAAAACTCTTCTTTCCAACTCTCATTTGAATTTAAAATGTCTTCTATAATTTCCTTGTAATTTACAGGAATATCTATAATAACATTATTTCTATTATTTAAATCTATTACTCTCTGTACCTTAGTAAGTCTAGCCAAAAAGTATAATGTAAATTCATCAATCTTCATAATATACCTCACTCCCATCTACATTTTAGTATAAAAGATAAATATTGTCAAGCTGACCACGCACTGAAAGTACGTGGCTTGCCTGAGGTACTGAAAGTACATTTAGTGAGTAAACTCACCCTATTATCTTAAAATTTTCTTCATACTCATCAGCTTGATTTTCTATATACTCCTTTATTATGT
>CAJUGE010000088.1 GCA_910586295.1 uncultured Bacilli bacterium | reverse complement strand
GTTGCAAATGGATCTGAATTATTTAATATGTTAACTTTTGTATTTCCCCAAGCATCATAAAAATACTCAGTGATGATTACACCATCTTTTATGACTGCCACTATATTTCCTTGACCATCTTTTGCATAGTCATAATCTATAATGCTTCCATCGGAGGCAATATATCTAACTCCTGCTATACCCATTAAGTCATACATATATCTCAGTTTAATACCATTAGAGTAGTCTTCTCCCAATAGTTTAGACCCATCATAATAATATTTAACTTTAATACCACCAGAATTATCCTTAGTAACACGATTTCCTTGATAATTATAAGTGAAAAATGTATTTAAGTAAAAGCTTAATAAATTACCTCTCTCCCAACCTAATTTGTAGGAATTGCCATTTTTTATAATATGATGAGGAAGCAAATTGTTTTCATGATATTGTAATTCTTTTATTAGAGAACCATTTCTATAATATTTAGTTAAACGATTTAATTCATCATATTCATATTCTTTAACCTTCGTAGTACCTTGAAAAACCTTTGTCACTCTATTAATATCTTGACTATTATTATCTAAATAACTATATGTATTATCTATTCCTTGACGAGTATTATATTCTGTTTTTAGTCGATTCAATTTGTCATAAGAATATGAAATATCAGTATCTCCATTTTTGGTAGAATGAATTCTTCTAATATTTTCATTCTCATCATAACTATAATCAAATTGATATGTACAATCTTTTATTTTATGAGTTGAATTTTGAACTAAATTAGAATAAAAGACAGTATTATCTTTTGGAATAAAGTTGTATTCTAAAGAAGAATCACTATTATTTTTCTTTTTTACTACGCCTAATATATTATCATATTCATATGAGAACCCAAATTTTTTGACTTCTTTCCATTCATCTTTTCCATCATCTTTTTGATCATCATAAACAGATGTTTTAATTATTTGAGGAGCGGTATAAATATTATTCTTTTCAACAGAGGTCTTATAATGTGTATTTCCAATAACATATTTGGTATTTTGCGAATCTAACTGTTGAATTCTTAAAATTTCTTTATCATTCTTTTCAATTTTATAACCACAAGCATCATTATTATTATCATACCAAAATGTTGTTTGAGTTCCATCCAAACTATCGTTGATATGTTTAATTTTTGCTATACTTTGACTTTCAGCTAATGGAGTAGAATAACTATTTGAATTAATGTGAGCATCTTGTTCTTGATATTCAAATTCAACTTTTTTAAAAAAGATATCGCTAAAAAAGATTTTTCTAGGTCTACCATACTTATCCTTCTCAGTAGTGATTTTACAATTTGTCAAATGATTAATTTCTTCTTGTAAATCGCCACCATACGAACTACCATTAGGCGTAACAGATTTAGATTTCACATCAAGAATTTCTTTATTTTTTTCTATGTAATATTTCTTTATATTCCCATAAATATCATAATCAAAACCAAACCTATACTTTTCATTATCTGTAATTGCTTTAATTCTCCCAAGGGAATCATATTCAAAATGATGGTAAACCTTTTTATTGAAATCAAAGTTTATAGATTGCTCTTTTACACGATTTAATAAATCATAAGAAAAATTTTGTGTATAATTATTTCCCACTTGTACAGAATCCACAGTGTTCAACATTTGCGAATTTTTTCTAATTTTCACAGATGAATTTTGAACCTTTGTATCAATGACCATTTCACGGTTTTTTCCATTTTCAGATTCATCATCATATATATATCTAGTATAAAATCTTTTTTTACCAGATTTTACCTTATTATCTGAACCAAAATCGTCCTCCAATGCAGTTGTAGTACTTATAAGATTACCATATAAGTCATATTCATTTACCGTTTTTTTCTTATAAGCATCAACTGTTTGTAAAATTCTTCCTTGATAATCGCTTACCGTTGAATTTTTACCACCAAAATATGATTTATTAATAGAAACTTCATTATACTCCTCAAGTTTTTTAGCATAAAAATAGAAATATTTGCTTGTAACGCAACTATTATCTGAGGAATGTGTAATAAATTTAATTCCTGAATCAGAATAAATTTCATATTCATTCTTCATTCCAGTATAATCCATATTCTCATAAACTCTAAAATATACTTTTGTTACATTAGCTATTCTTTTTGTATTTCCACAATATACAAAATCAAATCCTGATTCTCCTCGAATCATTCTATTTTTGTAGGCAAATAAGATATCTGAATCAGTTAAAAAGTTTTCATGATCTAAAAGAATTGTTTGAGATCTGCCATTCGTTAATTGCAGTCTAACACTATAAAATTCTGAAATGGAAGGTTGGCTAGCATTAAAATTAGATATTTTTAATTTAGACATTTCACCTTCCTTAATTCTAAAGTCAGAAACTTGATAAGTTCCTGTTCCATCCGTTAGAACTTTAATATATGCTGAATCAAAATCGTATGTCTTTGATTGATCATCATCTCGAATGGAAAAGGAAAGCGTTACATATTGCCATGCATTGTTTGCAGTTTTATCAATGAATATCTCTTTTTTTATCCAGTTCATATGAAATATTTCAAAAAAAACTTTCATATAAGAGGCATTTGTACAAGAAACATTAATCCAAAAGGATGCTACAAAGTTAATATAATTTAATCCATCCTTATCTCTATATGCTTTTAGAGTTCTTCCTCCAGTAAAAAAACCGCAATCTCTATTATCCTTATCTAGACATTTAATGCTTTTACCAATGGTAGCAGTTACTATACTTTTATTATTAATAGTCTCTTGGTAATAGTCTTTGGGCATCTCATACATAATGGAGATTCCATTATCCTTTGTCAATGTTCTTAAATGGTTTCCTTCAACCTCAAAGACACCTGTAACAAATCCTTTTTTATTATGATAATAGCGATATTCTATATCTTTATCACTTTTTATTGACGAATAACTTGAATAATGATTAAATGTGGTTTTTTCAATTATTGAACTATCTGATACTCCAAAACTATCATAACTTTCAAGAATAACAGTTTCATCCTGAAGTGTTTCAAAGGCAGATATTTCTCCCAAATGGTATAATCCATCATTACTAGTCTCTACAATAAAATTTCCTTTTGCTTTTCTAACATTTTTAAAGCCGATTTCCGGTTCTACTGACGGAATAGGGATAGTTTCGCCCGAATATAAACCATCATTTAATGCAGCAAATGAGCTTAAATAAAGCTTAGATATTCCTTTTTCAACAATGATCTTACTTGCATATGGCGTAAACTTTAATGCCAGTCCATTAGGTGTAGCTGTAGCAAAAATGAGATTATCGCTTGAATCATATTTAAATAAGGCAACTTGAGATAAAGCATTGTTAATAAAATGATAGTTTGACTTTAAATTTGTTCCAATATATGAATAGTAAATACTCTCAAGTTCTATACCCAGACTAATTAATGAGATTTTATAAAGTAGTGAATTTTTATATTCAAATCTAAAATATCGTTCTCTTTTTCCTATACTTCTACTATCATAGAATTTTATAGGACGTCCTAAATTATCTAATTCAATATGCTTTATAATAGTATTTGGGTTTCCCTCTATAGATAATTTAATTAAATTACCTGCTGAATTAAAATCATAAACATTATTTTGTGCATCTTGAATTTGATATGAGTTGTAAGAAGTAACTAATGTCATTCCGTTTCCCAGGGTATCTAGGTAACGATTGCCATCATATTTTACAAATCTATGAATGTAACCATCCCCATCTAAATATAAGTAATCACCGACATTAAACCCTTCTAATCTCATACTTGAATCATAAGGTTTTATATATTGCTGAATATTTAATTTCCAATTGGTACCTACTCCTGTATCAACAATATGACAATAATTATTGTAAATATGAGAAAGCCCCATCTTAAAGGTTCCTTCTCCCATTTCCATATCCGTATGTCTAAAAATTAGTTCAGCAACAGAAGCATTTACACTAGCTGTACCTGCATCTGAAATAAAGTCAATATAAGAATGAGCCGCATAAGTTATTTTTGAATTTTTAAATTGCATATTAATTTCTCATCCCTTCAATAATATTTTTTATTTTTTGTTCAATTTGCTTTTTAGAATCATTTTCTATTTCATCTTGAACAACTTCTTTGTTAATAGTAACATCTTTAACATTAACAACTTTAGTTAAAGTCACAAGCTCCTCAATCCTATTAGAAGCCTCTTCTTGATTAAATTTAATATGATTTTCTAATGCAAATTGATTTAGTTTTGTCATTACATATTCTTTTTTCTCAGCACCACTATAATTAGAAAACTTTTCTGCTTCTGTTATACAAGGAATAATTTCCCTAGTAATTTGTTCTGTTTTTTCTAATACTCGCTTAAGTTTTTTATTTTTAACAAACTTTTGCAAGAAAACAACCGTTGTGCACAATAAAGTTAACGTAGGTGCTAAAATAGAAAGATATAAATGTATATTTTCTGGATTCATTCTTTTCTTCCTTTCTTTTAAAAAATAAGGTCATAGTTTCTTAGATAAAAGACATCTATGACCTTATGCACTATATGATTATTGCTGTATTCCCACAAACTGTTTTTTCTGTTTTTGAGAATGTCTGAAATAAGGCACATTGATGGTCAAAAGATACATCGGGATTGCCATTTGCAACAATTCTCACAAACAACTGTTCACTATTCCAAGGATTCATAATATCTTTTCTTTGCGTTGTTATTAACACTTCTTTATAAAATTTTAATAAATCTTGTGTTTTTCCAAAAACAACCCCTGCATTTAAATATTTGAATTCTCCTAATGAATCTCTATTTTCAATAATGTCAATTTCCATGTTTGGATGATTGTTTTTTGTTGCATTAAATAATATTTTAGTGTTTAAATGTTCAAATTTTTGAATAAATGTTTCATCCAAATTCTTAAAGAATAGAACATCGTATCCATCAACTAATAGACAATACTCTGAGGTTGTTTGTTCTAGAGCTCCTACATAGTATTTAATTTTATCAATGTTTGTCCATTCCTCTACTCCCTCAGGACAAGCATTAATATATGGCATATTACTTAGTTCTAATTGTAAAGCTGTAATTGCCTTATTTTTATTTGTAAATGTTGTAATTACAGATATACGTGGACTAATTTCTATTCTATTGGCACTATATTCTTCTATAATATCCATAGACTTTTTCATGGCATTACCTTGAAAATGTCCAACATATACCTCATTTCCTGTATGACTTAAAATTTTTGTCATTGTACTTTCTCCTTCCATTTTATGTTCCACTTGAACCAGAACCACCACCTGTAGATGGGTTATTAATCTTTGTGTGTCCTAAAGCTATTAAAACATTCCATACAAATTCTGTTGTAGCAACTTTTGTGCTAGAATCATACACAGCTTGAGTTTGTGAAGTTGGTCCAATTGCAGAAACTACAGACTTCACTGCATTTTTAATTTCTGCATTAAGTGTATCTGCATTTAAAGCTGTTCCCTCTACACTAACTCTGCCCTCTGCTCGTTCAACGTCTACTGTCAAACTCACTATATTCCCACTCGAATCTTTTACTATATCGCGAACAATTAGTTTCTTACGATTCAAATGTTCTGCTTGTCTGTTTTGAAAAGCCATATTTATCCTCCTATTTATATTCGTAATTTAAGATCTTATTTTACAATTGTACTAGTAGCTACCTAATACATTTCTATTGTAAATAGGATTCTATTAAATGAAAATACCCCAATTTGGGTATTGACAACAATATTATTTTATGATAATAAGATTTTTCAGTTTTTCATACTTTGGTAGACTTAACATCTTAGAAATAAAATTTTCATATTTCTCCATAAACTTTATTACACCTTTAATATTAATAGCTGCATATTCACTAATCTTTGCATATGACATATAACTTTTGGAATTTAGGCACTCAAAAATTATAGTATACATATTATCACAATTAAATAAATCATATTTATAAAAGAAGTCCTTTATTTCTTCTTTAAATTGTATAAATAAATCTATATTTTCTGCAAGACAATTTTCTTTCAGTAAGTCCATAGTATTTTTTCTTTTCATTATCCCATCTCCCTTCTTACTCTAATCAAGACCAAAAAAGGGCAAAAACAGTACTCTTAAGTACCATTTTTGCCCTTCCTTTTATTTGCAACTTAACGATGTTTTATAAAAAAACAATTTCATAATAACAATCTATTTATTAATTTCTTCAACTCCTTCATTACTATATCCTCCCTTCTCGGATGTAATCATACCATTTATTGCAAATTTTGTAAAATATTCGCGAAAAAGAGAGAATTTTTAAGAAAAATAAAAAGGGGCTGTGAAAAAACCTAACTATTAAAAAGTTAGTTTTTCACAGCTCTTTATTTATACATATATTTTGATCTTACCTCTACATTAAGACTTTTCTTTTTAACTTTATCTGCTTTGTTAGATAAGCGTTTAGCACTTGG
>CAJUGE010000087.1 GCA_910586295.1 uncultured Bacilli bacterium | reverse complement strand
TAAATGCATTTATCAAAAAGTTTAAAATAGTAAGTACAAGGTTTAGAAATAGAAGAAAAAATTTCAAATTATATATGACATTAATTTGTGAAATTTATAATTTTGAAACTGCTAATTTGTAGTTTACGGACAACCCTAATATATAGTGACCAAAATTTTAAAAGACTTATGGAAGATAATTGTCATTATGTAGATAAAATAAAAACAATATACGAGTATGTAGTAGTGTTTCATGGTAAGAAGGCTATAGTTAGATAACTATGGTTTTTCTTTTAAAAACATATAATGTTAAGTTTGGTTGACATAATTTCAAAGTAAATATAACATAATTTAAAGTGTGGTTGGTAGAAAATAATTTATTAAAATAGTATAATGTTTTCGAGAGGTGGAAAAAATGAATATTGGTGATAAGATACTTAAGTATAGAAAACTTAAGGGATATTCTCAAGAGGATATTGCTAACAGTTTGAATGTTTCAAGGCAGACTGTTTCTAAATGGGAGACAAATCAAAGTACTCCAGATTTTAATAAAATTATTCCTCTTTGTAAACTATTTGAAATAAGTGCAGATGAATTACTTGATGAATGCAATGTGGAAACAAAGAGTGATAATAATATAATTAATGATGATAATGATGATAGAAAAAGAAAGTTTGCAATTAGTGTGTGTATATCTATATTTTTATATTTTTTAGCAGTTATGTGGATTATTTTGGGTGAAGATTTAGGTGTTTCAGATAACTTAAATGTTTCTGTATTTTTAGGTATATGTGGAGTTGCTACTATTATTCTTATTTATAATGGGATGGTTAATAGTAAGCAAAAAGAAAAATATGAAGAATTAAAAGAAGATAAAAAAGTTAATAAGAAAGTAAAAATGATTAATGATATAATTTCTATGATAATATTAATAATTTATTTGATTGTTAGTTTTTCTACAATGGCTTGGCATATAACATGGATTTTATGGGTTGTTTATGCTTGTATTGCAGAGATTGTTAAAGCAATATTTGAGATGGGAGAGTAGTTATGAATAATAAAAGTTATAATATAATAAAGATATCTGTGTTAGTGGTAATAGCAATTACATTAACTATAATTACAGTTTTATTACTTATTAATAAGAATGTAAGAAGTAAGTTTTTCTTTGATATAGGAGGAGATTATGAGTTGGTATTTTCAAATGAATATGAAGTTAGTGAAATTAATAAGCTTTCGTTTGATTTGATTAGTGCGGATTTGGATGTAGAGTATTCTAATAGTGATAAAATAAAGTTAGAAATCTATGATAAGAAAGAAGAGAATGTAAGCGTAAATGTTGCAGATGGGGTTCTCAATGTGAGTTTTTCTAAGTTGAAGTCTTTTTGCTTTGGATTTTGTTCTATAAGTAGAAGAGCAAAGTTATATTTACCTAAGGATTATAATGGCAGTTTTGATATAAAGAGTGCTAGTGGGGATATTTTTATAGATGATTATGAAAACATTAGTGGTTATATTAAGACTATAAGTGGTGAAGTAGAAATTAGAAAAGTTGATAAAGTTAATGTTAAGACTACAAGTGGGGATGTTACGATTTTAAGTGCTAATAGTGTTGAAGTTATATCTACAAGTGGAGAACTTGTTCTAAGAAATATACCTGATTTGAAGTTTGAAACTACAAGTGGCGAGATTGAAGTAAGTAATATTAATAATGTTGTGGGTAGTACTATAAGTGGAGAATTTGAGGCTATTAATATTAATGGAAGTGTTGAATTTAATAGTACTAGTGGAGATGTTGATTTAGAGCGAGTTACATTAGGTAAGAATTCTAGCATTTCTACAGTGAGTGGGGATGTTGAGGTTAAACTTGTAAATCCTGTTAATATAGATGTTACTACTATAAGTGGAGATAAAGATATTTATAATATTGATAGAAATAGTGATATTACTTTAAAAATATCTACTACGAGTGGAGATATTGAAGTTAATTAGCTTAATAACCTTAAGACTTTTAATCTTAGGGTTTTTGTATTGTTTTAAAATATATAAAAAAAGAACTTTTATAGTTCTATGTTTACTAATCATCTAAATTAGTTAATATTTCTTCTGAGATTTCTGAAGCTTTGTCTTTTAAGTCAAGAATTAAATCTTCAAATTCGCTCATTCCTTTTTTCTTGGTGTAATCAATTAATTTGTTAATTTCTTTTACAACTTTCTTTGCTTGTTTTTTTGCTTTTTTGAATGAATCAAACATTTCTAGTTTTGCAAGTTCTACATCTATGTAGTCTAGTTTTTTCTCTATATGTTTTTTTATGCTTTCTTCATCAATGTTCATTAGCTTGTCTTTTAAATTTACGAATGACATTTTGATTTGCGCTCTAGTTTCACTACCTTTTTTAGGCGCGAATAATATACCAAGAATGCCTCCAATAATAGCACCTGTTCCAAGTGCCGCTCCTATTTTTAATTTTTCATTTTTCATTTTTTCACCTTCTTATTAGTATTATTATATCATTTATACCTGAAAATATTATTAGAAAATATGAAACTTTACAAAAAAATACAACTTAGATATAGTTGTATTATGAATTTAATTTTTTGAAATAAGTTTTAAGTGTATTTTTTAATTTGTCTTTTCTATCTTTTGTCCAATATTCTTCTGGAGTGCCATCTTGTTTTGTGATAAGTGCGCCTTCGTTGTTGTGTCCAATAATTTTGCCATTTTTTACTACTGTAATGTCTGGTACATATAATCTGTATTTTTCTTCGTCATCATATAACAAGTATTGATTTAATAAATTTGTTATTTTTTCGTAGTTTTTAGTAGATTTGTCTCTATCTTCTTTAATATTATAGTATAATATTTCACTAATCCTTTCTTCTTTTGCTACTTCATTTAGAATTGAAGCATATGCTTTGCACCATTCACATTCTGGATATCCTAGGAATATTATTCCAGTGCCTTTTTCTAATGTTTTTATTATTTCATTAGAAGTTGAATATTTAAATACATTATCTTCGTCTAATATCTTGTATTCTTTTGCAAATTTTTTGGAATCTGTCATTGTCTTTTCTTCGTGATTGAATTTTTCAAATATTATTATTGGCATGCCTATGATAAGTAATAGTGAAAGTATGCCTAGTGTTATTTTAGTTATTTTGTTTTCTTTTTTTGTTTTTACTTCTTTCATTTTTTATCTCCCTATTGATCATTATACATAATTTTTTTTAAATTTGGGAGTTTTTTATAAAATTTTGTATATATTTTTTGAAATAATGTGAATTTATAGTAAAGAAATATATTTTGTTGAATATTATTATATGTATTTTCGAATTTTTGTAATATATAAAGTACTTTCAAGAGTTGACAAAATATAGATTGTTGTGTATAATGTCTATTAGTAATTATTAGAGGGGGAGAGATAGTAATGAGTAATAATAATTATCAAATAAATAAAGAAGATGTTGTTCAAGAAAATGAAAGCAAAATTCAAAAAATAAAGAATTATTGTAGGAAACATTGGAAGGGTATTATAGCTTCTGTTGCTTTACTTGCTACGATTGGCGGTTGTAGTTTGAAAAGTTGTAATGCTAATCAAAATGATTTGGATAAATCTCAAGATGATCCAAAGCCACCAGTAGAAGATCAAGTACAAAATGATGACGTGAAAAAACCAGAAGTTCCTAAGAGTGATGAAGAAGAGGAAGATAAAGTTGAGGTAGATACGCCTGTCGCCTCAGAAATAGGTGAGGATCAAGATAAGACAAATGGTAATACTAATAGTGTAGTAAGACCAGTTGATAATGAAACTAAAAAGCCTGGATCAAATTTAGTTTCAGATAAGGATAATGAAAAAGATAAAGATGTGACTGCTCAACCAAAGGATGAGGTAGTAGTGAATACTGAATGCAAACATGCTGATAAAAAGGACGAAGTAAAATATATATCTTACTATAACGGTACTCATGTAAAGGAAACTACTACAACTTGTAATACTTGTAGTGAGGTTGTTGGTACTACTATTGGAAGACCAGAAGATTGTGATTTTGAATTCGTAACTTTTAATATTTTGAAAGAGTATTGGAAATGTGATGATTGTGGATATCTTGAGACACGTGATCATAATTTTACAAAAACAGATGATGGCGAAGGTACTATTACATACAATTGTGAGAATGATGGTTGTGATTATTCTTATATAGAAGAATATGATCCAGAAGATGATAAAAACAACAGCAATAACAACAACAATAATAATAACAACAATAATAATGGAAGCAATAATGGCGGAAATAATAATCCAGATGATCCAAATCAACCAACAGAACCTGACAAACCAACAGATCCTGATAAACCAACAGAACCTGACAAACCAACAGATCCTGATCAACCAACAGAACCTGATAAACCAACAGATCCTGATCAACCAACAGAACCTGATAAACCAACAGATCCTGATCAACCAACAGAACCTGATAAACCAACAGATCCTGATAAGCC
>CAJUGE010000086.1 GCA_910586295.1 uncultured Bacilli bacterium | reverse complement strand
TGTTCTCATATAATAAAAAAGGAACACTTGATTTGTCATGTTGAGTGTACCGTTGTAAGAATTTGTGTGCCTAACTGTTGTTTAAGTTAGGCGTTTTTCTTTATATCATCTTGTAAATTATGGCTAGAAGAAAAAATATGATAAGTATTAGTGCCAAAATTAAAAAGTCCTTTTTGCTCATCATATCACCGCCTTTCTTAGAAAAAGAACGGTACACCCAACTATCAATTGTTCCTAATACAATTATATCAAATATTAGTTTGTTGTTCAAATTTTTTTTATAAATTGTATAACTATATACGTATATTTCTTTTAATTATTGTAAGATTTACTAGATTTTTTCTAGTTTTTTTATTTCTAGGTTAATGATATAATAGTCTTACAGATAATAGAGGTTAAAAGAGGTAAGAATATGAAAAGTAAATTGTTTTTAATTAGTTCAATAGTTCAATTAGTATTTGGAATATTAGCAGTCATTTCATTTATAATACTTTATATAAATGGAGAAGATATAACTAAATGGACAATAACATTATTACTTGCATTAGCGTTTATAATTATAGGAATAATTGGTATTGTATTGTATAAAAAGAAATGAGGATTTAATGAAAAAAGAAAAAATATTTAAAATATTATCAATAGTTTTTATAGTTTTAACATTTATAGGTGCAGGTTATGTAATAATTAATAAAGGAGAAGTAAATGCAGGATATGCTGTTGTACCTAGTTTACTTAGTATTTGCTTTTCTCAATTAAATATTATTGAAAAAAATAAAAATAAAATCAAAAAATAATTTATAATTTTTGAAAGTGAGATGTAACATAAGCACAAAGAAGAATCTTAATGTTTTGTAAGAAGGAGCTATTAAATATGAAGAAAAAATTTATGATTTTTGGGATTTTATTATTAATTGGAATTAGTTTTTACTTTATTTTTATTACGCTTAATAATGATAATAAGAGTTTTAAAAACTTAGATGAAAAATATAAAGATATGGTGACTAAGACTAAGAATGGAACTGAAATTGAAACCGACTATGTTTATATTGATGATAATAGTTTTTATTTTAAAGTTCCTATTAACTTTAGAGAATTAAGTGAAGATGAAATTAAAGGCAAATATAGTGGAACTTTACCAGATATAGTATTTTCTAATGATGATACTACTATAAATGTATCTATTAATTTAACAAATTATAAACTTAAAGATACACAAATATCTACATACATAAACTATGTTATAGATAATATAGATGGTGAAATAATAAGTAAAGACACTTATATAGTAGATAAACATACTATTGGAAATATTAAATTTATAAATAATGCAGAAGATGCAAGTATTTATAATAATATAGTGTATTTTTCTTATGATGAAAAACTAGTGATAATTTCATTTAATTTAACAACAGATTTAATGGAAGAATGGGAAAATGTTGGAGAATTTATTATAGATTCATTAATTTTTATTTAAAACCTTTTTATTTATTTTGTTATTCTACTATGATAAAATAAATCTAAATTTTATAAGGAGAAAGTTATGATTATAGAAGAAAGGGTTCAATATGCTAAAAAAATTATCAATAATCGTATATATAAAGAAAAGAATTTTGAGAAAATATATCCTTTTACTACTGAAAATTTGAATGGCTATATGAGTAAATATGATTTTAATGGTAAGAGCGTTTTAACTGTGGGAAGTTCGTGTGACCAAATTTTTAATGCTCATATGATGGGTGCTAAAAGAATTGTATGTTTTGATATTAACCCTCTATGCGAAGATTACTTTAATTTAAAGAAATCTGCTTTTTTATCTTTAGATTATGAAGAATTTGTTATGTTTTTTTGTAATTATATTATTAGTTATTTTAAAGAGAATAAGTATGTTTTTAATGAAAATACATTTCATAAAGTTATGACTTATTTAAATGATGATAGTTACTATTTTTGGATGAGCTTATTTAATACATTTGATGGATTAAAAATTAGAAAGAAGCTTTTTAGTGATGATGAAGAAAAACTTAAAGTTTTAAAAAGAGCTAATTTTTATATGAATAGAGATAATTATTATGAGATGAAAAATAAGGTTGAATCCCTATACCCTACTTTTATAAATTGTGATTTAAGAAATCTTTCTAATACTATAAATGAAGAATTTGATTATATTATGCTTTCTAACATTGCTTGTTTTATTCAAAAGATGTACGATAATCCTTTAGAAGATTTTAGGAACGATATTATTAAAATTATGAAACTTCTTAATAGAAATGGGGTTCTGTTTTTGGCCTATCTTTATGATATGAGAGATGGTACTGTAGTGAATCCAATTTGGGATTTGATATATCATTTAGATAAAGTTTTTGAAGTTTTTAAGAATGAGAATATTTCTTATGAAAAATTTATTGGTATTAAAGGTTTAATTCGTGATGAAGAAAAGTTTACTGATATGGTGTTGACTTTAAGAAAATAATTATGTTTATTTTGAGAATTTTGTTTTATAATTAAGTTAGGAGTAGTTATGAAGAAACGTATTTTAATTGGCTATATGTCTTATAATATTTGTCAAGAAGCAATAGCTAATAGTTTATTTGATTGTTTTAATGAAAAAGGAAAGTATGAAGTAAGACTTGTAAATTTTTATAGTTATTTTAATTGTAATTTAGGAGAAACTGCTAAATTAGATTTTCTTTATGGATTTTTATATGGTAAAGTTGCCAAGAATACGTCAAAAATTTTTACTAGGAACTTTGATTATGTAGAAATTAAAAAATTGTTTAAAAGTTTTAATCCTGATGTTGTTATTTCGACTCATTTTTACGTTAATTATATTACAAGTTTTTTTAATAAAGAAAATATGATTGATTCTAAAATTATAAGTTTTGTGCCAGATTATAGTTGTCATTCATGGTGGGTAGCTAATAAAGATGATATAGATTATTATTTAGTAAATTGTGTTAATGTAAAACAAGAATTTCTTAAATGTGGTGTTAGTGATAAAAAAATTGTTTTATTTGATATTCCTTTTAAGTTAGATCAAGATATTTCTAAAGATGTTTTAGCTAAAAGATATAATTTGAATCATGATAAATCTATCTATTTGTTTTTGAGTGGCAGTAATGATGACTACGATTACTTTAAAGATTTAGTAAAGAGAAAATATGACTTTAGTATAGTTTTTGTATGTGGTAATAATATTTTTCTTAAGGATAAATGTGAGAAATTTATTAGAGATAATGATATTAGAAATGTTGTTGTGTTAAGTTTTGTTAAGGATGTTTTTTATATTATGAATATTTCTGATGTTGTTATTACTAAACCTAGTGGTTGCAATTTAATGTATATTACAAAGTTTAAGAAACCTAGTATTTTGCTTCCTGGAAGTAATCCTATTCAAAGAAAAAACTCTAATTTTTTCTGTAAAAAAAATTATTCTGCTAAAATTAATAGTCCCTATGCTTTGTCTAAGAAAGTTAGTTCTTTTTTGAATTATCCATTTATAGTTAAGTCTATGGCCAATAAGTTAAATAAATTTGATAATGGTTATTTTTTTAAAGTCATTACTAATTTAATTGAAAAAATAAGTGTTCGATAAAGAGCACTTATTTCATTAATAATTAATCTTCTCCATAGTTTTTGAAGTAATTTTGTACCAGTACTACTGGTGTTCCTTTGTCTCCAGAACCGCTTGTCAAATCGCATAAAGAACCTATAAGGTCTGTATATCTTCTTGGTGTTGTTCCTTGTGTTTCAATTGTACCTTTTAAGTTTTGGTTTTTTTCTTTTATTTCTCTTTTGATAGCATTATTAAGCTCTTCGCCTTTAAGATTTGCAAATTTATTGTCTGATAAGTATTTAAGTTTTAATTCATTAGGACTACCTTCTAGACCTTTAGTGTAACCTGGACTTACTACAGGATCTGCAAGTTCCCAAATACGCCCTACTGGATCTTTGAAAGCACCATCTCCATACACCATTACTTCTATAGTTTTTCCTGTAATACTCTTAAATTCTTCTTGAATTTCTTCTACAAGTTTTTGACAGTTTGTTGGGAATAGTTTTACTTTTTCTTCTGTAGCACGGTTACTTCCTAAAAGTCCGTATTCTGAATTATAACCACTTCCATCTATACTACTGGTCATTATATCATCTAAGCCCAAGACAAGTTTTGCTCCTTTTTCTTGTAAGATATTTTTTGTTTCGTTTCTCGTATGAATGTCTGCACATAATACTTCGTCTACATATTCTAATATTGTTTCAACATTGTTTGAAAATATAAATTCTACTTGACAGTTTTCTTTTGTACACACATCTCTATAAAAATCTACCATGTTTACACCTGTAAATATATGTTTCCAACTTCCAAATTTTTCTGTGTATTCTTTTTCTGTCATTATATAGTTAGACATTGGTATATTTAATTTTCTTAATTGCTCTTTATCTAGAATGTCATTTCCTACTTCATCACTTGGATAAGATAATTGTATTGTTAATTTGTCCATTGAACGTGCGAATGCACTTAACAAAACTGCAAATCTGTTTCTACTTAATATTGGATTTACTATTCCTATGTGACGGCTAGTGAATTTGTTACTCATATCTTTTGCTATGTCATCTACTGTGCAGTAGTTTCCACTTGATATTCCTACCACTGCTTCTGTGATTGCAACAATGTCTTTGTCGTTAAGTTCAAAATTTTCTTCACGTGATGCAGAAAGCACACTGTTAACTGTTATATCAATTAAATTATCTCCCTCTTTTATTACACCTATTCTTATTCCTCTTACTATTGTTCCAACTTTACTCATATGTTCACTCCCTATTCTATTATTATTTTAAACTATGGCATTGTTTATGTCAATCAAACTCAATTTCTATTTAAAGATAATGTAAAAGAGTAGTCAATGTAAACTACTCTTTTGTGTCTTCTTTAGGTAGCATTTCTTTGATTTCTTCTAAAGTTACTTCTCTACCTAATATAACTGGAAGATGAACTAAATATTCGTAGATAGGTTTTCTATCTTTTTTTAAGTCTTCTCCATCGCTCCAGTAAAGTTTTGCATATTTTGAAATCATACAGTGTGACCAACCTCTTACTAAGTTCATGTTATGCTTTTCATATTGTTCTGTTTCTATTTCATATATTTTATAGAAGTTATCTTCTAAAGAGTGGGAGTTTATAAATTCTATTACACCTTCTTTTTCAAATGCGAATAGTGCTTGATATCTTGATAATTTATCTTTGAAATTTAGTCTTCTTTCATATTCAAATATTGCATCTATTTGGTAATCTTTGTTTACAGAATCATTTAGATAATATCTTATTCCATGGCTTGATAATCCATCCTTAAAGTATTCATTATCTGTTATATCTGTGTAATAATTTTTTATTAATTCTACTTTTGTTCCAGTACTCATGTGTCCTGTTCGGTCTATATGATATAATTTCATTTTTGAATGTCTCCTGATTCTTTTATTTTACTATTTACATAGTTTCTAAATATTGCATAGCAAATAGAAGCGATAGGTAGTCCTATTAACATTCCAATTATTCCAAACAGATTCCCTCCAACAGTAATCGCAAGAAGTGTCCAAAGAGGTGATAATCCTACTGATGAACCTACTATTCTTGGGTAAATGAAGTTTCCTTCTATTTGTTGAACAATTTGAAATATTAATATAAATAATAATGCTTCTAATGGACTAGATATTCCTATAAGTACTACTCCTACTACCATTGCTATTAGTGCTCCAAATATTGGAATAAGTGCAGTTATGCAAGTTAATACAGAAATAAGTAGAGCATATGGAAATCTAAATATTGATAATACTATAAAAAGAATTAAGCCTAATATAACTGCATCTAGGCATTGACCAGATACAAAGTTACTGAATGTTTTATTTGCTAGTGTGCATATTTCTTGAACTTTTTTACACTTTTTATTATTTAAGAATGCTTTTAGTATTTTGTTAAAGCAATTTATTAAGTATTCTTTTTGTGAAAGCATATAGATTGAGAAAATTATTCCTGTGAATATCGTTATTAAACTAGATATAAGTCCACTTATAAATGATAGAGAGCCATTAACTATATAGTTTAATAAATTAGATATTATTTTGCTTGTGTTTATGTTAGTGAACATTTCTTTAATCTCTATTTGCACGCTTTCATGGTTTTCTAAAAGTTTTAAGACGTATGATTCTGCATCGTTAACTAGACTTGGTATGTTTGATACTAGTTTTTCAAGGCTTTCTATTATTTCTGGTATTATTAGAAATGATATTAAACCTATTATAAGTATAAATATTAATAGAGATATAATTATTGCTATTATTCTAGTTATTCTTTTGTTTTCTATCTTTTTGTTAAGTTGCTTTTCTATTTTTGTCATTGGAATATTTAGTATAAAGGCCATTATAGCGCCTAATATAAATGGTGACATTACACTTATTAGAAATAGTATGACATTCCATACAATAGAGATATTATTTATTATGTAAAAACTTATGATGGCAAATAATATTAAAAACATCCATTTTTTTAGTTCTTCTTTGTTTTTCAAGTTTATCACTTCCTCTTAAGGGGTATTATAACACAAAAGAAGGCAAACTTCATTACCTTCTATATTTTTCTTGTTAGTTTTTTTCCTTCTAAGAATTTACAATCACAAGTACTATCATAGTCACTAAATGTACATCTTGCACCTAGAGTATATTTTTTCATATCACTTGCAAGTCTATGATTATTAAATACTAATTCTTTATAGTATTCTTCTAAAGTATTTTTAGTTTGAATCATTATTTCAAGTTGTGCAGCACTACAAAGTCTTTCTTTACATTTTTCAATAAATTTTTCATAAATTCCTTTTTCACTTATAAGTACTAATTCTCCTTGAGGATAATTATCTTTTACTAAGTTTATATCACTTAGCCATTTTTCTTCTATGTCACTTCCTTTAATTATAGGTGGTACAAAAAATCTTCTATCACTAAGCATTTCTAGACTACAGATTGTTGTTTTGTGTCTTTGTGCTTGTGCATATTGTGCCATGCTTCCATAATAAAGTGTAGAATAAGTATCTCCATAGTAAATATCGTTATTGCTTAAGTCTTTACCAAATAATGAAATACTTCTGTGTTTTTCATTTTTCATTAAACCTGGTTCTAGAATATTAAGCCTATTTAGTTCACTTATAAATTCTTGCATAGATTTAACTAATCCTCGTTCTAAATTATTAGATTTTTTAGAATTATTAATGTATTCTATCATCCAAGAGGCAATATAGTTTATTTGTCTAAATGACAGAGTGTGTATCATCTGAGTAGGTATTAATACTGTAATTAGATATCGAGCATTTTCTTGGGCTAGTTTGTGTATTTTAAAATCGTTATATACATTTGAATACATACTACGAATTTTTTCTTCAAATATAGTAAGCCATTTGTTATATAGTTCTACTTCTAGTGGTGTAATAGCACTTTCTCCACTTTTTATTGATGTATATCTTAATGATTTTTCACTAGTAGTATAGAACTTTTCGTTGTTTAGAACCATTGCAAGTATTTTTGGAATATTTTGTATGTTTAAACCTATAGTTATTTGGTCATACACACTATGGTGACCATTATTAAGTGTTAAGTCTATCCTTTTTTTAGTTTTTTGAATATCTTCATTAATTAGATGTTCATAACCTTCTTCGTCATAGCAGACACCTGCGATTCTTCCACAATCTAAAAGTGCTTGTTCTTTATCAAATGTTCCATCTTTTTTAAGATAATAATTATTTGGTAAAAGACTTATTTTAATTTCGTTCATTTTGTTTTTTTCCTTTCTTTTACCCCTTTATTCTTTTGATGTTACCAAGAGATAGTTTCTCTATCAACTAATTAAATTATACATAATAAACTATTAAATGTAAAGATTTTTTAACCTTGAATTTTTTCTTCTAGAAGTATGTGTGGGTATCCTTTTTTGGTTATGTTATTTAAGTTAATATTTAAGTTAGATGCAGTACTAATAAGTTCATCATATTCTTCTAATATAGGTTTTTCATACTTTTTGTTTTCTATTTCAATAAAGTAGCCTAAGTTTTCTACTTCGTCTAGTCCTATTTCGTATTTACCCTGGTACATATAGATTTTTCTTGTTTTATTTACTTTTATTAGTTCTTTAATTCCTAACTTTTCAAATATTTTTTCCATGTTTTCTTTAGAGTCAATTTTGACTTCATATTCATCACAATAGAGATTATCATACCAATTTTTGTAGTTTAGTATTGTTTCGTTACCTCTTTGTCCTATTCTTAACCACTCAGATATATAATCCATGTTTTCTATAAACTTCCTATGTGTAGGCTCGTAGTATGTATCTTTTTGTGTTGACACTTTTATGAACTTACCTTTATCATCTAATAGTTTTGTTAAATCAAAATATTCCTTTTTTGAAAGACTTACTTTTATCTCGAGTTCTATGTCTTGTTTAGGAGTGTCTCCATATAGTAAGTAACTTATACTACATTCCAATATTTCACTTAGTTTCTTTACCATTTCTAGTGATGGCTCGGTTCTTTCGTTTTCCCAACTTGATATTGTTTTATCTGTTACATATAGCATACTTGCTAACTCTTCTTGTGATATTTTTTTCTTTGTCCTTAGTTCTTTTATTCTAATTCCTAAATTCATTTTTCTTCACCTAGAAACAGTATAACATATTGTGTTTGATATAAGTCTCTATAAAATGTAGAGTTATTTTTATTTTTTGACTTACTTATCATAATGACAAAGCTCTTATTTAAATTTTATTTTCTTCAATTCTTGAGATGAAGCTTTCTTTTTGCTTTTGAAATTCTTCTAAACTCTCATTAACATTTAAATAATTTTCAATATTTCTTCCATTTGATTTTATTATATCTTCAGTTATAAGTTTACTTTCATAAAGGTCTATCATGTTTATTAATTCTTCTTTGGTTTTAGTTTGGTTAGTCATTTCTTTCTCTAATTTTGCAAAGAAATATTTTATTAAGGTTGTTTGTATAGTGTTCACTAATTCTGTTTTAATATCATAATTTCTAAATAAAAAATTATTTTCTATTTGTCTAAATAAGTAGTATGACATATTTTTATCAGGTATTATGCTATTTAGTTCTGCTTCTATTTTTGTGATTCCTTCGTTTTTAAAGTATGAAGAAAGGATTGTGTTAAAATCTATAATCAATGATAATTGTGTTAAAAATACTCCTTCTAAGTAATAACCTGATGTAAACTGGCTTATTTTTGGTGTTGCTAAGAATGTTAATGCCTCTGTTAGACCTTCTGTTAAACCTAAGTTTTCATCGCTTTTTGATTTTGCTGGAAATGTATCGAATCCGCTTATTCGTATGTCAGTTTCTGGATCATAATGAGAACTAGCCATGTGAAAGAGTTCGTGTACAAGTAGATGTGTTAATTCTTGATCTATTATTTCTTCTTTATTTTCTAATCCTTCATAATACCTATACATATCTTCTATTGTTGAAGTAGGGATTCTTATTATATTATCTCTTATATCATATTCCCCTGTAGCTTTAAATTTATCATTTTTCTTTTTGGGACTTTCTAATTCTTCAGTTCCTATTTCTATTCTTAACGTAGAAACATTTCTATAAAAGTTTTCTCTAGCATTCTCTGGTATTATGTTTTCTATCCATTCAAGTATTGTTACAACCACTTCATTGTTTCCAATATTATTGTTACTTCTTAATATTGAAGTGAGTTTTTCACTATTTAAGATGTGGGGATTTTCTCTTTTGAATAAAGATTTTACTAGTTTATCTTCTTCTTTTGTTAGTTTAACTAACACTCTATTTTCTTCTTTATAATATTCTTGAGTGTCAGTTAATCTATTCATTATAATTATTATTTTTTTGCCGTCTATTATAAAATAATCTTGTTTCATCTTGTCTCCTTTATGATACTTGTTTTTCTTCATCCTTATTTTTTATAATGTTAGCTAGTTCTAATAAAAATTCACTTCTTTTATTTAGATTTTCATTTACGAGTAAGTAAACATTGTTTTTTGTTCTTGTGAGTGCTACATAGAAAAGTCTTCTTTCTTCAGCAAATGCTATATTCCTTCTCTATCTTTAAATAGTTCTTTTATCCAGAATGGATCTTTACTTTTACTAGGGAAACTATTATCTAATCCTATTAATATCACTTCATCACAAGTTAGTCCTTTGGATTTGTGCATAGTCATTCCTTCTAATTCAATATCTTCATACCCAAGAAATTCTATTTTAGTGTCTATTCCATCTTTAAACTCTTCTTCTTTAAATAAGTCTTTTATCATTTTGTTAGTTCTTCCTAGTATCATTATTTTATGTTTTGGATTGTTTTTGTGAATGGTTAATATTAGTTTTTTTAGTGTGTTTGTCTCTTCTTCATCTTTATGTATTACAAATTTTATAGGGTTAGATATATTTTTAGATGAGATTAATTCTTTTTTTATTTGATTAGGGTTTCTCATTATGAATGCACCAGAGTATTTTATTAATTCGTTACTGTTTCTGTATGTTTTTGTTATTTTAAGTAGTTTTGAGTCTTCAAAGTATTTTTCAAATTCATATATATACTTTATTTTTGATCCTGCGAATGCGAATATTGATTGCCAGTCATCTCCTACCGCTACTACTTTTGAATAATTCATGTCAGACATCTTTTTAGCGAATGTATATCTTTCTTTAGATATGTCTTGATATTCATCTATAATAATATATTCAAATTGTAGGTTGTTACTTTCCCTGATGTTTTCCATATATTTGATAGCATAGTAAAACATATCACTGAAGTCAAAGCCATATTCTTCTGGGTTATTGAATAGTTTGTCTTGATAGTATATATAAAAGTCTTTGAAGTAATAGTATTGTCTTTCCATGATGTCTTTAGTTTCTGATGGACTTCCTAGTATCGAGTCAGATATAATTTTTTTAAAGTCCACTCTTTTTGCTGAGGATTTAACAGTATCTATTAAGTTATATAAAAAGTCTTTTAATGGATAAAGTGTTGATACAGGGTTATTGCTTAGAATTCTATCGTATATTTCTTCATATGTTTTAGGTTTAAAAGTAAAGCCCATTTTTAAGAGTTCTTTAGATAGTGTTTCTTCTATATTTTCGCCTTTTATTCTGTCTAAAGCAATAAAGTTGGTGTGATTATCTTGATGATGTTTTTCTTTGTCTTTTCTATTTTTGTTGTACCTATTCATTTCAAGAGAAGAAGTTTCGTCATAAGTAGATAGTCCAAAATATTCTAAATATACTGGAAATCCTCCTAGTTCTAATGTAAAGTCTGGTTTATATGTTTTATTATCGCTCATAATTTCTGGATATATTTTTTCGTATTCATATTCTATTCCATTTTTGTAAAGAAAGTTTGCGATTATAGCTTCTCCTTTAGATTTTACGAATTCTCCATTAATGGTTTTTATGTATTCGTCGTTATTAAGATAAGTTTCTATTTTTTCTTCTACAAATTCTTTTAGGTTTGGAACTTCTTTGATTTTGGATTTTTTGTAGTCTTCGAAGTATTCATCAAATGTATTATATTTTTCGTAGTTTTCTTTAAAATATTTACTAAATACCCAAGGAAGTCCTATTTTGTCTTGACTAAATAAGTCCATCATTTCTTTTATTTTTTCTTTGTATGGAAATATCTGTTCTTTAAAATAACTTGTAAATATTTTTTCTCTTGCATCACTATCTATTACATAGCATTTGTGGTCTTTAAAAATTTCTCTTATATATGCTAAGCCTAGAGAATGAAATGTTGTTACGTTTACTGGTATTTCAAAATCTATTTTTATACGATTTTCTAATTCTTGTGTAGCTTTTTTAGTGAAACTCATGACTGCTATTTTGGATGGAACTATTTCTTTTATATCTACTAAGTATTTTACTTTGGAGGCCATTGTTGTGGTTTTTCCTGTTCCTGCTCCTGCGATTATTAGAGAGTAGTCTTCGTCAGTTAATATGGCACGTCTTTGTTCTTCGTCTAGATGAATATTATCGTCTATTCCTTTGTACATATTATCAAAGTAATCTTTATATTTTATTAAATCTCTTTCTAATACTTTTTCATTATATTTGTTTAAATCAAAGTCTTGTGGGATTAGTTCTTGATTATTTTCTTTTGTTTTACTATAGAGTTTTGTACTTATGTATTCTAAATTTTCTATTTTTTTACTAAATTCATTAATCATACTAACCACCTATTATCTTGTATTTAGTATATCATAATTTTTAACTTAGAAAAAGAAAAAAGTAACCTTAAAAAGATTACTTTTGCCTAAGGGATCCCGTACTTGACATACGATTAGAACAGTCGCATATAAAATGCTTGGTTCGATGCACCTTAAAGGTCTTCTGAAGATAGTTTATCATTTTTCCTAAACATTTGCAATAGTTTTGTAATCTTTCATTTTCAAGTGCATTGTTCCTAATTTATCTAAAACTATATATGATTTCATTTATTTTTTTCCTTATTAGTTAAAATATCAGCCATATTTCTGGCTGACAATATATATCGGACTTGGAAATAGTTCCAATAATTATTATTAATGGTGACCTGTACGGGATTTGAACCCGTGAATGTCGCCTTGAGAGGGCGATGTGTTAACCATTTCACCAACAGGCCAGAAAGGATGTTCTTTAATACAAGAACATACATATTTTAACATTATTTTTTCTTAAATACAAGTAATTTACTAAATATATAGTTAAGTATTGTTACTAGTACTTGTACTACCATAGTCCATATGAATACCCATGTGTCTGTATTTAGTTTTAAAAGTGTTACGAAAAACCACATTATTCCCATGTCTAATAGTAGTGTTATTACTCTAGAACCAAAGAAACTTGTTATTTCTTTTAGTATATTTTGACTTTTACTTTTAAAGACGAATATTCTGTTTGTTATGTATGCAAATGATACTGCTATAATCCAAGAGATAATAACTGAGGTTTGTAGTTCAAAGGCATTAGATGCGTCTAGTATAGTAAATAATAATCCCCATTTTACTGCTAGACTTACTATAGTAGTTAATACTCCAACTATTAGATAATTTATTATTTCTTCGTGGTGTTTATATAAATCTAGTATTTTTTTCATTTTGTCCTCCATAGGGAGTTTAGATATAGTTCGTAAAGCTGTCTATGTTTCTTTACTATAACTTGGAGAATTATTCCTGTTATATAGAGAAGTAGTGATATTAATAAGAATATACAAGCTACTATTAGTGTTGGAAATCTTGGTACTAATCCTATTTTAAAGTATTCTATTACTACTGGGATACCAAATATTAGTGATAGTGTTAGGAATATTGTTCCTATTATACTAAAGAACATTCCTGGTTTGTATTCTTTAAATAGTGTAGCAATTGTTTTTAGTACCTTTATTCCATCAGAGTAAGTATTTAGTTTTGATACGCTTCCAACTGGCCTATCTCTATATGTAACTGGCACTTCTACTAGTTTGAAGTTTTTATCTACCGCGTGTATAGTCATTTCTGTTTCTATTTCAAATCCTTTTGATAGTACTGGGAATGAGCGAACAAATTCATAACTAAATGCACGGTATCCTGTCATTATGTCTTTAACATTATTTTTAAATAATACATTTATTAAGAGTCTTACTATTTTGTTTCCAAAGTTATGAAATAGTCTTTTGTTTTCTGTGAAGTATGTACTTGATAGTCTGTCTCCTATTACCATGTCAGCTTTTCCTTCTAGGATTAGGTCACACATTTCTTTAGCGTTTTCGCTAGGGTAAGTATCGTCTCCATCTATCATAAGGTAGCAGTCTGCGTCTATAGTTCTAAACATACTCCTTATTACATTACCTTTTCCTTGTTTGTATTCATATTTTACTATTGCTCCTGCAGACTTAGCAATTTCATCTGTTCCATCAGTCGAATTATTATCAAATACATATATATCTGCATTTGGAAGCGCTTTTTTGTAGTCTTTCACTACCTTTTCAATTGTTTTCGCTTCGTTATAGCATGGTATTAGTACTGCTATTTTTTTATCTTTCATTTTTTACCTCTTTCTTTTTGATTATACTTATAAATAAACCTATTAAAAGTGTCATTGCAAATACATTTGGAAGTGCGTATCTAAAATACGTGTTTACTGGAGATGCAATGCATACCATGAATGCAACTATACTAGGGCTAAATATTAGTATTTCTTTGTAGTTTTTTCTTTTTATTAAGTAACTTATCATAAACATTATAACCCAAGTAGAAAATCCTATATTTACTATTAATCCTATTGGCGGAATATAAGGGAATATTTTTCCGAAGTTTACTAGAGTTTTCCTTAATCCACTTAATTTGTTGAAATGATAGTCAAATCCATTGTCTTTTAATTTTGTTTTATATTTTGAATAGATGTACCAATCTGTTTTGAATGGGTAATAGTAGCCATATGTATTTTCTAGAGTTGCCTCTATGTAAGTTATTGGTTCTTTTTTTAATCCATTAAACCAGACTTTGTAGTATTCTTTTAAATCTTCGTCTGTAGTAAGTTTGTTAAATTTGTTTTTTACTGGATCTGCAAATTCTGCGTCATATCTTTCACTTAGGGTATCATATATTAATATTTTATCTATTATTTCTCTTTCTTTCTCTGTTATACTTTCTGGGTGGTCACGCGCTAGTCTTGCTGTTTGTTGGAAAGGAAGCGATAATTTTTCTCTAGGACTAGATGGTGTTATTTTGAAGTAAGGTAATACTACATTGTTGTAAGAATAGTTAAATGTTAGTGTGAATATTACTAAGAATAGTATTCTTTTTCTTCCATTATTTTTTGGTATTAATAAGAATGGAAGAGATAATATTATTATGTGAAATCCATTATTTCTAAAGAGCATTATTAGTACTAATAATAGTAATAGTCTTAGAATATTAGGTTTTTCTAATACAATTATGTATTTATATATTTCAATTATGTATAGTATAATAAGACAACCGAATATTACGTCTTTTACTGGTACTATAGCATACATTGGAAATACTGGTACAAATGTATATATAATTAATGTTGTTAGTAAGAATTTTCTATTTAGTCCCCTACTTTTTAAGAAACTTATAGTATATGATAAAGTGCTTGCTAATATTATTGTTTGTATACATGTGTAAATGAATAATCCTATGTTTACACTTCCTAAAAGTGTTCCTAGTTTTGTGCAAGAACCTAGTATTAGTGTGTGAAGTACTGGATGATGATTAGTTATTATTACACTTTCGTCTAAAAGTACAGATATATGTGAATAGTAATTGTCTATTCCGAAGAACTGGAGTATTTGATTAGATGGATCTGGCGCTAGGAGGGATGGATAGAATGCTAGTATGTAGATAGACCATCCTAATAGCATGCAAATAAGAGAAAATTTGAATGGATGAGCGTTAAATAATTTTAGTATTTTGCTTTTGGATGGTTTATTTTCTTTTGGTTTTAAGTTATTTAGTTTTTTAAATAAAAATTTAGTTATAAAATAAATTATAATAAAACTTCCTAGGAATACTAGTATTCCTAAATAGAATTTTTTAATTACTAAGGTTAAATCTTGGTAAAGTTGAAAGCTTAAACCTATAACAACTAAAATGCTTATTATAGAAGAAAATATTAATTCCACCCAGTTTATTTTTTTCACATAATCACCTACTAAGTTTATTATACTACTTTGTCAGGTAATTATAAAGAACTTTAAAGTTGCGTGATAATAAAAAGACTATTTTTATCTAGTCTTTTAGTGGTTTATTAGGTTTTATTGGTGATGGTGTTATATTTGGTATACGAACGTTAATTCCGCCTTTTTTCTTGTATTCTTCCTTTATTTATATTATTTTTCTCATTTTTCACTTTTTTGTTACTCAACTTTTAGTTTTTCCATATCTAATTAGTTTATATACTTCCATTATAAATAATATAATCAGTGCTAGAACAAATAAGCAAAGTAAGTTAAATAAAGGTATTGATACTGTTTGTAGTAGATTAGTCATAAAGTCTAATTCCATAACTATGATTTGAAGCAAGATTGTTAGTATTAGTCCTACTACTATGAATGGATTATTTTTGATTGAGACAAAGAATGCAGATTTTCTTTCACTTCTACAGTTAAATACATGTATATTTTGTATGAATACCATAAGTGCCATTATATACCCTCTTGCTACTGTTACATCCATTCCTAGAATTTTTATAAAATAATACCAAACTGCAAATACAACTACTCCTATTGTTACCGAGGATACTGCTATTTCTTGGATTAGGTTTTTATCAAATATGCTTTCTTTAGGATTTCTTGGTTTTTCTTTCATTATTCCTGGTTCTGCTTTTTCAAATGAAAGTGCTAAATCTTGTATTCCATCTGTTACTACATTAAGCCATAAAAGTTGTATTGCAACTAATGGCATTGGTAAATCTACTAATATAGATAGTATGAAGAATAATACTTCTGCCATTCCACATGATAGTAGGAAATATATAATTTTTCTTATATTGGCATAAGCTACTCTTCCCTCTTCTACTGCAGATACTATAGATTTAAAATTGTCATCTATTATTATCATTTTTGCAGTTTCTCTTGCTAGGTCTGTTCCGCTTCCCATAGATATGCCGATGTTTGCGCTTTTTAGAGCAGGAGCATCGTTTACTCCATCTCCTGTTACTGCTACAAATTCTCCTTGCCTTTTTAAAGATTCTACTATTTCTAACTTTTGTATTGGAGTTACACGTGCGAATACATTTTTTGTTTTTATGAATTTATCAAATTCTTTTTTCCCTTTTTTTAGCATTTTTTCTACTTCTTCTCCAGAGGTTACACTGCTAAATTCTTTAGTTAATTCTAATTCTTTTGCAATAGAAAAAGCTGTGAGTGGATGGTCTCCTGTTATCATTAGTACTTTTATTCCAGCATTTTTACATTCTTTTATTGAGTCCACCACTTCTTTTCTTATAGGATCTATAAATCCAACAAGTCCCATAAATGTTAAGTTCTTTATGTCTGATTCTTTGTATGAAGATTTTTTAGGAACACTTCCTGAAGCTAGTGCGATTACTCTGTATCCATCGCTTGCTAAGTATTCATTCTGATTTTCTATAAGATTAGAGTTTATTTTTTCTTTTGTTAGGTATATGTTTTTACAGAAGGATGCTACTTTTTCGGTTGAGCCTTTTATTGTGCAGTAATGCTTACCTTCTTTTTCGTAGAATACACATGAATATTTATTTTCTGATTCATATGGGATGGTGTCTATTATGTTAATTCCTGTTGTTTTTATGTCTAGTTTGTTACCTAATACTTTAAATGCAATGTCAATAGAGTCTCCTACTTTTTTGTCTTCTTTTACTATTGCTTCATTGTTAATAACTCCTAGTAAAGCGATTTCTTCTGCATATTCTAGGTTTGTTCCATCGACATGTCCATTAAAGTCATAGCCCACTCCAGTTACTGTGTACTCTTCTCCATTTGGCATTAATATTTTCTTTGCAGTTTGTTCGTTTACAGTAAGTGTTCCTGTTTTATCACTTGCTATTACTGTACAACTTCCTAAGGATTCAACTGAATTTAATTTTTTTACTACAACATTTTTAGTTGCCATTTTATTTGATGCGATAGTTAATGCCATGGTTAAAGAAAGTGGTAAGCCTTCTGGCATAGCAGATACCGATAGTGCTATTACTGATAGGAATAGTTCATTTAAAGGGACTCCTTTGAATAGCATAAGAAAAGCTATTATTACAGCTGTTATGACTACTAGTATGCTTATTTGTTTTGATAATTTTTCTACACGTATTGTAAGTGGGGATTTTTCTTCTTTTGTTTCTTGTATACTAGTTGCGATATGCCCGATTTCTGTGTTCAAACCAATTCCTACAACAATTCCTTTGGCACGACCTTTTACAACAGTTGAGCCTGCGAAAGCCATGTTGATTTGTTCCGAAATACTTATATTTTTCTTAGAGATTTTTTCGTGTGTTTTGTTGATTTCTAGACTTTCTCCTGTTATGACACTTTCGTTTATGGTTAAATTATGCGTTTCAATTAGTCTTATGTCTGCAGATATTTTGTCACCAGATTCTAAAAATATTATGTCTCCTACTGTTACATTTTCAGATTCAACTTTCGTTATTTTTCCATCTCTTATTACTTTTGTTTTGACTGTAACTAGTTCTGCTAAAGCTTCTGCTGTGTTATTTGCTTTGTTTTCTTGGTAAGTTCCCATTAATACATCGACTATAACTATAAATAGAATTGCTAGGGCGTCTACAGTTTCTCCGACTAAGAACGAAGCGATTATTGCCACTAGTAATAGAATAACTATTGGATCTTTAAATTCACTAATGAATATTTTTAGTACGCTTTCTTTTTTATGTTTTGGTAGTGTATTTTTTCCATAGATTAAAGCTCGTTTTTGGACTTCATCACTGCTTAATCCATCTATATTTGTTGTTAGTTCTTTTTCTATTTCTTTTATACTTTTGTTATAGTACACTTTAATCAACTCCCTTTATTCTATATATTATGATACCATTTTAATGTAGTATTGTATATAAAAAGAACTAAAATATTTGAATTAGTTCTTTTTGATATTCATTAACGTAGAGTTATTTCATATGGTGAACTAGCACTTCCGCTTCCTCCATTTACTGTTACATTTGATTTTAGTGATACTACTGGACGGATATAAGCCCTCTCTAAAGCTGTATGTTCAGAATACAAAAATCCAGGAGAAACACCTGATACAGTGAATACATTTGTAATCATTTTTGTATTATTTTTATCAAATTTTTCTGGAGTCATAGTCCACCAAGGACTACTTCCTGTGATACTGCTTGTTCCATCTTGGGCTAGGTAATAATATGCTTTTGGACTATCTGTTACATATTTTCCTCCTGCGAACGCTACTTCATCTGCTGTCATTAACCCAAATGTTGTGAATCTATCACTTGTATTACTACAATTGAATGTTGGTGTCTTTTTTGTATTTAGTCTTCCATATGCTGCATAGTAGAATGTTGAACTTGTACTATATGTACTTCCACTTTTTAGATTTCTATCACTACAATATATTGCGTCTGTATCTATGAAGTTTTTATTTGTACTTGAAAGTCCATTATACCATGTCTCTACTGTACTATACGCATTACTCTTATTTGCATTTCCTCTATCTGCTGACAAACTTCCTCCTACTGTATACTTCCACCCTACATATGCTGGATGACTATTTGTGCTGTTATATGTACTACTTCCTATATCTGTTGCTGATGTTCCGTTTCCTGCATACAGTAGTCTTACACTTCCGTTTCCATTGATTCTGATTATTCTCCATTTCTTTCCTGTAAAGCTTACCCAGTTGTTCATGTTCGTTCCATCTCCACTGAAGTAGTATGTTGTTCCTTGGTCATCTTCTCCTGTGTATAGTCCTGGTGTTCCGTTGTCTATACTGCTAAAGTTACTTCTTCCTAGTTTTGGTGGATATGCAGTTTTAATTGCATTTGCTAATGTTTGCTCGATTTGTATATTGCATGTTTGATTTTGTGTTATGTTATTTATTATTACTTTGTTTCCTTTTATTTCTCCATTACATCCACTTATGTTTGTTATTGTGTTGTTTGAATATATTTTTACTGTACCATTTTCAGTTGTTGCTTTTGATAGACTATCTAATGCACTAGACATATTAGAAGTTACTGTTATTCTATATCCTGGAGTATTTATATCTTTAGTAAAATCGATCTTACATCTGTCTTTACTCTCAACTTTAGTCAATTCAACTTCCCAATTATCATTATCCCACATAATGTCACTTCCATTATCACATATGATTTTATTAACTATGTATCCTTCTTCTTTTGTGGGTTTTTTGTCTACTTTTTCTCCATCAATGGTGTAACTAAGTAAACTATTTTTATTTTCTACTATTTTATTATTTTCTTTATTTTCATTTTTGCAGCCCGAAAGAATAATCAAGTTAACTAATATTAATCCCAATATTATTATTTTTTTCATATTTTCCCTTTCCACCCTTACATTTTGTACAACTAAATTGTATCACATTTTTGTGTATCTTACAACATGTATTACACTTTTGTATAATTTAATTGGAGTGATAGTATGGAAAAATTTAAAATTAATAATATTAAAGATAATAAGTCCGAGTTAAAAACTTTTAGAATTAAAACAGAATTATTGACTAGAATTGAAGAGTTGTCTAATAAATATAATATTTCTATTAATAGGCTTGTGAATCAATGTATAGAATATTCTTTAAATAATTTGGAAGAAGATAATATTAATACTAATAGTTAGTATTTTTTAATATTAAAAGGATTTGTAGACTAATTTTCTACAAATCCTTTAGTTTTGTTTTGAGAAATTTCTCGAATGCTAATAAACCATATTTTTCATTATAATAGTTTGGAAATTCGTTTAAGTGTGCCAAGGCAATTTTTGCAGTTAATAGCAAGTTATCGTTTGTAACATTAGTTTTTGGATTTATTAGACCATGTTCTAGCTCAATGTTTATTCCGCTAAGAAATTCTTCTGGTGTAAAATTCTTAAAATCAACTTCAAGAATTTTAGCTACATATAAGCAATCAGATATTTTAAACATTTTTATTCACCAATTAATTATATGCATATTATCTATTATATTTCTTTTTCGTAATAATTTATGAAATCTAGTATGTCTTCATACACTTCTTGATGACCAATTTCATTTAATATTTCATGTCTCATTTCTTTATATAATTTTTTATATACATCACTGTATCCTACACTTTTCATAAATTCTACTGCTTTTAACCAAGATTCTTTGTTTTTTATTACTGGATCATTACTTCCTGCGATAAAGAATATTTTTAAATCTTTGTTTTTAACATTATATTTACTTTTTTTGTATGTATTTTTTAGTAAATTAAATAAATTTATGTATCCATTAGTTGTGAAGTTAAATCCTGTTCGTTCTCCTTCGTTGTATAGTTTTACTACATGTTTATCTCTAGAAAGCCAGCAGTTTTTTTCTGGCTCGCTTTTGAAGATTTTATCATAGCTACCTGTTGTTTGTTTTTCTAGAAATTGGCTTCTATATTTTTCGCCTTTACGTTTCTTTATAAATTTTGCAGTCATTAAACCTATGTTAACTAGTTTATTTCTACTAGGAGAACCGCATATAATTAACTCATCAATGAGATTATCATACTTTCCTATGAAGTTTCTTACTACTAAAGAACCCATTGAGTGTCCAAATAATGTTGTTTTAGTTTTAGGGTATTTTCTTTGAAAGTATTCTATTACATCATGTAAATCTTCTACAATAGCTATGCCTTTTTCATCTTTAAAGTATCCTAAATCTTCTATATTTTTTACACTTTCTCCGTGTCCACGGTGGTCGTGTATTATTACAACATAATCATTTTCTGCTAAGTATTTCATAAAGTCATAGTATCTGCTTCTTTCTTCACACATACCATGTGAAATGAAGAATAAACCTTTTATTTCTTTTTCTGGTTTGTATATCGTACCCTTGATTTTTAAGTTGTCATACTTAGATTTTATTTCAAATTTTTCTTCTTTCATTTATACTCCTTTTAGGATTAAATCTTAAAGTCGTCTATTCTTTGCTTAATTCTGTCTTTTCCTAATAGTTTTAATATTTCATAAAGGTCTGGTGTCATGGTTCTGTGAGTTACTGCAACTCTTATTATTTCACAAGCATGTGCGACACTTCCTTTATAATTTTCTGGATTCTTTTTATATTCTTTTGTTTCGCTTGCAAAGCCAAATTTTGGACACATTTCTTTTATTTTGCTAAACCAAGTGTCTTTGTCATCATTTTCGTTATAAATATTTTCTATATAATAAGTTAGTAATTCTTTGTCGTAAAAGTCTTTATGTTCATAAGTTATTTCATCCTTTGCAAAGAGTTCATCATACATATAACCTATTTCTCTTTTTACTGCACTATAACTTTCTATGTCTTTTCTTGGTCTTTCTACTTCACGTTCGATGTTAAGTACGTTTATAGAGTAGTCTTTATACTTTGTTAATAGTTCGTAAAACTCTGTGTCAAATTCTTGTGAATAAGTTAACACATTTGTGTATAAGTCTTGGGCAGACATTGTGCTTATGTAGTTTTTAGATATATTCATTAGCTTTTCGATATCGAAAAGTGAGCCAGATGTACTTACTTTGTCAAAAGACAATTCGAAGTCGTTATATGTTTTATCTTTATTATTTTCATACCATTCTTCGAAGTTTGAATTTATTATAGTCAAAATATATATTTTGACAGCATCAGTTGGTATTCCTTGCTCATGATAAAATCTTACTGCTAATTCAGGATCTTTTCTCTTACTTAACTTTCTTACAGTATTCCCTTCTCTTTTATTTAGCGGTGAAAGATGAACATATACAGGTCTTTTATAACCGAATATATCAAATAGTTGAACATGTATAGGCAATGAACTTAGCCATTCGTCTGTTCTAAATACATGTGTCACTTTCATAAGATGATCGTCTACTAGATGTGCAAAGTGGTACGTAGGTAGTCCATCTTGTTTAATTATAACTATGTCTTGGTCATTTTCTGGAAATTCTATTGTACCACGTATTTCATCTTCTACAATCACTTTATTTTCAAATTTTCCAGGTGATTTTAATCTTATTATATATTTTTCTCCATTGTTAATCTTTTCTTCTGCTTCTTCCATAGATATATTTCTATACTTTGCAAAATCACCATAAATTCCTATTCTTTCTTTAGATGCTTCTTGAGATTTTCTAATACTCTCCATTTCTTCTTCTGTTAGGAAACAAGGATATGCAAGGCCTTCTTCAATTAAATACTTTGCAAATGCTTGGTATATGTCTTTTCTTTTACTTTGTATATATGGCCCATATTCTCCTTTTTCTTCTGTTTCATTTATAGCACCTTCATCAAATTCAATTCCATAATTTTTTAAATCTTCTATTATTTGATTAATTCCGTTTTCTACCTGTCTTTTCTGGTCTGTATCTTCTATTCTAAGCAAGCAAATACCACCAGTTTGACTTGCAAATCTTCTTGCAACAAAGCTAGTAAATAAGTGTCCTATGTGAACAAATCCAGTTGGAGATGGTGCGAATCTTGTTACTATTGCATCACTAGGTAAATTTCTTTCTTTATATAATTCTTCATAATACTCTTTTGTGTGTTCAACATTAGGTAATAAAAAGTCTGCGTATTCTTTTCTTGTCATTAATAATCACTCCCATTTGATATGAATATTATATAGGAATTTCTTATTTATTGCAACTTTGCTTTGGAGTTTTCATAATTTTTCTTTATAATTTTTAATCTTTATTCTAGTATAATACTGTCATCTGCTCCTTTGTATTCTGTATATATGAATATTATCCCGCCTATTATGAAAAGTATTGTTGCTAGTATGTCTAAATTATTTAGAAACTCACTTACTCCTTTGTTTTTCTTCTTAATTCTGGTGTTTAGAAAAAAAATATATATTAATAAAGATGCTACTAAGGCTATCAGTCTTATGTTGTGTGCTGATTTTTTTCCATTTGGATCTTTGTGAAGTAGTTCACTCTTCTCTTTGTAATCTGCATATATTCCACTCAAAGAAATGACTATAAATATTATAAAAATATAGTCACTAACTTTTAAGTTTTTTAATTTTTCGCTTAGAGATGAGTTCATATTTAATTTTATGTTTTTAATTTTAATTAACGACTTTTAAGTAATTGTTGTCCTATTAATGATTAATTGGTATAATTTATTTAAGGAGATGGTTATGGAAAAATATGATGTGGGTTTTAAGAAACTTGATAAACTTTTTAATGGATTAGAACTTGGGAATGTTGTTTTGATATGTGGTAGGAACAATAGTGGAAAGACAACTTTATTAAATAATATTATGATTGATATGGATGAAAATTACAAAGAAACGTCTTATTATGCACCTATAGAAATCGATCAAGAAATATTTGCTAGTGTGCTTGAAAAGATGTCTCTTAACATTTATGATTCTAATATTTATATTACAGATTATCTTGATGGTGTTGAAGATTTGGAGGAAGTTTTAATTGATAATGAACATATTAAATTTGTTTTTATAGATTATATGGAATTATTAAATACTAATGAAAATAGTTATGCGTTAGATAACGAAACTGTTTTTAAGCGTATTAGAGGAATTGCTTTACAGTATAATGTACTTATATTTGTTAATAGCTTAATCTCTAATAAGTACTTAGTTAATGGGCAAGAAGTTACTTTAGAAAGTTTTTCTGACAAAAAATATGCTTGTGAAGCAGATGTGGTTTTAGGTGTTTACAAAGATAAAGAAAATGATTCGATTATTAATGTTACTGTTCTTAAGAATAAATTTGGAGAACTTGGGAAAGTAAGTTTTTTACTTGATGATAAAACAGGTAGAATTATAGAAATGTTAATTTAGTTACAGTTTTGTAAAAACTCTTGAATTTTGACTATAAATTGTTTATAATTTAGTTATGTTGCTCGCGTGGCGGAATTGGTAGACGCGCACGACTCAAAATCGTGTACCTTTGGTGTCAGGGTTCGAGTCCCTGGGCGAGCACCAATAAAGAAATTTTGCAAACTGTTTGGTTTGCTTTTATTATAGGTGGTTATATGGCTTGTTCTTCTATTCATTTGGCAGTAAGTAAATTTTATTTAGAAAAAAGTAAAATTTTAGTAAATAGAAATAAAGTTTTAGAAGGTACTTTATATCCAGATACTGTTAAAAATAAAGATATTTCTCATTATACCGATTTAAATAGAGGTAAGGATAATATTAGTCATTTGCAGGGTAAAGTCAATTTATATAACTTTTTGTTAGAACATCCAAGATTTGATGATTTTGAATTAGGTTGGTTTATACATTTAGTTACAGATTATTTATTTTTTGATGAATGTTTTAGCAGAGAATATTTGTTAAGTCATAGTTATGATGAGTTTAGGAATGATTTATATTTTTCATATGACTGTATTAACAGGTATATTGCTAGTAAATATAATATTACTATGGAAGATTATACAATATTTCCTAATGAATTTTATCCTGGTAGAGAATATCAAGAATGTTTATTTACTAAAAAGATGTTAGTTGAATTTGTAGAGAGAGTAAGTTCTATAGATATGGATAGATATCTTAGCAAAATTAAATTAGCTAAGAAAAATATTAAACCTTATTAAAAGCACTTCATTTAAGTTGGAGTGCTTTTTAATTTTCTTTATAATTAGATTTATAGAGTTCTACTTCTTCGTCTCGTTTTGGTTTATCTTTAGCATCTAGTTTTGGTAAATCATCTTTCGTTGCAAGTCCGAAGTAATCCAAAAACTCATTAGTTGTTTTGTATAAATTAGGTTTACCTATTGAATCTTCTTTTCCGCATTCTTTAATAAAACCTCTAGCTAATAATTTTCTTACTATTTGAACACTAGATACTCCTCTTATTTCATCTATTTTTATTCGTGTAATTGGTTCGTTATAAGCTATTATTGCCAGTGTCTCTAAGCTGGCATTACTTAGATTAAATACACGGGAGTTTGTTACTAGTTTTTCATAGTATTTTTTATGTTCACTTTTTGTGGTAAGTTTAAAAGTATTTCCTAGAAAAGATATTCTTATACCTCGTTCATTGGATTCATAATCTTTTCTTAATGAAGTAAGATTTTCTTTTACTTCTTCTTCGCTAATTTCTAATATTTCACTTAATTCTTTAATAGTTATACCTTCGTCACCTACTACGAATAGTATTCCTTCTGTTACACTTTTTAAATTCATTTTAATCAACTCTTTCAAGTATTATAGTTCCAAAGTTTGAGTCTTGACTTAGTAGTATTTCTTTATTTTTGGCCATTTCTAATATACTTAAAAATGTTACTACTACATATTCTTTTGTTAACTCCTCAAATAAACTTAGAAATTCTATACGTTTTTCTTTCTTTAATACTTCTCTTATTTTAACAACTCTATCTGCAACTGACAACTCTTTTTTTGTTATTTTGGTATTTAGTGGTTTTGAGTATTCTTTTCTTTCTAGTAATTTTTGTAAAGCACTTAATAGGTCGTATGCAGTTACTGAACCATCATTTTCTACTTTTTCTTCTGTATATATTTCTTTCTTTTCTGGTGATTTAGTATAAAAATTACCACGAACGTTTTCAAGAGTTCTAAATGATTCTACACTACTTTTGTATTTTTGATATTCTAAAAGTCTTCTTTTTAATTCTTCTTCTGGATCTAGCTCTAATTCATCCTCATCATTCTCTTTTGGTGGTTTCGGAAGAAGAGAACGACTTTTCATTTCTATAAGTTCTGCGGCAGTTACTAAGTATTCACTTGCAATATCTAAATTCATTTCTTCCATTGTTTTTATAAAATTTATGTATTGTTCTGTTATGTCAATTAGGCTTAATTCACTTATATTCATTTCCGATTTTTTGACTAAATGTAATAGTAAGTCTAATGGACCTTCAAAATCCCCGATTAAAAAATTATTCATTATTCGCACACCCAACCATTATAAGTTTCTTCTAATTTTACGTTTCTATAGATACTTCCATGTGTATGTAAAGGAGTATAACCACTTTTTTTAGCATCAAAATCGTCTAGATTTATAGTGTATTCTATAGAGTTTTCATCTGAAATTAAATCTTTTACGTTAGTTTTATCTATCATTCTACTTTCAGATTCAATTTGCCTTGTAAATGGGTTAGTTTCTTTTTCAGAATTTTCAAATTCTACTTTTTTTGATACCTTATAATTTAATAGTCCTAATTTACTGAAGTTATATGTTACTTTTTCAATTAATGTGTATTCTTCTTGTGTTGTTTCTTTTGTACAAGTAAGTGTATTGGTAGCATTACCCCACTCATTTTCTTTTATTATTGTTACTTTTGCATATTTTGCATCTTTGTAAGTATCTTCTAGTACTTTGAAACTATAAGTACCAGGAACTTTTCTTTCTAGATTAGAATCACTTACAAATTTTATTCTATATATGATAGTTTTGCTTGAATTGTAAAGCTCAATATATATATTTTCTTTATTGACATCTTTTACGCTAGAATTTGGTAAATATACAATACTTATTTCATTGTTTGACTTTTTGGCAGTGTTATAGAATTTAATTTTTTTAACTGTTATTGAGCCTTCTTCTTTTCCTATTTGCAACATTCCATCTACAGTTTTATTTTCTACTACTTCGTTTACTGTGTCTGTATAAGAAAATATTGAGCTATGTTTAAACCAACTTGTTATTTTAGGTAGTGCAAAGGCAAATAATAGTATTATTGCAAGTATTATTATGATAGTACGATTTTCTTTTTTTTCTTCTTCTGCTATTTTTGGCTTTTTTTCTTCTAAATCTAGCACTTCTACTCCATCTATTACTTTCGGCTCTTGTGTATATGTCTCATCATTTTTTGGTTTCTTTTTTAAAAAATTCGGTATCTTCATATATTCACTAATCTCCTTTATTTTCTATACAAGAATTATATCATATTTTTTCACTAATTCTCAATAAATAAAGAGAAAAAGTACGTAAAGTACTTTTTAAATTGATTTCTTTATTTAATGTTTAGGCTTTGTACACACTGCGACTAGAAAGGACATTATTATACTTACAGTTACTCCTACTTGTCCTAATGTAAATAAACTTTTTATTAAACCAGTAAAACCTTCGTTTATAAATCCTTCGTATGCTCCTTTAAATAGTAAGTGCCCAAAGTTGGTAATCGGTATCGTAGCCCCTGCTCCACCCCAATTTATTATAGGCTCATATAATCCAAAAAATGAAAGTGTAGCTCCTACAACTACCAAAATAGTGTTTAGATGCCCTGGAGTAAAATTAGAATTTTCTAATATTATCTGACCAATAGCACATATGGTACCACATATTATAAATGCACTTAAATATATCATTTGAGAACCTCCAAACTTATTGCATGCGATACTGATGGAATGCTTTCTCCTAAATTACAACTAGTTTTTGAATGCAATGAGCCAGTACCTACTAGTAAAATTTTTTTATAATTTTCATTTAGAATACTTCCGAATAATACCAACGGAAGACATACTGGACCACTTCCTCCTGCTATGGTTGTTAATTCATTTTTTTCAAATAGGATTGAGCCTGCATCCATTACATTATTCGCTTCTATTTTATATTCTTTTTTTAGGTATTCTTTTAATATTTTAACACCATATATTCCTAAGTCTCCTGTTAAAACTAAATCATAATAATCAATAGTTCTTTTAGTATCATTTAAATGCTCGCTTATTGTTTTTGCAGCTGATGGAGCCATGCAAGCACCAAAGTTATTTGCATCGTTGTATCCTAAATCCACTACTTTTCCTATTGTCCCAGTTTCAATTCTAATATTAGTTGGTTTTTTCGATATAAGAGCACTTACACTTCCAGTTGCAGTGAATGTGTTTACTTTTTTTCTTAATGCACCATATTCGATTGGAAATCTAAACTGTTTCTCGCTTGCTAAGTTGTGTGCACTTGTTGTTACTATAACGTTATTAATTTTATTATCTAGGAGATTAGATGCACTTATTAAACCTTCTACAAATGTTGCACAAGCACTATATATTCCTAAAAATGGTAAGTCGAATTTTCTAGCTGCAAAGGAAGAAGCAAATATTTGACTTTGTAAGTCTCCTCCTATAAGAACATCTATATCTTTAAAGTCTAGTTTTTCTTTTTTAATTAGATTTTCTATAGATTTTATTTGAAATTTTGCTTCGGCTTGTTCAACACTTTTCTCTTCGTCGTAGTAATCATTTAAATTTGCATCGGTTTTTATTTGAATTTTATGTTCATTTCTGCCTATTAGTGTATAGTTGTTTTTTATATAGGCATTTTTAAATTCTAAAGTCATTTTTATATCACCCCTTTTATAAGTGCTAGAAAAAATGCTACGATTATTCCATAGATTATGATACTTCCAGCTAATTTAAACATATTTGAACCTATACCTTTAATTATTCCTTCACTTTTATGATCCATAGCCGCACTAGTCATAGCATGTGCAAATCCAGTTGTTGGAACAATTAAACCGCATTTTGCGAATGATACTACTTTGTCAAAGAATCCAAACCCAGTAAATATACTAGATACGACAATTAACATTATTGTTGTGTACATTGAAGCATCTTCTATTTTTATTCCGATTTCTTTGTTTAGAAATGTACAAAACATTTGACACAACAATCCCATAAATCCGCCTATTATAAATGATATAAATACATTTTTAAATTTGTCTTCTTTTCCACTATTTTTATTTACTATTTTTTTATATTCTTCTAATTTCAAAATCACTCACCTACTTTTATTATGTTTCGATGGTTATTTTTTATACAAAATTAAAGAAACTCATCTATAAAAGATAAGTTACTTATGTATTATGCAGCAATATTAGTTTTTATTTTCTTTAGTATTCTTTGTTCATTTCTAGAGACTTGAACTTGAGTCATATTTAGATAATTTGCAGTTTCACTTTGTGTGTAATCTCCAAAATATCTTAGTTCTATTAGTTTTCTCTCTTCTGATGTTAAGTTTTCTAATTCTGTTCTTAAATCTATTAAGTCGTCAATTTTTTGGGTATCATCTATTCCAGTTACTTGCTCTAATGTGAAATTATCTTCTGTCAAAGTGCTCTCTAGGCTTACTGTAAATTCACATTTACTAATAGCAGATACAACTAATGTAGAATCTATTCCCATAAAACTACTTACTTCTTCTAAACTTGGAAATCTATTTAATTTATTTGTTAGATATTCATAAGTTTTTTCGTATGCTTGATATAGCTTTAGAGTATCAGAACCAACTTTTATGTTTCTATCATTTTTTACATAAGATACAATACTTCCTAATATGTATTTAAACGCATAAGTAGAAAATTTTGTGTTGGAATTTGGATTATAATTTTTATTTGCTTTGTCTAATCCTTTTACTCCTTCTTGAAATAAATCTTCTATGTTATAGTAACTACTATATTTTGAAGCAATCTTATAAATTAGTTTTGCATTTTCTTTAACTAATGTTTCTAAATCCATCATATTCTCATCATCCCCAATGCTTTTAGTTCATTTTCAAATTCGTAGTATTCGTTTGTATAATTATATTCTTTTAATTGTCTTTTCACTTGATTGTTAGTTAAATTACATAGTGCTCCTTTCCCATGAAAATTATAAATTATGTCATTTAATTCTTTTAGTGCAGAAACTCCATCTTTATCCACTTCGTATACTTCGTCTAAATTGACAACTATATACTTTAATTTGTTTACTAACACTACTGATAATACTTCATTATCGAATACTTCTATTGTTTTTTTATTTAGGATTCCATCTAATCTTATAAATAGTATTCCTTTTTTAAATTCCATTTTTATTTTTAGCATAATTGTAACCTCGTTAATAATATAATATATTTTTATTTAAAATGTTATGTTTTCGACAAAACTAGATTATTATTTCAATCGACATTTTTTTAGTTTTTTTGCGATTATAATTATTGTTAATAGGATTGACATTATAGTAAAGATAGTTATAAATATTAAGTATTCTGGTATTGTGGATGAAGATTTTTCTTTTGTTACCATTGCTATTGGTGTTTTTAGCTCTTTCAGAGGTTTTTCTATTATGTTTGTGATTTCTTCAGTAATAGGTAGATTGTTAATTTCTTCTTTTTTCAAATCAGAATTTGATATTTCTTCTAAAGTTGTGTAATTTTTGCAATTAGGTACTTCTACTGTAGGACATGTGTAGTCGACTTCTTCGATAATTATATAATCATTTTCATCTTTAAAGTAATTTTCGTTTGATAAATCGCGGTGATATCCTGGAGCATACTCTTTCTTTTTGTCAAAACATTTATATAAGTTATCTTTATATCTATAGCCAACAGTATTTAATTTTATTGGCTCGGTTAGACATTTTTCTTCTCTTATTATTATTTCTGTGATGCAAAATTTATCTTCGCACTCTGTCTTTATTTCTTCTTCATACTCTGCAAAGGCATTATTCATAAGTCCTGGTAAAACATATGTAAAGAAATGCATGTCTTTAAAGTCTGAATTTTCTTCATGATAAACTCGAATTTTTGTATCTATGATATTTGTAATGTCTTTTAATTCTATTTCTAATATGTCTCGAGTTTCTAAACTTATAAAATCTTCTTTTTTTTCGTCATTTAAAACATTTGTATTTTGATTGTTTATAATATTTTGTTTTATTTCGTATTCAATTTTATTGTTTTCTTTATCAAAAAACTCTAATTCATAAATTTTTACTCCATTCATTGGAAAATATTTAAATTCTAAATACTTTGAATAATATCTTGATATGTCAACTTCCATATTGACTTCTTCTATTGTTCTAAATTTTTCTTCTTTAGGTTTACTAGTAGAATAATACCAATCAGTAGTTATAAATGTGTTTTTATCAAAATATTCACAAATATTCTCAGCATTGTTTTCGTATCTTATATTTTCTTCTACTTCTTTATACCATTTGTATTGCACCTCCTTTTCTTCTGCATTTACTAATAAAGGTATTAATCCAATTACCAATATAAGTATTTTAAATATTTTTTTCATAGCTACTCCTTTCTTGAGAGAATTTATGTCCCTCTACTTACTATATACGACACTAAGTATGGAAAACGCTTTTATTTTTTTGAAAAAATTCTTTTTTACACTACTTTAGACATTATCACAAATAGAAAAGTGTAAACTTTTGACATTTTATTTATTAATCTAAACTTTTAAATTAAGCATTTTTTTTAATCTTACATAAATTAAATTAGAAAGGAGATAAATGATGAATAATAATTCATATCAAAGAGCATTATGCAAAGTAGAACAATTTCAAAGAAATAATGTTAGCAGTGGATGTTGTTGTTGTTTTGGAGCGACTGGAGCAACTGGGGCGACTGGAGCTTCTGCAGTTACTATAACTATAGGTGATACAGTAACTGGCGCTCCTGGTACTAATGCAGTCGTTACAAATACTGGAACTTCTGAAAATGCAATACTTAATTTTACTATTCCTAGAGGAGCAACAGGAAATACTGGAGCTCAAGGTGCTCAAGGTATTCAAGGACCTCAAGGGCCAATGGGAATTCAAGGGCCTGTTGGTAATACTGGAGTGACTGGCCCAATGGGACCTCAAGGGCTTCAAGGGTTAACTGGAGCGACTGGTAACACAGGAAATACTGGAGCGACTGGGGCGACTGGGGCCACTGGACCTCAAGGCTTACAGGGAGTACAAGGTCCTCAAGGTGAAGTCGGAGCGACTGGTGCACAGGGTGTACAAGGAATTCAAGGACCTACTGG
>CAJUGE010000085.1 GCA_910586295.1 uncultured Bacilli bacterium | reverse complement strand
CGAACAGTTTGCAACTTATGCACACAGTTTTAAGTATGGCTTGATATTTATTTGATAAAGCAGAAAGTTCCGATAAAACTGCTAAAGACATTTCTGGGAAAATTTAATATTTATCTTGACATATTACCAGATGTCTTTCTTTAAACTATTTAACTAAATATCAAATATTTAAATAATATCTGACTTTTTCTTTGAACTTTCCTAGTCTATTACTTTTTAATATATTGTGAGGACATTCTTTACCTGTAAAATCGTGATGAGTTTTTATAGCACTAATATCTAAATTGTAAGATTTAAGAAGATATGCGACTAACTTGGTAGCATTATCAAATGTTTGATTAAAATCGCCATCTTCATTTACACAAAGTTCTATACCTATGCCATAATCATTTCCTTCTTTATCTCCTGCATGATTTGCTCTTTCATCATCTGGTATATGATGATAAATTTCTTTATCATCAACTGTATAATGCCAAGATGTAGGACTTTTGTTATTGTTTTTTAAAAATGTTGCATGATTAGCAGCACCAACACCTTTTTCAAAATTGTCTGTTTCGTGTATAACTATGTATTTAATAATTCGTTTTTCACCAGTTCTTGCTGATGTATTTATGTCTATCAATTTTGTGTAAACTGCAACACCATACACTTCTTTCGGAAAAACTGAAGACTGATTAGTATTTTTACTTTTATTTTCCACTTGTGTGCTAGTTTTATTTGATACTTCATTTTCACTTGCGTGAGTTAATTTTAATAAATTCCTTCCAGTTTGTATAATAAATAATGACAATAGTACAAATATAAATATCTTGATTTTAGGTTTTAATTTTTTTCTTTTATATATTCTTTTTTGCTGCATTTATCTAACTCCTTACTAAGCCATTTTAGACTTACAAGAATATGATACAAAACAAAAGTCAAAAATTCGTCAAATTTATAATTTTTTATTTAATATTAAAATAATTACTTGTTTTATTAAGAGTTATACCTTTTAAAGTTGTCATTTCTTCTATTGTAACAAAGGCATATCCATTTTTTGATAATTCTTCCATTGCAAGTAATGCTCCATCAATTGATGTTTCATATAAATCGTGTAACAAAATTATTCCTCCATCGTGAGCATTATCAATAATATACTTTGCTATTTTAAACTTGTCTTTATATTTCCAATCTTCAGTATCTAAATCCCAAAGAATATTATACATATTAACAAGATTTTTTATATTTTTATTTGTGTTTCCATATGGAGGTCTTAAATAAAGAGTATCGCTACCAGTTACTTCCTTTATTACATCATTTGTTTTTTTAATTTCATCTACTATTTGATTGTCGTCTAATTCAAAAAGGTTTTTATGATTGTATGTATGACTTCCTATTAAATTACCCATATTGTATGCTCTTTTCAAAGTATCTTCATAAGTTTTTACACGATTACCAACAACAAAGAAAGTTACACGTGCATTATATTTATCCAAATTATCTAACAATTTATTGGTAGTTTTAGAATTAGGTCCGTCATCAAAGGTAAAAGCAATCAGTTTTTTATTTTTAAACTTATTTATATCTCTTTCAAAATTATTTGTAGTATTATCATCTATATCCTGTCTATCGCTTGAGATTTCATAACTATTATTTTCATTTAAAAGAATGTTTTCTTCTTGATTTTCTTTTTTTTGATTATTGATATTTTGTTCATTTTCGTTTATCAAGGTCTCATCTGTACTAATATGAAAAGAATTAAATATATTGTTTACACAATTTAATATTAAAACTGTGAAAATAATAAAACAAATTACTTTTATTCTATATTTTAATTTCTTTTTGATATAAATTTTTCTTTTTCTCATAAAAAACTCCTTGTCGTGCCATTTTAGGCTTACAAGGATATGATATAAAATAAAAGTCAAAAATCCGTCAAATTTGTATTTTTATTATTACTTTTGCACCATTTTTTTCATCATTATCAAGTTTTAGTTCTCCACCATGCTTATTACAGAGGATGCGGCTAATAGTCAAACCAATTCCATAATGTCCATCTTTATTATTTGAACTAATCAATTTATGTTTTCCAGACAAAACATTTTCGCTAAAACCAATACCATCATCTTTTACAATAATTATTAAAAAATTATTTTTTATTTCAAATGACATTTTAATTTTTTTCTTTGCATATCTTAAGGCATTATTTATAATATTTTCTACTATTCTATAAATAACATCAACATCAATGTTAAAAATGCCTTTTGATATACGATTTGTAATTTCTAATTTAATCTTTTTAGATTTAGTCATCAGTGAAAAATCATTACAGGCATTTTCTATAAATTCTTTTACACTTACTTCTTTACGTTCAACCTTTATTTCTTCTAATTGATTTATAGCACGAATAGAATTAGTATAGTTTTCTAATCTCTCAGTTGTTTTATTTATATTATTTATTATTTCAATAATTTTTTCATTAGATAAATCTTTATATTTTAAATTTTCTTGTAGATATTCTGTGTACCCTTTTATAATGGTAATAGGATTTCTTAAGTCGTGAGCGACAGAAGTTTGTAAAATTTTTCTTTCTTCTATCATTTTCCATAATTCTTTATAATTTTCCTCTAATGCTCTTCTCATTTCTTCAAATGAAGAACACAATGCACCCATTTCATCATCAGAATCATAAAAAACATTAAAATCAAGATTTTCTTTTGCTATTTCTTGCATTGAATTTGATAAAATTCTTAAAGGTTCTTTTAATTTTCTTTTATAAAAAACAAATCCTGCTATCAAAATACCACTAATTGAAAATAATAAAGGAAGAAATACCATTAACGCTCCTGTTATTTGATAAGCAAATTTTCTTTTAGGAGTAAGTTTTTCAAAACTATTTTCTACTTTTACAACTTTTATCTCAATATCGTCTAATGATATATAATTCTTTGATGACTCTGAACTATTTATTATCATTGGCATTTTTACTACTTCACTACCTAATTCAGTTTCTACAACTACATTCATTTTTTGACCTTCTTGATTAGTGAGTTCTAATGTTAAAACAACATCGTTTGAATTTGGGATTAGATAATTTCTGAATTTTGTACCACCCCAAATACATATTATTGACAATATAATGACAATTAGGAATGTACTAAAAACAATAAAAACAAAAAATTTTCTTATTGATAATGATTTATTCATATTTTTTAATTTTTCCAACAGTAACCAACTCCCCAACTTGTATCAATGTACTCTTTTCCAGTAACTTCTTTAAATTTTGCACGAATTTTGCGAATATGTTCTTTAACTACATTATTATCTCCTAAAGCATCATATCCCCAAATTTTTTCATAGATTTGTTCTTTATCAAAAACCTGTCCAGAATTAGCAATTAAAAATTCAATTATATCAAATTCTTTTTTAGAAAATGGTATTTCTATTTTTTCAAAATATATTTTTCTACTTGATAAATTTATTATTAAACCATCTGCAAGAGTCATAATTGATAAATTATTTTTACTTCTTTCATCTCGTCTTAAATGTGCTTCAACTCGAGCAGTTAATTCTTTCAAACTAAATGGTTTTGTAATATAATCATCTGCTCCATATCTAAAACCATTTATTTTGTCTTGTTCACTAACTCTAGCAGTCAAAAAAATTATTGGACAATAAATATAATCACGAATATTTTGACATAGTTCTAAACCATTTACACTTGGCATATTTATATCTAAAATAATTAAATTAGGAGATTTAGGAATCTGTAATAGTGCTTCTTCACTACTGTTGGCAACCATTACTTCATATCCCTTATCTAATAAACAGGTAGATATTAAGTCTGTTATCATTTCTTCATCATCAACAACTAAAATTTTTTTCATTTTTAACTCCTCTCAAATTATACAATAATAATAAATAAAGACTTATATATAAAAACTCTATCTATTATGTCTTCGATAGGCAATTCTAAACAATTATTTCTAATTAAATGTAAGTCATTTTTAAAATCTTGTCTAGCAAATATTTTCTGCAACCTTATATAAATTCTTCTGGTATATTTTCTTCATCATCAAATATATATTTTTTTATTTTGGCCCCTGCCGAATAGTTGATTTTCTCAGTATTTATAATAGTTTATCGCCTACTCATCACGCATAAACATTCAACATGACTAGAATGTACGTTATGAATAGTTCACATTGATATGTTCGTTTATAACTGACTATGTCATAATATACAAACATATTAGGTTCAATGTTTATTATGACTAATTAATTATTGTTTAATTTTTCAGCAATTTCATTGATTTTATTAATAGATTTTAAATACTCTTTTTCGATTGAAGTAAGTTCTTTTATCTGATACTTTCCATATTCTAGTTTTGCCTTTTCTATTGCTTCCTTATGACTAATTTTACCTGCATTTAAGAGAATATTAGCATCTAGAGAGTCTAATATTTTATCTAACTGATTAATATAATCTTTCATCCTCATAGGTTTATGTTTCATTGCTTGAAATTCAGCAAAATCAAAATATCCTGAAACTAAATTGTTTAACATCAAAAGTTCTTCTTCTTAAATAATTTTTAGCAATTTCTATATCATTAATGCTTGGCAATTCTCCTTTAAAACTAGTAAGACCCATAAATAGTTTATTTGCATCAACACGATTATAGATAACTTCTGCTGCAGTGTTTCCATGTGCCGCAAAATGGAATTTGTTCTGTACAATTTTAAAGAATCTTATAGTTTCGGGAGCATTAGGATTATAATCAATTGCAGTAGCATACAAATCAAGAACTTGTCTATATAATACTTTTTCACTTGATCGGATATCTTTAATGCGGTTTATTAATTCATAAAAGTATTTTCCACCACCTAAATTTTTAAGACGCTCATCATCCATAGTATATCCTTTAATTATGTATTCTTTAATTCTTGCAGTTGCCCATTTTCTGAATCTTACACCCTCTAAAGATTTAACACGGTACCCTACGCTTATTATTACATCTAAATTATAATAATCAATATTTCTTTCGACTTTCCTAATTCCTTCTTTTTGAACTGTTGCAAAATTTGCAATAGTTGAAGCATTTCGTTCTAATTCACCTTCTTCAAAAATATTTTTTATGTGCCTAGAAATTACAGATTTATCCCTTCCAAATAATCTTGTCATTTGTTCCAAAGATAACCAAACTGTTTCTCCTTCTAAATTTACATCTAGTTTAATATTCCCATTTGTTGACTCATAAATAAGCAATTCTGTTTTATTTTCTTTTATCAATTCATTTTTCATTCCAAACCTCCTTATTTTTTAAATAATTATTAATACTTTTGCAGAATAAATTCCCAAGTATATTTTTTTCTTCCTTTACGAGTAGTTTCATTTTCATTTAATATAATTACATTCCAGTTTTTGGTTAATTTATCAAATTGTTCTTGATTAAATAATCTTTTATGTTGTTCTTTTACTGGATTGTAGTAAAAATTTTCTTCTACCTTAATATAATCATCATTAACATATTCATTTTTATCAGAGTTTACCCTTCCAATAAATAAGCCACCTCTTTCAAGAGTTTTATAAATAGAATCAAATATTTCCATTGTTTTATTCATATCAAAATAATGAATAGACAAGTTAGCATTTATTAATCCTACTGAATTAGATTCAAATGGTAAGCCATCAACAATATCAAAATTCATTATATTAGCATTAGGATACATTGCTTTAAACTTATTTGTTGCTTTTTCTGAAAAATCACATGATATTACATTAAAACCACGCTCAAATAACCATATTGAATCTTGACCTAAACCACATCCTAAATCAATAGCATTTTTATTATTTATATTACAAATAATATCATTATATTTTTCCATCCATATATCATTTAAAAAGTCTTTTTCTGATTCCTTTAGATTACTATAATATATTTCATCCCAATATTTTTTATCGCTCATAATTTTAATCTCCTTACTAGTCATCTATTTGACCATTTTTTCATTCTAGCATAACTATACAACACATACCAGTTAGGGTGGTAGACGTAAACATATTCTCCACAGACAACCTACACAATATTTTTTTCAAAAATTAGTAAAAATATTAATAATTTACTCGTTTTTTTACCATTGTTTTGACTCCTACTGAATAGTTGATTTTTCCTTTATTTATAAGGGTTTATCGCCTATTTAACACGCATACACATTCAACGTGATGAGTATTTGGAAACATATCAAGTGTGTATAGTTTTTCAATGTTATAATTATTTAATGATTTTATGTCTCTTGCTAGTGTCATTGGATTACATGATATGTATATAATCTTATTTGGAAGCATATTCCCTATTATATTTATAGTGGAGGTGTCCATTCCTTTGAGTATGTCCTAAATTCTGTGTAAATGATAACTTTCCATAATAGGAAGCAAGATAATATTTTGCTTCTTTTTGTTATCTATATAATAACATGTAATATTTAGTTTTCAAAGAACTTTATATTCTATTATCAAACATAAT
>CAJUGE010000084.1 GCA_910586295.1 uncultured Bacilli bacterium | reverse complement strand
GTACTCTTTGTTCCATTTCCTCGGTTTGTTGCCAAACTATTTCCTGATGTATACTTCCATCCTACATACTGCGGATGATTATATGTACTATTATATGTACTATTTCCTATATCATTTGCTGTTGTTCCATTTCCTGCATATAGTAGTCTTACACTTCCATTTCCGTTTATTCTTATGATTCTCCATTTCTTTCCTGCAAAACTTACCCAGTTGTTCATACTACTTCCATCTCCACTAAAATAATATGTTGTTCCTTGATCATCACTTCCTGTATATAATTTTGGTGTTCCATTATCTATACTACTAAAGTTCGTTCTTCCACTTACTGGTGCATATGCAGTCTTGATTGTGTCTGCTAATGTTTTGTATCTTAAAGGTATAGTAACTGTACAAGTCCTATCACTAGTAACATTACTAGCTGTCAAAGTTTTCTTATCACTAGATAAACTACATCCTGTTCCACTTACTGTTGCATTAGCTAGTACATTATCTGCATTAGCACTAATCGTAAATGTTGTACTACCTCCATGGGCAACACCAGTACGTTTAGTAGGATTTGCACTACCACCAGATACACTAGCAGTAACTGTATAAGTTTTTCCAGTCAATGACACATTACAAGTATCCGCTTTTATAACATTACTTACTGTAATCTTTGTTCCGCTTACTGTTGCTGTAGTTCCACCTGTACAACTTACAGTCATACCAGTCGTTTGATAACCTGCACCAGCAGAAATCGCAAAGTCTCCACTCTCTTTATAAAGAATATCTTTAGTTGCCGGATTACTTGAACCATTAGGAACATTCATAGTTATCTTATAAGCTTGTTTAGCCATATTTATTGTACAAGTTTGAGCAGAAGTAACTCCTGAAACATTAACCTTACCATTAGCTAACACTGCTGTTGCTCCACCATTACAACTTACAGTAGCCCCTTCCAACTTATATCCAGCATTTGGAGAAACTTCAAAGCTTACACCACCATTATATCCTATTGCAACAGGATTCGGACTAGTTACTGTTCCATTATTAGCAACCAAATTAACAGTATAACCATCGCCAAAATTTATAGTACAATAATCTGGAACTACAACTTCAGATAAAGTAATAGTATTCTTAGCATAATCCCAAACTGCTTTTGTTCCCTTTTCACATACGACCTCTTTAACAACATTATTTGCTAAAAGATACTGAAAAGTTTTCTCAGTAGCAGCACCATCTAAAGTATAAGCTACTAAATTAATATCACTTCTTTGACTAATCCTATAAGGATCACTTGCTGTTCCACTTCCTGTAACTTGTAAATCCGTCTTCAAATAAATACTTGGTCTAAGTCCACTAGTTGTTTCTTCAGTAGTCCCCTCGATGCCACCGCTTGTAATATTACTAATATTTTCTCCATCTATTGCAAAGAAACTATTAGTATTTGCCAAATAAGAATTTAATCCGCCTACTGAATTATATTCGAAAGTTGTAATCAAACCTATATTCGTATAGTTACTCGACGTACAACCACTTGAACTACAATTAAACATATTAGTCTTATAAACTACATTATCTACATTTTCCAAAGTCCCATAAAAGTTAGATAAACTTGTAGGCACTAAGGCAGTAGTAGTACTTCCTGTTAAATCGCTAACAATCTTAGCAACAGTCTTATCTCCTATTTGATAAGTTCCAAGTATTCTCCAAATATTTTGAGAAACATCATCATTAGTAGGATATTGCAAATAGTTAGCAATACTACCTCCACCATAAGTACAATTATTCGTTGGCGTCGTTACACAGCCTGTCTCTTTCTCAACTATATCAACAAGTCTTTCACCTGCAGTAGCTACAGTCTCTTCATATGGACCACCTACTGAATAATAGCCATCACCCAAACTAATTGCAGTATAACTATTAAAAGTATAACCACCATAAACTCCAAAATTAACTGTTGCTTCACGACTTTCAGAAGTATTATCAATTACTACTCTAATCTTCTTAGTATAAGTAGTATTATCATACCCCTCAATAAATCCAGAACTTGTCCAAGGAGTTTTATCTGTATATTTTACTACTGCCTGACTACTAGTCTTATAAGCTAAAGTATATTTACTATCAATCTTATTAACACTAGTAACAGTTATGAAAAAGAAAGCTTTCTTTCCTGCTGGAACGTTAACTGTATTACTGTCAATAGTACTTCCAGTGCTTCCATCTTCAACGATATTAATCCCGTATGACAACTTAGCGACCAATAATTCGCTAGCCTTATAATTACTTGTAGTTATTACAAAATAAGCATAAGACGAAACCATCATCACACTAAATACTGCTAGTACTGCCGTCATAAAAAGAAACTTCTTAGAACGTTTATGCGCTCTAAAAAAACTTTTCATATTTCGCATATAAAAATCACACCCTTACATATTTTATGAATACATTATAAAACATTATTTTATAAATTTCCACTAAATTCGACAATTTTTTTGAGAAATTTTTTTTGTGAATAACTTGAAATTTTGTAAAGAAATGTAAACTTTCTAGCATTTATAATGTTTTGTTAAAGTGTAAAGCAAAAAAAAACGCAAATATTATTTACAGTTTTTTTATAATAGCAACTATTAAAATGAATCAATATTTATATTTAAATTATTAATTCCATCATTATAAGCTTTAGCTTGAATTAAGTCTTTTATAGAATTAGCCACTTTCCCTTGCCTTCCAATTACACGTGGCATATCACTTTCGCTAACCATTATTTCAAGAAATAGCCCATCTTCTGTTTCAAACTTCTTTACTTTAACCAATTCAGCTTCCTTGGCAATATTTGTAACTAGAAACTCAGCAAATTCTTCTATACTCATTACTTATTATTCTTGCTATTATGGAATTTCTCCATTATACCAGCCTTACTTAATAGATTTCTAACAGTATCTGTTGGCATAGCACCTTGACTTAACCATTTAAGTGCAACTTCTTCATTAATATTAACTTTAGAATCCTCCAAAGGACTATAAGTACCAACCAATTCTATAAAAGAACCATCTCTTCTAGCATTAGCATCTGCTGCTACTATTCTATAAAAAGGTCTTTTCTTACTTCCCATTCTCTTAAGTCTTAATTTTACCATTTATTATCTCTCCTTTTCCTGTTAATTATACTACCACAATCAAGAAAAGATGTCAACCTTTTTATGTTTACACAACTAATATTTATATTCATGATTTTTAAAATAATCAGAATAATAAATTTTATCTATATATTCAAGCCTTTCTAGATGTATAAGAGCCCTACTTTCAAAATCCTTTAATTCATCACTAGTCATATCCTTATCTTTATATTTCAAACTGTTTAATGAATAACCTACTAATTTATCTGAAATAAATATACCATAATTTCTACTAAACACTATACTCTCTTTATCTTCATCAAATATAGTACTACCAAAATATAAGTTCTTCCATCCATCAAGTCCAAAAATATCTAATACTGTTGGAGTAATATCAGAAGTTGTGGTAAATTTTTCTATTCTATTAGTACCATTCTCACTTATATACTTACTAGTAAGTTTCTTATCATAAATCATCATAGGAATATGATACAACTCTGAATGATACTTTTCTTCTATATCTTTAGCATAATAACTAAGACTATTATAATATGTATTATGATCACTATACATTATAATAGTTGTATCATCTAATCTGTCAGTCTCTTCTAAATAAGACATCATTTCTCCAACTGCCTTATCAAAATCCATTAAAGCAGCCATATAAGTTTTTAAATACTCATCATTTTTATCATCTGTATTAAGAATTATTCCATTCTCATCTAATATTTTATAATAAGGTTCTAATGTTTCTCTTTTACCATAATAACCATGCATTGTAAACGAAAGTACAAATGAGAAAAATCTATCATCCTTAGGAAACATTTCTTCTTTCATCTTTTCAAAAGTTATAGAATCTAAATTTCTTTCACCTTTCTTATGTTGCCAAGTATCTTCTACTCCATATTTACTCATCTCATCTATTCCAGTCAAACTCTCAAATCCCCAAGACTTATGAAGATTGTATCTATTATAAAAGTTTCCATAATTAGCATGATAACTCTTAACCACCACATTTTCATCACTATTCTTAAGTAAACTAGGAAGTGCATAAGGATATGAATTTTCTGCAAAATCATAGTTAACATATTTTCCTGTAGGATAATTACCAAGCACAGACAATGCTTCGCTTACATCAGTTTTTTCTTTTTGATAAAAGTTAGTTGCTATTAATCCTTCCTTCATAAACTTAGTCAAATTAGGATAAAGAATCTCTGCTTTATCAGGGTACATTGTAAAAGGATACCATTCTCCACTTTCTATTAATATCAAAACCAGATTATTTCCTTCACTTATCCCATAATAATCACTTTTCGTTATTCTTTCACTATAAATAAAATCATCTATGTTTTCTAAATCAGTATAATTAACTACAGTTTTACCACTTATAACTTGATATATTCCATTCCCTATCATGCCTATAGACTGATAATTATTAGCAGTTGTACTATAAAGTCTAGAAGTATACATAGTATCTTTGTTCATCCAAGTCTCATATATTGGAACACATATTACATATAATAAAGACATTAAAATAAGGCTACTTAAATAAATAACACGTTTTCTTCCATAATTATCTTTTATAAAACTTTTATCTTTCCTATTTTTAAAGTATTTTATAAAAAATACTATAGCGGGTACTAATATCAACAAGGCACAAATAATCAAATAACCATATTGTAAATCATAAGTTTCCAAAGTACCAAAAGCATCAGTTCTTTGATTAAACATTGCCCATTCAAATACAGTTCCATTAGAATCATAAAGAAATATAAACATAACATCTATAGCAAGTTGTATTCCTGAAAATACCACACTAGTTATTAATCTTATTATTTTATTCTTAATAAGTAACAAAATTGATACAAAAAACAAAAGTATCATAAAAGGATAAAATGGACTACTCAAATAAAATCCACAAGTAGTGTATGTAATAGCAAAAAGTTCTATAAACACACTAGTCAAAATAAATATTATAATATTCAAATTATTTTTTAAAAACTTCTTCACTTAAATTCACCTCAAGTATAAAATATAACAAATTCTAAAGTTGCATTAAACCAACTTTAGGTTGCAAATAAACTTACAACACAAAAATTATAACACACATTATAATATCTTTTCAAAAGAACAAAGTAGCTTTACATATATTTTTATAACAATAAGTGGTATGACTAAACAGTCACACCACTTGTTATCTTATCTGCAAACATTACCAGTTTTATATCTAACTAATGCAGAACCCATTCTTCTACCTATATCATAAATAGAAGTAATTCCTTTTACTATAGCATTTAGCAAAGTCGCAGAAAAATCCCAACCACCATAAACTAATGTTAATTCTTCTTTACTCATTTCCTAACCTCCTTTCTAATATTAATTATTTTAATTACTTTCCACACTTGACAGGATTAACTAATCCTTCAATGAAACCAAGCACAAAACTCACTGCTCCACCTACTATAGTCCAAAATCCCCATCCTGCTCCGCCAACTACTTGAGTTAATTCTGATTTGTTCATCATTTCATCTCCTTTCCACATTATATATTTTAGAAAATAGTTTCTTTATCTCTTCTTTATGAGTAACATAAATCAAAGTATATTCTTTATAATATTCAAAGATATTACTTAAAATTTTCTTTTCTAACTCTTCATTAACTTCACTAAGAGCCTCATCTAATATTATATAATTAGATTTCTTAAGAAGAGCCCTAGCAAGAACTATTCTCTGTCTTTCACCACCACTAATATTAAATCCATCTGATTCAATCATAAACTCATCTTTAAATTTTCTAGAATCCCTAACATCATCTAAACAACATATTTTCAATACCTTTTCATAGTCTACGTCCTTAATATTTCTTCCTAAAAGAATATTATTCTTAAAAGTATCACGAAAAACCTTTTCATTTTGAGAAACATATACAAAAGAATTTTTAATAATATCTTCACTTATATTTCTAAGTTCTTTTCCATCAATAAATAGAAGTCCTTTATAGTTATCTAAATATTTTACTATTATTCTAAGTAAAGTACTTTTACCGCTTCCACTATTACCAGTTAAAAGTATTTTTTCTCCATACTTAATATTAAAAGACAAATTATTTAAAATAACGTTATCAATTCCATAAAGATAACTCAAATTCTTTATAATGATATCTCCATTTAATTCTTCATTTACTTCACAAACATTCTTATCTACTAACATTCCATTCACTTTGCTCATATTTCTTAATGTATAAGATATTTCTAAATCTCTATCTAATAAAGATTTAATAATTCCTAAAAAATATGTAATTATCATATAAATTAAAATTAAATCACCCATACTAATAATTTTATTTACAACCATAATACCACCAATACTAAGAAGTACTATCATAAGAATATCATACACAAGTCCCTTAAGAAAATTTTGATTTATAAAGCAAGCATCGATTTTTTTATTTAGTTGACTATAACTTAAATAAGATTCATTAATCATTTCTTTTCTAATATTCTTGATATTCAAATTATTAATACTTTCTAAAGTATCGAATGTTTCAATTAAATTATGATTATAAAATCCTTTACTTTCTTGAACTAATCTTATATCTGTATTAATTTTTCTATGAAAAGCAATAACTATCAAAAAATATATAATTATTATGAATAAAGCCACAAGAGTAAGAACTTTATTAAGTATAAGCATAAAAGCAAATGATATAAATATAAGTAAAACATCCACAAAGGTATTCAAGACGAGACTAGAAATAAGACTTTTCAAAGATTCCAAATCATTAATACGAGATACAATCTCCCCAGTAGACTTATTTTTGTAGTAGCTTATAGGAAGGCTAAATATTCTAGTCAAAGTTTCTTTATTAACAAAATAATCCATTTTATAATTAATTCTAAGAGCCAATTTATTTCTTAAATAAATTAAAATGTTTTTTATTATAACAAACAGTACAAACATAATACCACATTTAATTAATATACTCTTATCTTTAAAACTATTATCAAAAATCATTTTATAATATACTGTATCAACTAAGCTGAAGATAAAAGTAATTAAAGAAATAACAGACAATAAGATTAAAAATCTCTTATTATTTTTAAATCCATGAAATATAATTGATAGTATTTTATTATCTTGTTTTATATATGGTAAATCTCTTGCTTTACTAAAAAATAACAAAACACCTAAATACATATTTTCAAAGTCCTTATATTTATATTCTATCATTCCTATTCCAGGATCCATAACTAAGATTTTTTCTTTTCTTTCATCAATTCTATAAATTACTACAAAATGATACAAATTATGTTTCTTAACATGCGCTATAAGAGGAAGTAAAGAACTTTGCTTTTCTATATCGGCAAAACTTACCTTTCTACCATAAGCATCAAATCCGATTTCCTTAGCACCATTAATAATATCATAAGCATTAGTACCATTCTTTGTAGTATTTATAAGTTCTCTTACAGTTTCCATATCTAATTGTCCACCATAATACTTAATTATTGATAACAAAGATGCAGCGGCACAGTCATTTTTATCTTCCTGAAGTTGAACTATTTTTTTCCATTTCATATTTTGCCCTCCTACTTACTATATACGACGCTCAACCCCTAAAACGCTTTTATTTTCTTAAAAATATTTTTAGACACCAAATTTTACGTAAATAGCATGTACAACTTGTAGAATAATAAAGAACCTAACTTTACATCACAAACTGTATAGTATTTTTTTAATATCAAGAACAAAAGTAAATTAAAGCTACGTAATAATTCACTAATTTTAAAGTATTTCACAACTCTCCTTTCCTGCTTCACCGAACTTTCTTCCTCTACTACAAGATTAAGTTCAAACTAACATTTATGTCTCTTTCTATAACTGAATCATATTTCATTCTACTGTTTTATTTCCACAGCGACTACATATCTGACTGACTATTTCTTCACTTGTCTTTTTTCTAGCGTTTCTTAGTTGTCTATACACCTCTTCTAGTCTTATTAAGTTCTTATTATAGTTATTACTTCCCTTCATCTTTCTCGATAAATTTCTTTGTTCTCTTTTTATTTTCTCCTAGTAATTTCACAATCAATTATTACTAAGGTCTTAATATACCTTAGTATTTTAATTTATCCTTAATTTATATATTTGTTCCCTTCTAGGAAAGTACTAGAAGATAAAAACAAGCATTTTCATGATTATTTTTACTTTATATTTCCACTTCCAAATACTGTCCACATCTTAATTTAGGCTGTAAATATTAACCTTATAGCATATTTATTAACTATTTTAGCCAAAACACTTGAAATAAAATCATCTTTATTGTATAATCTATAAGTGTTAGTTGACTCCGTAGCTCAGCTGGATAGAGCAACGGCCTTCTAAGCCGTCGGTCGGACGTTCGAATCGTCTCGGAGTCGCCACTAAAAAATTAACTTCCAACTAAGGAAGTTTTTTCATTTTACAGAATATACAAATAAACACAAAGAAAATGAAATATAGTACCAAAAATACAAAAGAAATGAAACACAGAATGCATATATCTTACATGACTTCCAATTCCATAAAGAATAGAGCCTACTGAATACATTACTCCACCTAATACTAAAAATAAAACCCCATAAAATCCTGTACTTCTATATAAATCCCCAATTCCAATCAAAGCACTCCAACCATTTAATAAGTGACAAACACAAGCATATAAACATTGCAGTGATCTAGAACTCTCAAAACCTTTTTCCCACTAATTCTAGGTGATAAAGCATGGTATATACAACTTATAGTATAAAGAGTTATCATAGTAGTTCCAAAAATAGCACACATCACATATTTGGTAGCACTATTTGATTTAATCATCATCAAAACCAAAGCAATAATAGCTAAAACAGCGCCTATTCCATGACTAATAGAATTAATTAACTCTTCTCCTAAAGTGTAATGAGGTATTGTATTACTTCTCTTCATAGTATCACTCCTAACATAATATTAACACAATTTTATTTAAGAAAAAAAGGAAATAATTTACTCAAACACCAAAATTTCCTTATCTTCCACAAAAAATGCTACCTTACTTACATCATAATTTTCCATAACACTCATACCAATCGTATAAACAACCTCTTCTAAAATATTTTGTTCATAAATAGAGTCAAATATCTTATCGTTAAAAGTCAAATTCATAACACCTTCTAATTCTTCATATTTCTTTAACTCAGCACTACTAGAAAGATAACTAGAAAGATTACTCTGATAAAGTAGACTACTTTTAAGTTCATTAACAATTACTGTAACTTTCTCTTCATTATTATTACTTATCTTAGTAACTGGAACATAATAGGTCAAATCATCACAATTACTAGTGTAATAAATTGTAGTCTTAGTAAGACCATACAAACTATTAATATCATAATTCTTATTAATTCCATAAGTCCTATCTAATGGACTAGGTACTAATTTTTGAGAATTAGGAAGTTTTTCAAGAACTTTATCTTCTACCTTAATAATAACTTTCTTTATTTTCTCTTCACTAGTCAAAGTATAAACAATTGCTTCAATCATCTTTTCTTCTTGAACACTACTAACACTTAAAAGCTCCTTAGAAAAATTAACACTAACGATTTCGCCATCTACTTCCAAAGATTTGAGTGTTGTCCCTTCAGGTATGATAGGTCTAAAACCCTTAGGTATTTTACCATCACTAAGATTAACTGTAATAAGTTCTATCTTTTTCTTAAGTCTATCTTCTAACTTTTCTTCACTTACAATAGCGTTCACTTCACTAACATAATTATAATTATCCAAAAGATAAACAGGACTATAGTCACTCTCTTCAACATAACTAATTTTAGAATTTAATTCTAAATTATTTGCACTAGGAAATAAATACAAAAGTCCAATCACAAATAAAGCACTAGTAGTAACAGCAATTTTTCTTAATCCAAGTTTTCTTAACATGAGCCACCTCACTAATTAATAATATGAACTACCAATAAAAAAATGACTATTATTAAAAATTTTTAGTCTAAAAAAGAGACATTTAATATGCCTCTAAAATCATTAAATATCACTGTCTATATTAATTTCTCCAAGCTTTAATAACTCAATAACCGCTGCAGTTCTAGCTTTTACTTCTAACTTTTGCATTGCATTAGAAATATGATTTCTTACTGTTTTCTCACTAATATCAAGTTTATCTGCTATCTCTTTAGTAGATTTATTCTTAACTAAAAGTAAGAAAATTTCTTTTTCCCTACTTGTTAAAATACTCTTACTCATAAACACTCCCCTCATTTTATAAAATATCTCTATATTAGTTTATGAGTAAAATTTAAGTATGTTACTACTCAAACTGTACTGTAATATACATCTTTTCTTTATATTCTGCTTGAATACTTCTCATTATATTATTAGCAAGCTTTGCATCATGTTCTTTAGAATTAATAACAACTTTAATATTATCTTTATTTATTTCTATATAACTCTTAATTCCAAAATCATTTTCTATCTTTTCTTCAAGTTCCTCTTCCTTACCTATATTTAAATTAAGTACTTTAAGCTCATTAAAAGCACTATTCTTCTCATCACTTGTTTTTTGTGGGTCCGTAAGTACTTTTTGTAATTCCTCTATTTCTAAAGATACTTTCTCATCTCTATTAGCTCTCATTGCAATAAGTATATCCCCTTCACTAACATTAACTTGAGTCTTTTTTTCAGTCTCTTCTCCAGTAATTTTACTACTTAACAAATCATTTGGCATAGTAACATAATAAATACCAAGAACTAAAACCAAAGATAAAAGTGTTAAAAACCACATACTTTGTTTATTAATCATAAATACCCTCCACACTAAAATATATGTGGATTTTTATTTGTTATACTATTTATCTTTTCTTTTTTTATTAATTACTCCAAAAAATTCATCTAATCCATCACTTTCTTGATTATCTATAGAACTATAATACATTTCTCTTGCATCTAAGCTAGTAATCTCTTTACTCATAACCATTAAATTTTCATGAGCAAAATAAACATTAAACATTGTATATTCATTATCTAACTTTCTTATAATAACACCGCTTGTAAAAAGAAAAGGCACTTCACTATTTAAATAATCTCTAATATTTAAAACCAAATTATAACTCAAAACAAACTCACCCTCATACCCAACATAACCAAAAAGCATATCTTCTAGAGTTTGTATTCTATCCTCATATATTTGGTTTTCTACTTCTTCCTCATCATTTTGATTTTCTTGTTCTTCATCTTCTTCATATACTATTTCTTCACTTCCATACATTATAGTATCAAACATACTACCAATTTCCATCACACTAGAAAAAATCATACCATCATCCATATAGATTTCATCTATAGTTTTCATAACACTTTTAACCTTACAAGCATTAATATACTCTCTATTATCTTTAAATTTAAGTCTACATTCACGAGCCTTACTTTCTTCGACTCCAAAGAAAGCAATAAAAACCTCATCTTTAACTTCTTCCAAATTAGGAACTTCTAACTCCTCAAAGTTCTTATTATAAGAATAAAACTCTAAATTATAATCTAAATAATAACTATCTATATTACTAACACTTTCAACTATTTTTAAAGAAGTAACACCATCGTTAATTACTATCTCAATAGTAACATCATTATATAAGTTATTATTTTCTCTATAACTCATCAAATTTATACTATATCCTTTATCCTCTACAATATTAAAACAAAGTTCATCTCCCAGTTCTAAAGAAAAAATTAATTTAGTTTGTCCAAATAATAAAGTAACTTGAGGACTTTTTTCATAATCATCTACTTTCTTTAAAATTTCTTCACTTACACTAACTTCAACATCTTCGTTTATTTTACCTAATACCTGCTTTTTTAATTCTATAAAACACAAGTTATTTTTAACTTCACTAGGTAAAGCACCAAATATTTTCTCCACTAGTTCAACCATAAATTACTACCACCCTAATCCAACTTTCTTATATTTACTATTCCAAAAAACTCATCTAACTCTTTTGTATGTTCACTATTACTAGAACTATTATAAAGAGTTCTCAAATTATCTTTACTAACACTACTAGGAATAATCATCACACCATTATGAGTAATATTTACATTAAATAAAGTATATCCAAGACTATCTTTTCTTACTACATAACCAGTAGTATTAAGAATATTGTAATCCATATAAACATAAGCCTGCATATTCATAAGAAGATTATGACTAATTACAAACTCTCCTTCACTACCAATCGAGTTAATCACATTAGATACTATAGCCTCTAATCTTCTCTTACCTTCTTCTTTTACTTCTATTAATTCACTTCCAAGAATTAAAGACCATAATTCACTCATAACAAAAGAACCATCAAACACAACATTTTCCATAGAATACTTATTATCTTCTTCCATCATATCCTTACTCGCTAAACTATTATTTATGAGCTCTCTATTTTTAGCAAAATTCATTCTTAATTCTCTAACTCTTTCTTTTGATATTCCAAAGAAATTCCCAAAGTCTTCATCTTTTCTTTCTTCTACATCCTCACTAATAATTAACATACCATCTCTACTCTTACTAAAGTATTCACGCCTATAGTCATAATAATATTCATTCTCATCTTTAACTACACTTAAAATATCCCAACTAGTCACATCTTCTTTTATTTTTAAATTAATCGAAGTATCATAATAATGTCCATTCCTTATAGAACCCATAAGAACTATATCATATTCTCCATCTTTCTCTCTAACTGTAAAGAACAATCTCTCATTTCCTATTTCTATTCCACATAACTCACTAAAGTATTCTTGTATTGGATAAATATTATCTTCATCATACCAATCCATCTCGCCTAAGATATCTTCTCTAACTCTAAAAGAATAATTATCTTTCTGACTATTATCTAAACTAGAATACACTTCTTTTATTTGCAAAATTATTTCCTCAAAACTTTTATTCTCTAATAAATATCCTGGCATATTTTCACATACACTATCTAACATTTCTAAAAAATTCATAATTCAACCTAACACCTTCCTATTTCCAAAACCAAAAAATTCTGCTAACCCTGTAACTTCTCTATTAGTATCCGCACTAAAATACAAAGACTGTGCATATTCCAAAGTCGCTTGACTAGGTATAACCATAACATCTTTATTATTAAAATTAACATTATAAATTATATATTCCCCATTACTTTTCCTAACAATAATTCCATTAGTATATAAAACATCACTATCTAACATAACATAATGAATAATATTTAATATCAAATTAAAACTAAAAACATACTCACAATCTTCATTTAAAAGTCTAACCAAATTATTATAAATATTATTAATTCTAACATCTATTTCTTTAAAATTATCATCAAATTCATTTTCCAAGTAAACATTTATATCTGCTACTAATCTTTCTTTAAAGTCACGCATTCTTAAAGGTTCTACAAACTTGCAATAATCTAATGAAAACATATCATCTATGATTCTCATATCTGCTATCATCTTAGAATTATTCAAAAACTTCTTATTTTCTCTAAATTTATCTATACACTTTTTAGCATCTTCATGGCTTACAGAAAAATACTCTTGAAAAATACTAAGCCTTCTATCCAAACATTCCTCTTTCATAGTAACTTTATGATTTTTATCATAGGCAACTACATCCACTATAAAATCTTGCAAATACTCTCTTTCGTCATAAACTTCCTTTATGGTTTGCCAAACTGTTAAATATTCATCTATCTCTAAATCAACGACTATATCTTCATAATACTCATTCTCACAAGAATATTTCAAAGAACACTTAACCACTTCATCTAAGTAAATAGAAAAACATAACCTTTCATCACTAGACTCTAAAGAAAAAATATTTTCACTCTTATCATTCTCTATTGCAAATATTCTATCATCTTCCTGTAATTCCTCATTTTCTAAATAAATCTTTCTATTTACTAAAATGAAATAACCTTCATAATCTTGAATACTATTAAATAATAATCTAACAATCTCCTTAAAACTAATATTATTTATAACTTGCTCATCTATATAAAAACTAACTAATTCAAAAACAGCTTCTAACTCCATAAATCCCCCTAAAGAAAAAAGCCTAACTCTGGTTAAGCCCTACTTGAATATTTACCATCACTTGTAGTAACTATAATTTCTTCTCCTTCTGCAATAAATAAAGGAACTTTCAAAGTATATCCTGTTTCTATAGTAGCATCTTTTAAAGCACCACTAGTAGTATTACCCTTAACTGCTTGCTCAGTACTAGTAACTACAAAACTAACTTTCTCAGGTAAACTAACACCAAGAACTTCACCATCATAGTTCATTATTTCTACACTCATACCTTCTTTTAAGAAATTAACATTATTTCCAAGTCTATCTTTATTAAGTTCCATTTGTTCATATGAACTATTATCCATAAATACATAAGTATCTCCAGAAGCATAAAGATAAGATAACTCTCTCTTTTCAACTTGTGCTTTTTCTATTTTAATGCCAGCATTAAAAGTAATCTCTTGTGTACTATTAGTTCTTAAATTTTTAAGCTTAGTTCTAACAAATGCTCCACCTTTACCAGGTTTAACATGTTGAAACTCTATAACTTGGTATACATTTCCTTCATAACTTATAGTCATGCCATTCTTTAAATCATTAACATTAATCATTAACTATGCCGCCTTTCTTTCTTTATGAACTGTTGTCTTATTACATCTATGACAATGTTTATTTATTTCAAGTTTACCTTCAGTATTCTTTTTATTCTTACTAGTTAGGTAGTTTATTTCTTTACAAACAGAACATTGTAATGCTACACCCTCACGGTTTTCTTTCTTAGCCATGTGTCTGCACCTCCCTCAAATACAAGTGTATTATAGCATACATTTATAATTTTTCAAAGTTTTTTTATACCAAATAATTACGCTTTAATACTAGTCTCTCTCTATCATTTTCCCTATATTGATAAAATTTCTTATTATTTTCTATTTCTACTATTAATTTCACAATATTTCTACTCTTATTTTTATCTCGTTTAACTATATTTAAAAGTTTATCTCCCTGAACACTATTTCCTATATAATAATATTCACGAGCAATTATTAAAAGTACTCTAAGGTATTCTTCATAACTTAAACCAAGACTCATACATGCTTCCTTTATACCTACACCACTATTTATCATACTTATTATTTTATCCATATCTCTTACATATAAAATACTATCACTAAACTCATTTTCTCCAAAATTAACATCAGGTTTATAATCCTCATCTTCTTGCTCTACAACTTTCTTCTTTTGTCCTCTTAATTTACTAATAAGTTCACTATAATCAATCTTTCTATTTTTGTTAGAACTTAATAGTGTCGCAACTTCTAAATAAGTAATAGCAGTCTCTAAATTACCTAACTTTAAATAACACATTCCAATATTACCAAGAATAATAGGATGTGGCTTAGGATTTAATGACATAGAAAGAGTTTGCAGATTTATTTCTAAACTTTTCTCATACTCACCTCTCCTATAATACATAAGAGCTTCTTTGGCAAGTTTACTATAGTCCATATTAAAATCTCTTTTATAATTTCTTACCACCACTCTAAGTTCATTATTTTTTAAATCTTTCACCATAAAGGTAGTAAATACTTTATAAGAGCGTATAATACCTCTTAATTTATATGTTGTTTTATAATCCATACTAGGAAGTATACAAAGTCCTACATTATTTACTTCATTTAAAATATCTTCTATATTCATAATACCCTCCAAAACATAATACTATTCTATCACAAAAGCATATTAGAAAAAAGAGTTTCATTCTAATAGACAAACTTAACTCTCTTCACTTACTTCTTTACATTTTTAATGACCTTAATCACTATATAGCAATTAATTATATTTATAACATTAATCTTGGTGTATATTCATCATCTTTTTCTGATGTTTCAGCTTGAACTTGATAAGTAATATTCTCGCTAGTTAAAATTTCTTTCATCCTAGCTAGTGATGCTATTAAATCAGCTTGTTCTGTTTGAAATTCAGATAAATTCTTAAATTTTAATTCAATCTTAGCTATAGTTTTAAACCATTCACTTGGAAATAATAAAGTATCAGTCCCATTCATTTCTTGTCTTCTAGTTATATAACTTTCTGCTACACCTACAAGTTTCAATAAATCTTTTTCGTAGCCCAAATATTTTAAACCAACCACAGTTCTCATATCATTCTCTATAATTTCAATAAAAGCATCTTTTGAACGTTCCACACTAGGAGCGGTTAGCGACTTAAGCGTTTCTTTTATTTCTACTAAAGATTTATCTAACTTTGTTGCATCTTCTAAAGAAATAGCATTTTGTAAATCATTAATTTTTCTATTAACTTTATTAGTTGCTATTATTCTTCTTATTACTCTATTTGCTACAAAAAAGATAGATGTCGGTATATCTACCATCCCCATTATTGTTAAACAAGTTATTATTCCTGGAATATTTCCGTCAACGAGATTCAGAATTATTGATATCATACCTATCCCAGTTATAATACCACTTATTACCCCAGTTAAACCTTCTAAAATTCCTCTTACAAAACCATCATCAAAACTACCTATCTCTTTATATTTATATAAATGATTAATATATTTATCTTTATTTGCTATTAAATGTTTTAGATAAATCTTCATTTCTTCATTATTAAGAGCACAACCATTGTCTGCACAACTTATCAATCTATTTACATCAATTTCATGTTCAGTAGAACTCTCTACTTTATTTATATTATCTTTCTTTTTCATTTTAAACATCATTTCTTTCACTTCATCCTAATGGATAACCTTACTCCTTCTTCTTCACTAACTTCTTTATATTTTAACATCATACGTTCTTCTCCATCTATATTAATTTCAAAGCAAAGAACATCATTTAATTCACTAACAACTTCCTTTATATATTCATTATCTACATTAGCATCTAGCATCAAAACTTTACTACGTTTTAAATCTTCCAAAGTATATTGAATATTCAAGTCTTCAAAAGTATATCTTCTCCTAACTTCTAATGAAGAAGTAACACCAGAGAATAACTTACCACTATCATTAACTTTCTTATCAAATATCTCTCTAAAACCAGTTACACTAAAACTTGTTATTTTTCTTTCCTTAGCACTCTCTATAATATCTAAATAAATACTTGCAACTTCAAACCTTTTCATTGCCAAATACTCATAAAAACACATAACATATTCTGAAATTTCAAAACTAAACTTCCCACTTACAATTAAAGATAACTTCATCATAGTTCTACTATACATATTATCTTCTAGCATACTATCTATCTTAACTAAATTCATAATCAAAAACATATACTCCTGTTTATTTAAACTAGTTAAATAATTCTTTAACTCAGCTATAAAATCTTCTATTCTCTCGTTCATTAAGTAATCAACTAACTTATTATAATCTTGAGTTTCTTCTAATCCTTGAGTTTCCACTTCTTCATTTCCATTAGTTTTTATTTCTTCTCTAACTTCATCAATATTATCTATAATATCATTAATCGCAACCAATAATAAATTAATCTGATTAGTACTATTATTAATGCCTTTACTTTTATTAAATTGAACATTAATTTCTAAAGCACGCTTATAATCTTTATTACCTATAGCAACACTAAGAATATTAGTCATAACTTTATTACTCTTTGGTAATACCCCCCCCAATTTGAAAATTTGGACTATTTCCTCTACTATATCTAAACAAATAGTCTCATAGTCTGCTAAATCACGGTAACTTTCTATATCTAAATAATATTCATAAACTTCCTCATATTTCTTTTCTTTAATCAAATCAATAAGTTGTCTTTTCTCAGTATTAAGAGCATCTATTACTTTTGAAATAATATGATAAATAACTCTTGATTGAAAGCCTTCACTTAAAACAATTGATTTTCTAGAATTTATAAATCTCTTATTAAAAAATTGATTCTTAACTTCTCTAGAAATCATGTATTTTTTCTTACTATCCAAAGTATCTTCTATTTTCATATTTCTAACTATTTTGCAATATTCACTTGGTACAGAATTATAATAGCTAATCATATATAGATAGAAATTCAAGTCTCCCTTACTTATAATATCATTTTGTTTATTATATAAAACTTCAAAATACTTAAATGCATCATCTAAATTATTATTAAGCACACTTATCAAAAATAAATAATAATTTGACTCCATAACATTAAAACTAACATTAATAGATTTTTCAAAAAATTCTACTGCTTTACCATATTCTTTACTTTCAACCGCTTTAATAGCCTCATCATAATATTTAGAAACATCTACTAATTTGTAATGCCCCCATTTAGAACTTTCTATAATACCAAGTTTCTTTAATCTAATAATATCATTATTATCAATACCACCTTGTAATAACTCTTTAGTTGCCACTTTTTCTCTTTCTTTTAATTTTTCTCTAACAAATCTTATTTTTTCTTCTGTTAACATCTATCTCACACCCCTTCTAAGTAATAATTCTTGATTTTCAAGTAATCCTTCTCTATTAAACTCACTAGATAAATTTACAGGATACATAGTTATTATTTTATCAGTACCTATAATTGCATTTACACAAATATCTTGAGTCGGTACTCCATTAAAATAACCTATATCTCTACCCATTCTAAATATATAATAATTATATATTGCTAAAGAAGTAAAATTCATTTTTTTAATTCTTTCCTTAACTTCTTCATACAAATTAGCAAGATTTATATTTTCATCAAAATAGGACAAGGAATCATCTTGTAATTTTTTATGTTCCGAAATATGTTTAATAGAAGTTTTAGACGTATCATCAATAAGTATTTGTCCCATCCAACTTTTCTCTATTCTTTTACTAATATCTATTCCTAATAAATAATCAATCAATAAAGAATTATTAATATATTTTTTTCCTTCACTTTTAATTCTCTCATCACTTTCTAAAATCTTCTTAGCATGTCTATAATCACCTTCAAGCAAATCTAACTTAATTATTCTAAACGCAGAAGAAGCAAGATGAGCATCATTTGTCATCACAGTCTCATACATATTCCTAGCAATATCATAAAAGCCGAATTCACTATATAAATCAGCAATTCCATAAAATGATGTATAATAAGCATTATTATAAGGAGTATTAAAATTCATACAATTTCCAAATTCTTCTAAAGCGTTATGAAAATTTAGTTCAATCAAGTCAAGCTGTGCTCGTATAGAAAATAATTGATCATCAAACAATAAGTCTGAGACTTCTTCTAACATTTCTCTACACTTAGAATAATAAGATAATCTTAAATATAAGTTATAAAGTTTCATCAAAGAACAAAACCTACACTCTCTATCTTCTTTTGCCTTATTAAAGTATGGAATTGCATCCACTAATTTACCAGCATTAATTAAACTAACACCAGTATCATACATTTCTTTATAATTAACCATAATATCACTTCCCCCTATATTTATAAAATAATTTGTTTATTCTAGTTTCCTCTAATAAGTCTAACATTTCTCTAGATTTATCTTCCATTTTTTCAAAAACTCTTAAAACTTTATCACCTTTTTTATATTCACCCAAATGATAATATTCTCTTGCAATAGCTAAAGTAGCCATTTGTTTTTCCTCACAAGATAATTTATTAATCTCATCTAAAGAACACTTACCGCTTACTATTGATTCTACACATTTTCTAATTTTACTGTTTTTCTTTAACTTATCTATATCATTACAAAAGTCTCTTACACTAAACTTAGAGTAAGGTTTAAACTCACCTTCATAACTATTAGAATCTATTAAATCCAATAATTCAGTAAAATCAAATACACTAGATAATGAAGTTGCAACTCTTAAATAATCAGAAGCAACACTATATTTATTAAGTCTCAAATAAATAAGTCCTAATCTTGCAAATACAAAAGGTTCAGGATTTTTACTTTCTAATATCTTTCTAAAACTCTTAAGACTAGAGTATAAATTATTCATATTATAATAATGTTCTGCCTCACTAATAATCTTTTTATAATCTACTAAATGAACAAACACTGGCGAATATTTAAATGCTACATAATTGTCTCCATAAAATACTTTTAAACTAGAATATCTATTTAAAATCTCATCTACTTTAGAATATATTGAATCATCTTTATAAAACAAAACTAATCCATTTCTATAAACTTCATCCATAAGCCAAGAGTATTCTTCTCCATCCTCAACAGTGGGAGTTTCTTCTTTATTAATTAATCCTAAATCTTCATTTATCTTTTTAAGAAGAATATACATAACACTAGTATCTTCATTTAAATCTAAATTATCATTTCTCTCACCGCACATATATAATGCTAATTCAAAATTATAATTATCTATAGCCTCAAAAACATTTTCACATAACTTAGTATTATAAATACTTGGTTTAGAAACAATAACTCTTACAAGTTTCAAAACATATTTCTGAAATTTAGTTAACTCATCCAAATTTTCTAAATAACTCATTAATTCTTCATAGTTTTCATCCATTATTAAATTTAAAATCTTATTTCTTCTTCTTTTATTTCTTTTTTTAATCCTTTGAACTAAATTACTTAAAACTTTATCTCTCAAAGTAAAAGTCCCTTTATCTTGTATAAACCTACTAATAGCAACCATTACACTATCACAGCTTTGACTTTCTATAAAATATTTAATTTCCTCTTTAGATTCCATATTCATTATTTCGTCTTTAGAAAGACTACTCTCATACTTAGCAGGAACACTAATTAACTTACTTAACAAGTAAATGAACACTCTAGCTTGAACTCTATATTTTATATCTTCACAAAAACCATCATAATATAAAAAAGCTTTATCATACGCAGAATTTTTTATATTCAAAAGAAATAACATAAAATATGCTTGAGAACACTTTGAATCAATTAAAATACAAGCTTCAAAACATTTTTTAGCATTTTTATAATTTTCTTTTTCTAATAATAAAGTACCATATTCATACAACTTCTCAATAGTACCAAAACTATAAAACACATTATCATACTTTAAAATTCCACTCTTTACTAACATATTTACATCTTTATTTGTAAGCCCATGTAAAAGCAAATCATCTATACTAATAATTCCATTACTTTTTAAACACTTAAAAATATCAATTAATGTATTCAATTTTATCACAACTACTTACCCCCTAAGCAATATTTGTAACATATAATACACCATTTTTAAATAAAAATCAAGAAAAAAGTATAAACTTTTGTACAAGTATATTATATTATGTTATAAAATTAACAACAATAAAATAAAATAACTACTAGGAGGTATATATGTATAAAGAATTAATCAAAAAATATGCAAAAAAACTAACACCAAACCAAGTTAAAGAATACGCATTAAAAGAAGGAACAGAAGTTTCAGATAACGAAGCAAATCTTTTTATAAATATAATAAATACTAGACTAGATGATATGTTAGATGGGCATGCTTTAGAAGTACTAAATGAATACAAAAGTGAATTAAGTCCTTCTTCATATAACAAATTATTAGAACTTTATGACAAATATAAAAAATTTATTGACTAACCATCAATAAATTTTTCTCTTTTATTTATCTAAATACTCACACACCAAATTACTTATCTCTAGAGGATTATCTATTGAAAGCCCCTCCATTAATCTAGACATAGCATAAAGTACTTTAGTATAATCCTTAAGTTTGTCTTTATCACTATTATATAACTCTTTAAGTTTATCAGCAATCTTATGATTACTATTAACCAAAAGCACTTTCTCAGCCTTTATGAACTCTGAATTAGGCATATGACTTAAAGTTTTCTCCATCTCTAAACTTATTTCTCCACTACTACTAAGACAAACAGGATGATTCTTTAAATCAGTAGTAAATTTAATATCTTTTAATTCTGTAACTGCCTCTTTCATTAAATTAAACATATCTTTATATTCATCGTTAATCTTATTAACTTCTTCTTGTTTCTCGTTATCCTCTTCATGAATATCTTCACTATTAACATTAACTAATTTTAAACCTTCATATTCATTTATAACTTTAAGAGCAAACTCATCAACATTTTCTATACAATAAAGTATCTCATACTTATCTTTAAATGAAGAAACCTTAGGACTATTCTCTATTTTACTAATACTCTCTCCTGCTGCATAATATATATTTTTCTGTTCCTCCCCCTTGCGAGAAACATACTCTTTCAAAGTAGTATACTTTCCATCATTAGATGAATAAAACATAACTAAATCTTGTAATTTATCTTTATCCATTCCGTAATTAGCATATATACCATATTTTAACTGAGCACCAAAAGCATTAATAAATTTCTCATAATCTTCACGTTTCTCATCTCTCATAACCTCTAATTCTTTTCTTATCTTACTTTCTATAGATTTAGCAATAGTCTTAAGAACTTTATCTTGTTGCAAAGTCTCTCTTGAAATATTTAAAGATAAATCTGGTGAATCCACAATACCCTTAACAAAACTAAAATAATCTGGAAGTAACTCCCCACATTTTTCCATTATAAGAACACCATTAGAATATAGTTGTAATCCTTTCTCATAATCCTTAGTATAGAAGTCATATGGAGCATGACTTGGAACATAAAGAAGTGAATTATAATTTACACTACCCTCAGCCATGGTATGAATATGTAACAAAGGTGTTTCATAATCAAAGAACTTATCAGAATAAAAAGTATTATATTCCTCCTCACTTATTTTAGACTTATTTCTCTTCCAAAGAGGCACTAAACTATTTATAGTCTGATTTTCTATTACTGTCTCGTACTCATCTTTATCACTCTCATTCTTCTTTTCTTTTAAGTGTCTATGTTCTACATCCATATTAATAGGCACTGTAATATAATCACTATACTTTCTTATTAACTCCTGTATTTTATAATTATCTAGATATTCATTATACTCTTCACCACTTTTAATAGTAAGAATAATATCTGTTCCATAACTATCTTTATCACATTTACTTATAGAATATCCATCTACTCCTTCACTTACCCACATATTTGCTTCTTCACTTCCATAAGCACGTGATATTACCTCTACTTTACTAGAAACCATAAAAGCAGAATAAAAACCAACTCCAAACTGTCCTATAATATCTATATCTTCTTTATGCTCATTATTAGCTTTAAAATCCTCACTACCACTCTTAGCAATAGTACCTAAATTATTTTCAAGTTCTTCTTTACTCATACCGATACCATTATCACTAATAATTAAAAGTCTCTTATCTTTATCAATACTTATATTAATTTTAAATTCATCTTTATTAACTTTAATATTACTATCAGTCAAAGACTTATAATGTAGTTTATCAATCGCATCACTTGCATTAGATATAATCTCTCTCAAAAATATTTCTTTATTAGTATAAATTGAATTTATCATCAAATCCATTAGTTTCTTAGATTCTGTTTTAAATTCTTTCATTTTCATAAATATCAACTCTTTTCTAGCACTCATAAACTTGAATTGCTAAATATAATTTACCACTATATTTAGCACTTGTCAACATTAAGTGCTAAAAATCAATAAAAAGACTACTATTATTAGCAGTCCAATCACTTCTTTTAGTTTGACTTTTTATTTCATTCTTCTTGTATTTTCTCTAGTTCTTCAATTGATAATCCAGTACAAAGGCTTATTTGTTCAAGTGAAGTTTCTGTGTTTTGTATAAGCATCTTAGCTATCTCTAGTTGTTTGTTTTTCTCTCCTTCAGCAAGTCCTAAAGCTATACCTTCTTCTTTTGCATCTTGCAAATTACTTCTTATAAGCTTCTCCTGTGCACTGTAATCTTGTACATAATCCATCTCCATAAATACCACCATATCCTTTAATAAATTTGATAGTAATGGTTCATTTAGCTTCCTTATTGCTATCTCAATTTCTTCTATTGTCTGTGCTCCTAATAGTTCTCTCATTAACTTAAATCCATTACTGATTTCATTATATGTTTTATCATTCTTACTGTCAAGCTGACCACGCACTGAAAGTACGTGGCTTGCCTGAGGTACTGAAAGTACATTTAGTGAGTAAACTCACCCTATTATCTTAAAATTTTCTTCATACTCATCAGCTTGATTTTCTATATACTCCTTTATTATGTCTTGTGTCACATAGCCTACACTTCTACAAAAATATCCACTTGCCCATAGATGCTGTCCCCAGTATCTTTTCTTTAAATCTTTGTACTCACCTAATAAAACTCTTGATGTTTTTCCTTTCAATTGTTGCACTAGTTTAGACACTGATAAGCTCGGCGGACATGATACCAATATATGTATATGTTCTTTACCTATACTACCCTTTAATATAGAAACATCCATACTATTACAACTTTGTCTTATCAATTCTCTTGTTCTTTCTGCTATTTTTCCTGTTAATACTCTATATCTATATTTCGTTGCCCAAACTATATGATATTGTAAATCATATTGCACATGACTTGACTTTCTCACCAAAACCGCCTCGCTTTTGGCTCTATATTATAGCATGTTTATTTTATAACGGCAATAAATTGCCTTTAAACCCTACAAGGGTTTCTGTGCTAAAGCACAGGGCCTGAACCCTTTTGCCGAAACGGTCAAATCACCTATCAATATTCTAGCTTCAAATCTAATCTATTATTTCTAATTGCAAAAGATTCATAATTTCATTTCCGTTCTTTAATTAAATTTTAAAGTTGCAAACAAAAAAGTATAGAACCAACTCTATGCTTTCTTATTAGACTTCTTATGATTTTTATTATTGTTATTCTTCTTAACTGGTTGTTTTGACTCATTTTTTTCACTTTCTTCTAACCTATTAACAACCTCTTTAGCGGCCTTTAAAGTAGTACTTTTTACCTTTTCTGCTGCTGCTTCTACCACAGGAGTCCCCTTTTCCTTAGCATATACTGCTAATTCTTCAGCCTTCTTACCAACTTTTTTAGCCTGACTCTTAGCAATTGCCAAAGCCTTTTCTTTATCTAAATCAGATAACTCCATTCTTAACTCTTCTACTTTTTGTAATATATCTGCTTTAACATCTTCTGGATCAATTTCCTTAATCTTATCTACTAACTCATCTAACTTTACTTTTAACTCTTTTCTAGTTTTACTACCTTCTTGAGGTGCAAATAAAAGTCCTAATCCAACACCTACTCCTACACCAAAAACAAACTTACCTAATCCACACTTTTTACTCATACATATTCTCCTTTACTTTTTTATTCTTTCTCTTTCTAGTAAAAATCTTACCAAAAACACCTGCTATAAAATTAGTAATATTATTACCCAACATACCAAACTTACTTGTAGTATTCTCTATAAGTTCAAATACACTATCTAAGCTCTCAGCCTTTCTAGTAATATTTTCTACTAAATAATCAATTCTACCTAAAGTCCCTATTAATTTTATGCATAAAACTATAAGTGTTATGATAAATATTATTAAAGTTATATATATAAGTACAATTAAAGCATCAACTAGCATATATTATTCTCCTTCCTTTTCTTCATACATTGAATCTATTAAATTAAATAAATCATGCTCTAAAGTCTTTTCAAACCCTTCTTCTTTAGGTTCTTCTTGAACTACTTCTTCATTACTCTCAAATCTAGTTTTAAAATCATCTAACAAAGAACTATTATCCTCATCATTTACCTCTTCTTTTATATTCTCATGTCCTTCAACTTTGAAATTAAAACCAAAGTCTGAAGTATCATCTTCTTCAAGTTTATCTTTATACTGTTCTTCCACTTCTCCTATAGACATATTTCTATTTCCTTCAATCTCACTTAGTAAATCTTCAATAGACTTAGTATCTTCTAAAGCAGAAGGAGACGTAACACTAGACTTTTCTTCCTTAGGCTTTTCACTTATTTTAGATAAAGTATTCTCAAGCTCATCCTCAAGTGTACCAAAAGCTTTTCTTCTAACAGAATCAACATTCATATCACTAGGATTATGTCTAACATATTCATTCCTCTGTCTTATTTCTTCTTTAGTATAATTTTTATCTAACACTCCATATACAGGACTAATAACTGGACTCGGCTTAAATGTTCTTTCAGAATTATTATTAGGGTTATGACTTCCATAACTTCTAGAACTACTACTATTATTTGCCTTATTAGGAATTTTATACTCTGGCTTTCTTTCAGGTTCTCTTCTAGTTGGTCTCATATCATAATCTAGTATACTACTTCTAGTTCTAGGTTTTGGTTCTTCTCGTCTAATAACAGGTTCTTCATCTTCTTCATCAATAACAGGAAACTTAAAAGATGGTTGAGTCTTAAACAAATCTCTTTCTGTATATATAGGCGCTACTGACTTAGGCCTCTCTGGTTCTCTAATTTCTCTTTGAGGTTCTTCTATCTTAAAAGAAGGAATTTCTTGTCTAATAACAGGTTCTTCTCTTTTAGGAATCCTAACCTCTTCAATCCTAGGTTGCACCTCTTGTCTTTTTTCATCTACTGGGACTTCTACTATTTCTTCATCATAGAAAATATTCTTAATCTTACCAAATAATCCCATAACACACCTCTTTCTTAAATCCTATTCTTTATACTGATCATACTCAGCAACATCCAATATATTTCTATCATTCTCTACTTTAGGTTTTGCAATTTCATAAGTAGATTCACTAGAAACTAAATCTCTACTAGCAATTAATTTTTCTATAACTTTATCATTATAATTAATAGAAGAAAGAATAATCGCAGAATCTATAACAGCCTTTTTTACATCTTTCTCTTTAACGCCTACCTCTATATAACTATAATTATACAACATTTTTATATAAAAGTAACCATTTTTCGCGTCTCTTATAGAAATATAACCATCAATATTATTATAACTAAACCTATAACTAAAATATACTTCATTATCTACAACATAATCAATCTTATAATTATTACTTTTAGAATTATAATAACCATTTAAATCTACATTAAAATAAAAGTTATATCCATTATTCAAAAGTACTAAATTAAAATCTTTCTCTTCCAATACAGAAAAATCTCTAGGTTTATAATATTTGTATCCCTTACCATTAGTATTAGTATACTTAGGCCCAGATTCTATTACACTACCAATTGCCCTTTCCATAGTAAGTGTACTTGATGAATAAGCTGTGCATCCTGCTAAAAGAAAAACTGATAAAATAACTATGACTTTCTTCATTTCCCACCTACTCCTATTAAATATTATAGCAAACATTTTCCCAAATTAATAGTGTCTTTTTATAGTAAAATATTTGACATAAATTTACACTAAAATTTAAACACCTTTACGTAATTTATATTTTTCCCTTTACTTATAAATTTTTCTTCATACTCTGTTCTCACACTATCAAAATAATTAGTATTTTTCTTTATTACATGATAACCTTTACTTTTAAAACTTACTAAACTATACATAAACAAATCATCATTATCAGTCTTTTGTTCAATAACTTTTAATCTTTTAAATATTTTATCATACTTTTCCAAAAAAACAGGACTAGTAAGTCTTCTCTTAGCATGTCTCTTCTTAGGCCAAGGATCACTAAAATTAAGATAAAGTTTATTTATATCTTTATAAAATATTTTATCTATGTTAAATGCATCAGCACAAACAATTCTTAAATTAGTTATATTCTCTTTTTCTATTATATCCAAAGCCCCTAGCAATACACTAGGATACTTTTCAAATCCAATAAAGTTTATATTAGGATTTTCCTTAGCTTTTTTAATTATAAATTGCCCTTTACCCATACCTACTTCTAAATAAATTTTATTTTTATTCTCAAAAAGATTTTGCCATTTACCTCTATAGTTTTCAGGATTATGAATAACAACAGAACTGCTATTTACTATATCTTCGCTTCCTTTAACATGTTTAAGTCTCATCTCTTCACCTCTAGATTCAATTGTACAATATTTTATTATCATTTACCACTTTTTTTACACAGTTTAGGGCATTTAACATATAATATGAATGAGTAGGAGGGTTTTAAACTATGAATAGAGATATGTTTTACGGAAATTATCAAGCAGGCGGGTTTAGTGAACCAAACTTTATGGGACCAAATCCCAATATGATGACTCCACAAATGGCACAGCCACAAGGTTATAATGTAAGCGGAAGTTATATGGGATATGGTCCAAATGTAATTCCTGGTACAGTTGGTACAAATAACATGAACTCACAAAATAGTTATAACACTTATAATGACGATTATGACAATAGAATTACAAAACTTGAAAGACAGGTAAGAAGAATAGACCAAAGACTTAGAAAACTAGAAAATTCTAGTATAACCACATTAGAAGAAGATATAAATGATTTTGCAAATATACATATGATTTAGGACTTTCTAGTCCTTTTTTTATATTCCTCATACATTTAGAAGAAAACAAAAGAATGAATAAATTCATTCCCCTAACCCTCACGAGTTTGGATTCCTGCTTCACTAAATTCTCATCCTCCACAGGCCAATTTCGGACGGTCGCCACCCTACTTAGTTTTATCTATTTTAAAGTGTCTTTTACACTTGTATTAGTTTATTTTTCATTAATAACTTTATTCCTTCATATATTAAGTTCTGACTCGCATTTATGTCTCTATCTATTTTATTTCCACATTCACTGCAGTGGTATTCTCTCTTATTTAAGTATTTCATGCTTTTATCTTTATGTCCACATTATTGAAAGCATTTTATTATATAATAATCTATTACATCCAAATGTCTTATGTATTAATACTTTTTGTTCTTCACTTGGATATAACCTGAATTTATATGCTTTATTCACTGTCATGTTCAACAGTCGAGTAGACAACTCGACCCCACCTCTCTTTCTTTTGTTTTAATGAGAGGTTAGTCTATCGCCCCTCACAAAACCGTACGTGCAGTTTTCCTGCATACGGCTTTTCATATAATCT
>CAJUGE010000083.1 GCA_910586295.1 uncultured Bacilli bacterium | reverse complement strand
TTATATCTTGTGTTATACTATTCATAGGAAATACCTTCTTTCGATATTAGTTTTTGTCGTTAAAAACATTATATCATATCGGTATTTCCTTTTTTATTTCTTACTGTGACATATCTATTGTAAACTAATATAGAAAAAACTTTTAGTTTTTCCATTTTTATTTAATTACTATTTTAAGCATTTTGCTTTATATACGTTCTTTATAACATAAAAAGCGAAATATCTCTTATTTGATATTTCGCTTTTTTATTTAACTTTTAATCGAGTAGAGAATAAATAATTATTTTATTTATTCCCTCTCACACCACTGTACGTGCCGTTCGGGCATACAGCGGTTCAATTTGTACATTCAATATGTACTTTTGTGTATTGGTCTAGTAGAAATACTAGACCTCTTTTTCTTAGTCTTTCATTATTGATAGCAAATTTTAACCAATCTGTTTTACATATTAGCTGATAGCCTTTTCTCGTATTTGCTATGTTATGTGCTAATTTCCTTTCTATTCCTAGTTTTATTAAGGCTTTTTCTTTTCTTGTTGGTACTTTCCATTGTTTCCAGATTATCGTTCTTATTCTCGTTCTTAAATGTTCGTCTATATCTGCTAGTTTCTGCCTCATATTTGCTATTCTAAAGTAATTTACCCAACCTCTTACTAGATAATTGATTTTCTTTATTCTCTCGTCTAAACTTATACTCCAACTTCTTTTAGTAAGTTGTTTTAGTTCCCTAATTAACTTTTGATATGCTTTTATATGTGGCTTTGGTTTCCATTTTCCTCCTTTTGTTGCCCAAAAACTAAAACTTAAATATTTTGTTTGTGTTGGTCTCGTTACTTTACTCTTTTCTGCATTTACTTTTAATCCTAGGTTCTTCTCAATATATTTTGTTATTGATGTTAGCACTCGGTTCGCTGCTTTTTCACTTTTAACAAGTATGATACAGTCGTCCGCATATCTTACAAAGTTTAAGCCCCTTGCTTCAAGTTCTTTGTCTAGTTCATTTAACATTATATTGCTTAGTAATGGACTTAAATTTCCTCCTTGTGGTGTTCCTACTTTTGTTTCCATTTTTACTCCATTTACCATTACTCCTGCACTAGATATTTTCTTATTAGTGACACAACGTCTCCATCTTTTATTGTCTTTCCTATTATTGTGATTAGTCTATCCTGATTTACTGTGTCAAAGTATTTCTCTAAGTCTATGTCTACTATCCAGTCATATCCATTGTTTAGATATTCTAATACTTTTATTACTGCTTTTTCACAGCTTCTTCCTGGTCTAAATCCATAGCTGTTTTCGTGAAACTGTTCTTCAAATATTGGTGTCAATACTTGTACTATTGCTTGTTGTATTATCCTATCCATTACTGTTGGTATTCCTAGATTTCTTTTCTGCCCATTTTCTTTTGGTATTTGAACTCTTTTTACTGCTTGTGGCTTATATTGTCTTTTCCTTATTTTGCCTGCTATTCTGTCTTTGTTTTCTTTGATGTAGTCTGCTACTTCTTCTACTGTTATTCCGTCTACTCCTGCCACTCCTTTGTTTTGATATACTTTCTTATATGCCTTGTTTAAGTTCTCTTTGGCTAAAATTTGTTCTAAAAGTTCCATATTCTGTTTTCTCTTTCCTTTCCGTAGATAGATAAATCATTGATTTTGAGTAACCCTCTAGGATACGCCTATACTCTCCTCATTAACACATTCTAACTTTTATCTATCACTAAATTTATGGTAGTGAAAACACTACAAATTGTTCAGTCCTTCGAAAAAAAAATTCTTTTCTACTATGACCTCTGCTGACTTCTTGTGATAAACCTTTTTCGACCACTATTTCTAGTGTCCACAAGACCTCACAGGATAAGTCGTTTAACTTTCCTCTTTTACTCGCTTAATTTACTGCATAAGGTTACGCATATCTTTTGGGCTTTGGCTTGTCTAGTAGTCTTACCCTCTTATACAGCCTTGGTATTAAGTTTTTGTTCATCGAGCCAAGATTTTGATACACACTTCCTTCACGTCTCGCCTCACGGTGGAACGCTTGTGCTTCTCTATGTGGTTGGCGATATATACCTCCACTACGGACTTTCACCGATTAGCTAAACGACATGCCTGTCGTACTAGCAAAGATGGGAATTATTAAATAATTCCCATCTTTTTAATAAATTGTTTTCCTTTTTTAACCATTTTATTTTTTTTCATAGAATTTCTTTCATTATACATCATAACTACACCTGCTGAAATTAATGT
>CAJUGE010000082.1 GCA_910586295.1 uncultured Bacilli bacterium | reverse complement strand
GGCTTTTGAACCAACTCTTTTTGACGGAGACATTTTCATTTGCAAACAACGTATAATTATATTATATCTCATATATTATAATACGACATTTTTATTTGCAAACTAATTTTAAAAATAGGACATTTTCATTTGCAAGTCACAAAAATATAAAAAGAAAAGTAAATAGTTTTAAATTTATTTACATTTATTAACAATTTACTTTACAAAACATAACCATAAACAAAGAGTAATGCTCTACTACATCATCACCAACATAAAGTACTCTTTCAAATTTAATATATAAATAACTTCTCTTACATTTCTATACAAAAGAAAAATACACCAAACAGTGTACTTTAATTCTAAACTTGAGTAAACATCTGAAGTATAGCGATAACCAATATAACCATTACCCCAGCACCTGTAGTAGAAAGCATAACCATAGTTTTTCTCTCCATCTTTTCTAGACGCTCCTTATATTTCATATCTCTACTCTTAGATTGTAAACTAGAAATAGTTCTAGAAAACATAATTAATTGTTCCTGTTTTCTTTCTTGATTACCTAATCCTAGTCTATATAAAAGTCTCATCATTCTCATAGAATCTCTAACAGGGTATCTAATAGCAAAAGCCATATAAGGATCAATTGTAGAATCACCTGCATTTATACTACCAATCAATTCTTTTAAACCATCTTTAAATATAGGTGGAGCTTGATCAATACTCTTAGAAAGTGCTACTGGCACAGTATAATGTTGAATTAAAATCTCCAAGCTCTTTAAATAATATGGAAGTAACATATCTATTTCATGTAAATGTTTCTTATAATAACCTTTTAACTTAGTATAACCATTCTTAAATACTAAATAAGAAATTATAAAACAAATAACTAAACTTAAAAAATTCAAATTCGCAATAAAAATAACAACTAATAACACTAATATTAAAAGCCCATCCTTGACTCTTTTTTCAAACAAAGCATTAGCATCTACTCCATCACCATATCTAGCAGCTACTAAAAAATCATAATCATCTTCTTTAAGTAATTTAAAAAGTTTTTCATTATCCTTTATAAATTTATTACCATCTATCTTACCTTGAGCAAATAATATAAAAACTAATAATAAACCTATAATACCAATTTCAATCATCATTCTGCACCCACATCCTCATTATAATATTTTTCTCCTGAAAGAAGAAAATAAGAATTAATTATTACAACTAGATGAAGTAATATTTGAACATACCAAGTACTTATAAGTGCCAAATAACTATCATTCCCCAATAACAACTGAATTAAAGAAACTAAAAAATATAATGCAACTCCAAATGTAAGAAATTGTTTATGAAAGTTAGCTCTATCAATTCTATCTCTATATACACTTTCTACTAAGGAATCTATATCTTGGCTCATACCTTCCAATGCTTCACCAGAATCCTTAGAACCTTCTTTAGTTATTTGTAAAAACAATTGATGCATATTTCTAATAATGTAATAATCATACTTAGCATTAAAATAATCAATCGCATCATCTATCGAAGAACTAGCATAAGCAATAGAAATCATCTCAGTTACATCATGTAGAACAGGATCTTCCAAAACTCCACTATCTCTAACGCCCTCTAATGATTTAACAAATGACTGAGTAGTATTAAATTCCATTATAACATTTGTAGAATATACTTGTATTTGCTCAAATAAATATTCACTATAAACCTTATTACATCGTAAATATGCTAAATACGGTATAAACAAAACAGCAATAACAGCGTAAATAATAGCAATTATAATACTATAAAAATACAAATAGGTTATTATAGCCGCACCACCTGCGAACACTGCTATTTGAATCATATACTGTCTTGGAGTATACTCTTGCCCTAACTCTTTAGTCTTTTCTCTTACCATTTTAAATGAATAAGGTGCATACTTATCATAAACATCAGCTACTCCATTAGCAATATATTTATAAAACTTTCCACCAGTATTTTTTCTATATAATATCATAAATACTAGAATAAAAAATATTACTAAAATCTCTATATACATAAGTTCACCTCACTTTTTTCCATAAATCTAATTAACAGGAACACTTTGCACTGTAGCTTCTTTTAACTGATTTCCTTCTCTTACAAAAGTCTCCTTAGGTAAATATATACCCTGTGCTCCCAAATAATCTAGCAAGTATGGACTTGGATTATGATAACTTTCATTTCCATCCATCCCTTTACTAAACAAAACATTAGTACAAGCTTTATTATCTTTATCAACATAAAACTCTGCAACTTCAACTATTTCTCTTTGAAATCTACCATATTTCTTTGACATATACCCTTTAATATGCACTCCCAAATGAATATATCTATGCATAGTTTTTAGAAATTGCTCTACATCTAAGTTTGTTTCAAGTAAGCTATAAAGACGCATAGGAATACCACTAGCTTTCTCAGAGTGAATTGTAGATAAAATATTATGACCACTACTTATAGAGTTTCTAACTGCTGTAACTGCCTCAGCACTACGTACTTCTGAAAGTAATATCCACTTAGGGTTTTGTCTCATGCAAGCAACTAGTATGTCACTATAACTTGCTATATTATTAGTTTTCATAGCCACTATATCTCTATGAGGAAATATTCTATCCAAGTGTAATTCCAAAGTATCTTCAATAGTTATTATTTTCTCATTTTCAGCAATGTGACTAGCTAAATATTTAACAAACTCTGTTTTACCACTACCAGTTTCTCCACTAACAATTATATTGCAGTGTCCTTCAACACACTTAAACAAAAAGTCATGTAGAGGCAAAGAAACATAATCCTCATTAAGCAATTTTTCTTTATTAAGTCTAATCTTAGCAGGAGTCTTACGAATAACACAAGCAATTCCATTAGTTGCTATACTCTCATGAACAAAGTTAAGACGCAATTCTGCACTCTCAGCATCAAGCATTGGATGTGCCATATTAAAAGTTTTACCCATCACATTAGAACATTGGAACGCTATCTTTTCCATAAGTTGATTATTAATTTCTGGCCTATTTATTTGAAAAACACCCTTACTAAGTGTTTTTACATGTACCTGAGCACCATTAGAAAATGAAATATCTGTTATATCATCATTATCTAATAAATCCTTTAAAGGACCAAAATCAATTTGATCAAATATAGAATTATTCATTAATTTCTCACCCACTTTTTATTATAAATTATTGAATTGTACCAGGTCTAGTATTATCGCCACTAGTAGAACCACCTTGTTCAGGTAAAATTACAGTTTGACTTAAAATAAAATCTTCTATATATTCACTACTAACAACAGTCGCACCAGGATTTTCACTATAACTAGCATTTCTTGGTACAGGAATAATCTCACCACTTAAATATCCAGCTTTTCTTAAAAGCAAATGCATATCTTCTGGAACCGCAAATATCAATGATGAAGGTGCTTTCAAATCCGAACTATTTTCAAACACATGATTACCAGAGCCATCTTTAACGGCCAAAACTTCTATACTTTCTATTAATTTTCCTAAAAGTAATTTACCATTACTATCGTGTGCCACATAATATAAATCTATATAATTTCCAGGAAAAATTGAATTACCATATGTAGTTTCAGTATTAACATTTAAACTAACAACTGTGTAACCATTAGGGATATCAGACCATGCAGAATCTGGCATTTGATCCCAAGTAACTAAAGTGCTTCTATAAAATAAGCTTCCAGATGGAATAACAGTATTATAATTAGCAAACATTCCTAATATATCATTGACATTAGTAATAGTATTAGTAGTAACCATCTTTTTAGGTATTTCTACATAACCTATCATATCTTCTTTAATTTCAGTTCTTGGTTGAATCTCCTGTCTTGCATAAGGTACTCTTAAAGGTTGAGTAGCCTGTTTAATTCTATAATTATAAGCAAAATACAATATAAGTACAATAGCCAAAACACATATTATTGTTACAGTATTCTTATTACCAAAAAACCTCTTCAAAGAAATAATCAAATTATTCATAAACTCCTCCTATCCTTACTATACCATTATATAACAAACTATGTGTAGTAGTCAATCAAGATTTTAGAAAAAAGCATAGACTCACTCTATACTTTCTAATAACTTTACTTCACTTCCACTAAATATTACTATATATCTTATAAGATTTTCTTTATTAATTCTATCATCTTTTATATATTTATTTAACTCAGCTAATGCTTCTTCTCTCTTACTTTCTAATATATTATCACTACACTCACTCTTCTTTATATATTTAAGTTCTATCATTATATCATGTTTAGTATATTCTTTATTTCCTACTACATATATATCTGCAAACCCTAAATTACAAGGATACTCTATATAAGTCTTAAACTTCATTGTATTTCTTAGTAATATTTTATATATTAATTCTACATACTTTTCATCAAACTTCATAAATATTCTATTACTACTATTATTTAATATATCACTTACATATTCTGTTATCTTATCTATCTTACCTGTTTCACTTACTTCTTTTATACATTCTCTTATTCTTAAATCTTCTAATACTATATCTATATCTTTCAACATCTTAACAAAATAATTTATCTATCATTATTTGATTAGGTACTTTAAATACTATATCCAAATCATCTGTTCCATCTATAGTCAAATAACCAAAATAATATAATAAACTTATTATATCATTCCTGCTAAAATCTTCTACAAGATTAAACTGTGTCTTTAACCTTCCTATTATCTTATGATTATCTAATATATCACTTATTATTTCTTTATAATAAGTATTACCTTGAAGTTTTAGTATATTATCTATCTTCCCATAATTTACTACTATATTATTATCATATAATCTTTTAGGTATTTCTTTATTCTCTATATACTTACTAAAAAAATACATTACTAATGTTGCATTAAATACCCTTTCTTCTTTATCTTCATTAAATCTATATCCATCATACTGGGCTAGCATTAGATTAAATATTTTATTATGTTCTTCTTCACTTAAATTTAACTCTTTAAATAACTCATTAACTTCTTCTGGAGTTAAACCTATCATACTATTATATTCTGGACTAGTACTTATATCTGTTGCTATATTAAATCCTGTCGTCATACTATTTAATGTTATTGGACATATCCCTGTTGCAAAGAATCTATCTACTATACCTAAACCCACATATTTCTTTATAACTGCATAAAATGATTTTACAAATCCATTATTATCTAATACATTCTTAAATAAACTCGCGTCTCCATCAAGTATTCCATTTGTAAAATTATCATACTCATCTATCAAGATATACAATTTATGCTCTAACTTTAAAGCATTAAAATCAATTATAAAATTATCTAATATTTCTGAAGCAGTAAGTGATACATCAGCAATGCTTATATTAGTATTATAATGCTCATTGAATAGCTTAAGCCCACTTATAACTATATTATTATATATTCTTTCATACTCTTTCACTTCTCTATATTTCTCTGTAGGTATCCCACTAAAATCAAACTTCAAAACACAATAATTATTCTTATTGGGAGTTGGATTATCATATACATATGTACCATTAAACAATGTTTCAAACAAACTGACACTATTTACGTCATAATAATAATACATCATACTTGTAAATAATGACTTACCAAACCTTCCTGGCTTTAAATATATAAGTATATCTTTTTCATTCTATAACTTACTTAAATATATTGTCTTATCTACATATATACTATTGCTCTCTATTAATTTCTTAAAATCTATCACTCCATAAGGTATCTTCTTCACTCTCACCAGTCGAGTAGACAACTCGACCCCACCTCTCTTTCTTTTGTTTTAATGAGAGGTTAGTCTATCGCCCCTCACAAAACCGTACGTGCAGTTTTCCTGCATACGGCTTTTCATATAATCTTTAAACTCTTCTTTACTCCATAT
>CAJUGE010000081.1 GCA_910586295.1 uncultured Bacilli bacterium | reverse complement strand
TATTAAAAATCATAAGAAGGAACTTAAAACAGATTCATTAATACATTCAGATCAAGGAATACATTATAAAGTAGTATTATTTAAAGATTTACTTAATAACAATAATCTAAGACAGTCAATGTCAAGAAAAGCGAATTGTTGGGACAATGCTGCTCAAGAATCCTTTCATGGACATATAAAGGATGAAATAGATTTAAGTAGTTGTAAAACATTTGAAGATGTTAAAGAAGTTATTGATAATTATATGTATTATTATAATAACGAAAGACAACAATGGGGATTAGCTAAATTAACACCTGTAGAATATTATCAATATTCTATTACAGGTATTTATTCACTTAACACAAAGAAAAAAGATGATTAAGATAATCTATAAAATCTTAAAACATCTTTATCATATTGATATTTATCATCTAATTTTTCTTCCCAACCAGGTTAAAAAATGTTAAATTTAACACCTTCAGGATTATATAAATATTCAATATAAATTTCTTTAGTTAAATCTCTAAATTCTCTTACACGAATCCACTGAAATTTATAAATCAAATATCCTTCATCAGTTAAAATTGCTAAAACATTTTTAACTTGTTCGTAAAACCATTTTAGTTCACCTAATTCTAGAGCATTAACATAATTTTTAAAATAATTGGGAACAAAAGAAGATGTAGCATACTTTTTAAATTCCTCAATATTATTTATATGTTCTTTCATAATTAAAACTGATATCTCCTTTCTGATATCAGTTTATAATATTCACAAACTATATTGAAGTGTGTTTTATTTTATTGTCCATTAAACGGGGTACAATTCATTTATATAGGATTTTTTCTTCAACTTCCCATAATAATTAACTACCTATAACACATGGATGAGAAAACTCCCCATATTCATTTAGTTGTAGTACCACTCGTTAAAAAGTTTGATAAAAGAGTTAATAAGGAAAGATATTCTATTTCTAAAAAGGCATATATCAAAAATAGTATTCATTTAAGTGAATTACAAGATAAATATTGTAACCGATTAAATAAAAATGGATTTAAATTGGAAAGAGGACAAAAAATACAGGTGTAAAAAACCTTAGTCCAAGACAACTAAAACAAGTAACTAGAATATTTAATAAAGATTTAGATAATGCCAAATGGGAACTCAACAGAAAATATAGAACACTTATTAATAAAATGGAGAGCAAAACAAAAGGTATCTTAAATAAGAAGATAGTATTTGATTATAATAGCTATTTAGAACTAATGGAATATTTAAAACAAGCAAATGAGGCAGTTAATAAGGTTGCCAAAAGTGAAGGACTTTATAAAGAGTTAGAAAAAGAAATTAAATACTATAAAGCATTTTTAGCAGTTAATGATGAAAAAGATAATGAAATAAAATATTTAAAGAAAGAACTTGAAGAAGTAAATACCAAATATAACTCGTTAAAAAGTTTTATTTCTAATTTACTTCAATTACTAAAAGGTATATTTAAGAAAATGTTATCTATTGGTACTGATAAAGAAAAAGATTTAGTTAGTGAACAATTAAAAGAATGTTATGACAAGCATTTATATAGTGAAACTGATATAAATGATATTGTTAAAGATACATCAAAAGAGAAAGAATTAACTAATTATATCGAAGAAAAGGACTACGATTATTTTTAAAATCGTAGTCCTTATATACTAAATGGTGTCAATTTAGTAAACACACTTGCATAATGACATAATCATTATGCAAGTGTATTTAATCATAATAGATAATATATTATCTATGTTTACGATGATTTTCAAACTCATCAATATCAGGTATTGAACCTTGCATAATTTGTCTGTTTTCATACATTGCATCAGCACGAGATAATTCTTCCATAGAAGAATATGGTTTCCCATCCCTACCAATAAATTGTTCTGTACCTATAGGATTTAAACTTTTATTTAAATCAATATCAGGTATTGAACTTTGCATGACTTGTCTGTTTTCATACATTGCATCAGCACGAGATAATTCTTCCATAGAAGAATATGGTTTTCCATCTCTACCAATAAATTGTTCTGTATTTATGGGATTTAAATTTTTATCCATTATTTTCACCTCATTCAAATTATACCATAGTTTTTAATGTTTTAATAGTAAATTATTAGATTTCCAGAAATTTTCCCTAATTTGACTTAATGCTAGATAATATAAGAAATCCCTCTATATTCAACCGCATTGTTTTTATGTTTTAAGCCGAAACTCTCCCTGTATATTATTTTAGTGTTTTTTATTTTTCAAAGATCACTTTGTTTATTTTAATCAGGTTCAAACAACTTCCACATTTCTTTAGCATTATAGTAAATGTGCCAATTGGTACATGATGATCTATGTGGACAATTATTACAACAATAAGGTGGTAATGATAGTTTGTCACACATTTTAGTTGCTTTACCAATGCCATTATTACTAAATGGAAGATAAAG
>CAJUGE010000080.1 GCA_910586295.1 uncultured Bacilli bacterium | reverse complement strand
GTCATTTTTTGATAGACTAAAATAATAAAAAATATATAAAAATACATTCCCTTAAGGGGAGGTATTAAGTTCCTAGGATATAAACCTAGGAACTATAAGAGAAAAACAAGTGGTAGTGGTATAAACCTTACACACTACCTAGATAACAAAGGAGGTAATTTATGACTAAAATAATTGTTGAGTTAGATACTTTTAAGTATGAAGATATGCAGATATTATTAGGTAGCGATATCCTTTCACGTGAATTACATTTTTACGTTGAAAATAATAATGAAATTATTCCTGTCTCAGATGTAGTTAAGAATAGAATACTAACTAAAATAGTTGAATCTTCACAAAGTTTAAATGAAATTAAACAATTTATATACAATGTTGGTAAAAAGTATTTAGAAAATAATAATCTATACGGTTTTCCTAATTCAGTTCTGCAAAGAAATTTACAAAATTTATGTGTTGAGTATAGTGAATGTGATTTGCAAAAATCCTCTGCTTCTTATGAGGCATTTCATAATATTATGAATATTAAATTACCGCGAAAGTATTTAAATGTATCAAATGTAAATATGGAGTTAAGTTCGATTCTTAGACAAATAATAGCTCATGAAATTGGACATTTGTCTGTTAGTGAAATCCAATTAGATGATTCAGGAAATGTTATTATTAGTACTGGTTTTTTACAAGCAAAAATACCAATAAGCGAATCGCTAAGAACGATTGATGGAATTGTATATTATAGATTAGATAATAGTAAAAAGATACAAGAGAATGATGGTCGAGGATTAGAAGAATTATATAATGTGTTAGAAACTGATAAAGTAACTAATAATGCTTTATCTCCAAATTTTGCATATAAACTTAATAGAATTACGGAAGGAAAATTACTTAGTGCAAGACGAAAACATTCGTTAGAAGAATATTATAATGTTATGCAAAGTATAATTCCATCTTATGATAGAGCACAATTACTATTAATAGGTCTAAAATGTTACTATGAAGCAATTAATAGAAATGACAAAGAATTGGTAAATCAGCTTAATAGTATGATAGAACAACTAATTGATGATTATGAAATACATTTTTTATCATCAAACTCAAAAAAAGGAGTGATTTAAATGGACAATCGACAAAATTCGACAAATATCAACTGGGCGATACGGATTTTAGCAAAACCTATCACAATCCCTTATAAATAAAGGTATTAGTCAAAAAAGTTTTTACACATTTGGGATTAAAGAAGAAAGTAAGTGATAAAATATGTTCGATAAATATTGCAATGAGATAGAAAAGTTAAATAGTTTTGAAAAAGAGGATATTCTAAATAAAAAATTTGAATTATTCAGTAAAAATAATATGAAAATTTATTATGCCCCTCATAACGAAATTATTAATGAAAAGGCTAAAGTATTTATAGTTGGAATAACACCTGGATGGACACAAACAAGTATTGCATATAAAACAGCTCATGAAGGGTTAATAAACAAATTAAATCATGAAGTGATAAAAAAAGAATGTAAAAGAAATTCTCGATTTGCTGGTAGTATGAGGAAGAATTTGATAGAAATGTTAGATGACTTAAATTTAAATAAAAAACTTCATCTTAATTCTTGTTTAGATTTATTTGAAAATCAAGATGAGCTAATTCATACTACTTCGATGATTCCATACCCAATTTTTGTAAACAATAAAAATTATACTGGTTCAAGTCCTAAAATATTAGATAGTGAAATACTAAGAAATTATTTGAAAAATTATTTTTACAAAGAAGTTGAGAAATTACCAAATACTTTAATAATTCCACTAGGAAAAGCTGTTGAAGAAGTTTTGGAATTGATGATAAGTGAGAATTTAATAAAAAGAGAACAATGTTTGTTGGGTTTTCCTCATCCATCTGGTGCTAATGGACATAGAAAAAAACAATTTGAAGAAAATAAAGAAAATTTATTAAAAATAATTGATGAATATTTAAACTAGAAAAAGGAAGTGAAATAAAATGAATGATAAAAATACAATAAATTGGTTGATTACGAATTATTTAAACCCCTTAGCAACGCCTTATAAATACAGAGATTCCACGAATTTAGATCTTACACATTTTGGCTAAAAAGAAGCAAAAATCACTAAAAAATCATAAAATCATAGCAAATTTAATGAATTTTATTATAGGAATTCAAAAGGTGATTACGACATTTAAACCCCTACAAAAAAATAAAGGATGTGATAATTTTGAAAAAGGAAAATGATATAGCAGTAAATAACGAAAATGAGTTAATTGGTGTTGAAAATATTTATCAAGATATACGAAATAAAATAATAACAGCTAGAGAAAAGATGTTTAAACATATTGATAATACGATGACAGAAGTATATTGGTATGTTGGTAAAATAACTTATGAATTATCAGAAAATAGTACAAAAGCAAGTTATGGAAAAAAGATAATTGATGTTTTATCTTCTAAATTAACAAAAGAGTTCGGAAGTGGTTTTTCTTCAGTAAGTATTAGAAGAATGCGAAGATTTTATGAAATGTATCCAATATGGTCGACAGTGTCGACCGAATTATCTTGGGCTCATTTTCAAGAATTAATAAAAATAGATAGAAAAGAAGAAAGAGATTTTTATGAATTAGAATCTATCAAATCTAATTGGGGTTGTAGAGAACTGCGTAGACAAATAAATACTAAATTATATGACAGATATTTAATCTCTCCCGACAAAAATATGATAATTAATGAATCCAAAAAGGGAATTATTGAACGTGAGCCAGAAGAAATATTAAAATCACCATATATATTTGAATTTGCTGGTCTAAAAGAAAATAAAAACTATTTAGAAACAGATTTAGAAAGTGCGTTATTATCACATTTAACAGAGTTTTTATTAGAGCTTGGTAGAGGATTCTCATTTGTTGCAAGTCAACAAAGAATTAAGATAGGTGCAGAATATTATTATCCGGATTTGATATTTTATAATAGATTAGCAAAGTGTTTTGTAATAATAGATTTAAAGATAGGAAAACTTACTCATCAAGATATCGGTCAAATGCAAATGTATGTTAATTATTATAAAAAGACTCAAATGATAGAAGGAGAAAATGAGCCAATCGGAATACTATTATGTGCTGATAAAGACGATGCAGTAGTTGAAATGACTCTAGGGGATGAAATAAAAAATGTATATGCTTCTAAGTATTTAACTTATTTACCTACTAAAGAAGAGCTGATTAAAATAATTAAAGATGAGAAAGAAATATATGAATTATCTAAAGAAGATTTAAAAAATGAGTGAAATAATGATAATTAATCTATAAAAAGTGTAATCACACATTTAACATTATATACATTTAAATATATAATCAGGTTGGAGTGTGATTTTATGAATAAATCTAATATTAAAGAATTAGCAGAAAAATTAGAACGTTGTAGAAATGTAAATCTTGATGATGTAAAATTAGAAGAAGTGGATGAAATAACGGATATAAAGATAGATAGAAGAAAGCCTAGTGAAGAAAGAATATTGGATTTTATAATGAAAGCAAAAAATCCTTATATATTTAAGGTAAATGGAAAATTAGTTAGAATAAGATTTTCAGATACTGATAAAACTGCTGACGATTGTCTTACTAAAGTTTTAGAGAATTTATATAGATGAATGAAAAAAATTAATGGAGGTAAAAATGAAAGTTATAACTATAAAGCAACCGTGGGCAACATTAATTGCTGAAGGCTATAAAGAGTATGAATTTAGAACTTGGAAAACTAAATATCGTGGAGATATATTAATTCACGTTGGTAAAAGTATAGATAAAAAAGCAATGAATAGATTCAAACATTTAAATTTAGAATATCCTGTTGGTCAAATAATTGCAAAAGCAATTATTACAGACTGCATATATGTAGATGAAGAATTTGCGCAAAAAATGTGTAAAAAAGATCCTGTTGTATATAAAGGATTAATTAATAAAGGTGACTGGGACGGATATGGATTTAAAATAGAAAATGTTGAAAAAATAAATCCTATTGAAGTAAATGGTAAATTAAGCTTATGGGATTATGATTACGAAAATTAAAAAATAATTAATTGTGGAGGATAAGTATGAAAACAACACATAATATGAATTTAAATAATGCCCCATTTAATCGTATAAAAGATGGAACAAAAACCATAGAATTGCGATTAAATGATGAAAAAAGACAGCTGCTAAAGGAAAAAGATTTGATAGAGTTTACAAATAGAACAACATTAGAAGTCATAATAGTTGAAATAGTAAGATTATACAAATATTCAAATTTTGATGAATTATATAAATATTTTGATAAAATATCAATGGGATATGATATAAATGATATTGCAAATCCTAAAGATATGGATAAATATTATTCTAAAGAAGAACAAGATAAATATGGAGTTATTGGCATAGAAGTAAGAGTGATAGAAGATAGGAAGTGAGAATAATGAACAATCGACAAAATTCGACAAATATAAACTGGTATCCTGGACATATGGCAAAAACTAAAAGACTTATTAGAGAAACAATAGATTTAGTGGATGTAGTTGTCCATGTAATAGATGCTAGAATACCAAAGAGTTCATTTATACCAGATATAAATGATTTTACAGTTAATAAGAAAAAAATAATTTTAATGAGTAAGTATGATTTATGTGATAAGGAACTAACAGGTAAATGGAAGAAGTATTATGAAAATTTAGGATATGAAGTGATATTAAGTGATATCAATAATTCTAAAGTTAAAACTGAACTAATAAATAAAGTAAATGTACTTATGAAACCTATAAATGAAAAGAGAAAGGGTAAAGGATTGTTACCTAAAAGAGCTCGTGTTATGATAGTAGGGGTATCTAATGTTGGAAAAAGTACTTTAATAAATAAATTAGTTAATAAGAAAGTTACTGTTGTTGGTAATAAACCTGGTGTAACTAAAAGTCTTAGTACTATAAAAATAAATGATAAAATAGACTTGATAGATACCCCTGGTGTTTTGTGGCCTAAATTTCAAGACATGGAGACAGCATTAAATTTGGCTAGTATGACTATAATAAAGGAAGAGGTTTTACCTTTGGATGCTGTTGCTATTCATATACTAGGAAAACTTAATGATTTATATAAAAATAAACTTCAGCAGTTTTTTGGATTAGATAGTTTTGATAAAGAACTTATTATAGAAGAATATATAAAGATAAGTAAATTTCTAAAAATACCTTTAGATAATGGAGAAGCAAATTATGATAAAATTAATTTAATGATTATTAATTTTATAAAAAATGAGACTATTAAAGGAATAACTTTTGACACTTTATAGTCTCTTTGTTATATTACGAGTAAAGGGTGTTTGTATTTAACTATAAAGAAAAAATAGTGAAGATAAACATCCTTACTATTTTTAATATTCGTTGTCTATATCAAGTGTTTTTGATATAGCATTTTCTAAATTTATTTTTATTCTGTATTTAGAATTTTTTTCATTATACTCTATACCTTGGTCTAAAGTATAATTATATACACTTTGATTAGTAAATGAATTATATGTGTCTCCTTCAAATCCACCATGATTAACAGAAATTGAATCCGCTAAAACCATTACAATTATGTTTCCGATTGAATCATCTTTTTCTATATTAGTTTCTAAATAATTTCTTTTAAAATTAAATTTATATACTTTATCTGTTGTCGATTTTACTTCAACTATAATATTCTTGCCTTTTAATGTGGCTTCTATTTTTGTATCAACTTTTTCATAATCTTTTATAGTTGTATTATTGTTAAAAATCGAAATGATTCTTTTTAAATCACTTTCATTATCATTAAAAGAATTAACGTTATATATTACTCCAATTATTCCTAATGATAGAACTATTAGCATTATTAATCCCCAAAATATACATCTAAATATATTTGCTTTTTTCATATAAATCACCCTTTATTCTATTTATATTATAAAATAAAATCTTGAAAAAGAAAAGAGAAATATGTTTATATACTTCTCATAGTGTCCATATTTTTGTATGGATTTTTTTTATCTATTTTATCGGTAAATAGAATCCCTTCTAAATGATCCATTTCGTGTTGAAATGCAACAGCAATTTCTTCTCTAACTCTTTCTTCTTTATAGTTTCCTTGTGTGTCATAATATCCTACTGTAATTCTAGCATGTCTTGGAACTATTCCTTCTACTTCCCTGTTAACACTTAGACATCCTTCGCCTTCTTCTACATAAATTAATTCACTTGAATAACTTATTAAAGTAGGGTTTATTACAGTATATTCTAGAAAACTTCCATCTTCTTGCATATAAGAAACTACAAATATATTTTTTAAACTTCCTAATTGTGGGAATGCTAGTCCCATTCCAGCTCGTAAACCTAATTCTTCTGCTTTTTCCTCATCTTGGCTTAGCCTTAAGTATTCTAGAGCATTATTTATTAAATTTTTGTCTTCGTCAGTTAGTGGAAATGTTGCATTAACACATTTGTTATGTAACATTTTATCTTTTTCATCTAATATTTTTAAATTTTTGTACATTTTAATCACTCCTACACCTTTTAATTGTATAATAAAAAGCACAAAAAATCAATAATAAATTGACAATCAGAACAAAATATGATACAATTATTAAGTTGTGATAGGGGGAATAAATAATTTGTTAAATTTAGATTTATATATAAAAAAAATACAGGATTCAAAAAGTCCTGTAAAGGAGTCTTTAATGATAGCAAATGTTATTGGAGGTGAGTATTTGAATGCAATTTTAAATCGCTCGATAGAAGTGGCGAATATTAAAGTTGCACAGGCTATATTCTTGAGTATGAAAGTTTATGCGATGTATCAGGCGAGTTTAATAGAAATGGAAAATTTAGAACATGAAAGTGGTAAAATAACAAAATAGAAGAGTTTAAAACTCTTCTATTTTAGTTGTTATTGTAGTTTAGGAAACCTGCACCAAATACAACGACTAATAATATGAATAATACTAAGATTATTGCTGCACCATAACCAAATCCATTATTACCATATCCATAATTTCCGTAGTAAGGTTGGTTGCAACAATTCATTCCATAAGAGTTTCCGTAACCACCACTGTATCCATAATAATACATAGTCTTTCCTCCTTTAACTATCTATAATAATGTATGTAGTTTTTTATATTTTGCCATTAGAAATACCTAAGTTATGATATAAAATGTAAAATATAAGTATTATAATTATCAAAAATATTAAAATGTATACAAAAGCTTTTACATTTATGTTATTATTAAATAGAAGAGCTTATGAGAAAGATAAATATTTTTAGTAAAATGGATAAACCTTTACTTATTATGTGTTTAGTTTATAGTATAATAGGTATTATGATGGTACTTTCTGCTTCTAGCGTTAGTGCCGTTTTGAAGTACGATACAAATCCTTATTATTTTTTTCTTAGACAACTTACATTTGTTTTGGCTAGTTATGGATTAAGTATTTTTATTATTCTAAGGACACCTGTTAGAAAATATAAAAAATATGTTCATGTAGCTTTATTATTTATCTTAGGAACTTTAATTTATTTAATAATTTATGGAGAATTTACTAATAGTGCGCGTTCATGGATAGATATAGGCCCTTTTAGTTTTCAACCTTCGGAGTTTGCTAAAAGTGTTTTAGTTGTATACCTAGGAGTGTTTTATGGTGAATTGTATAAAAAACTTCGTTCTAAATATGCGTTTTTTATACCTTTAGGAGTTTCTATAGTGATTTTTCTCTTAGTATTTATGCAACCAGATTTAGGAACAGCTATTATAATTGGTGGTACAGTGTTTTTTACTTTTTTAGCTATTCCTTTTGAAGGTAATCAACTTATTAAAACAATTAAAATAACTAGTGGGGCAGTCTTAGTTTGTGGTGTTGTATTTATTTTGAGTGGTAGTAATTTTTTGACAGATATGCAGAAAGATAGACTTACATTTAGAGAGCCTTGCACGAGATATCAAGAAGATACTGGTTATCAAGTTTGTAATGGTTTTATTGCATTTAATAATGGTGGTTTGTTTGGCAAAGGTGCAGGAAATTCTACTCAAAAGTATTTATATCTTCCAGAGGCACATACTGATTTTATTTTTCCGATAATGGTTGAAGAATTGGGTTTGATTTTTGGTATAGTGTTTATTTTGGGATATATTTTCATTCTTTATAGGATTGTAAAAATTGCTAAGGAAGGTTGTAATTTAAGAAATTCTATTATTTGTTATGGTATTGCAGTTTATATGACACTGCATATTGTAGTTAATTTCTGTGGAATATTAGCACTTATTCCATTGACAGGTGTACCAGTTCCTTTTCTTAGTTATGGGGGAAGTTTTACTGTTAATTTAATCTTCTGTATGTTTATAGTACAAAGAATATGTGTAGAGAATAGAATAGCTAAGAGAAAAGTGGATGTTTCTAAGCTTTGAAAACTAGTAATATGAGAAAAGTTAAAAATCTCTTTACTTTTAAGAATATATATAGATATGTGTTTAATCAAACAAACAGACCTTGGAGATGAGCTCTAAAAACCTTTTTTTTTGTCTTATAAGAAAGTTCATCATCAAAAAAATACATAAATAATCGTTTGTGTATATAAAAACAGACATATAAAAACTATATGTCTATTTAACAAAAAATAATAATTAATTAGTTTTCCTTATATTCGTAGACTCTTCCCTTAACTCCTATATAATAAATTGGTACCATTTTACCATTGCATTTACTGCAATCAAATCTTGGTGGAACAGAAGTATCTACTCCAATTTGATCTGCCGCATCTAACATTTCTACAATTTCAGTAGGTATTAACTCTTTAGTTTTACATTTAGGACAAATGTATTCAATTTCATCTTTGTTTTTTTTCATTTTTAACACTCCAATCTAGGGATGATAGAATCTAAAATCATAATGGTATCACATTCACATTTTAAAGGGTCTCTTTTAAATGAAAAAACTATTAAGTTTCTCCATTTAGTAATAGATTTGTAAAAAGGGATTTTATCTTTATTAATAATCTTTCTAGCAATGTTATAAAGAGAATGTCTTTTAGAAGAATAAAATCCATAAGATCTAATAGTTTTAAAATTAGGTTCAGGGATATGTCTAATTAATCTACCAATAAATTCAAATATATGAACTTTTTCTACAATGAATTTATCGTCTTCATGTCTTT
>CAJUGE010000079.1 GCA_910586295.1 uncultured Bacilli bacterium | reverse complement strand
TACGGCTCGAATTCTTGCTTGTCTACGCTTAAATCTAATCTCACGACTTTGACTCCAAGACTAGCTAATGGCTCCTTGCCAAGGATTACCATGTTGGGTTCACACCAACTATATATTAAACACCGAACTGGCGCACCATCCTTTTTAATTATATCATCAAAACAAAGTTTAGCATATATTTTGACAATAGAAAAATTAAAATTTATTTTCTTTTCTATTACCTCACAAATTTCTAATTTCTCTTTCAATATTTGCATAATTAAATCAAACTCCTTTCAAGCAAACAAAAAAGATTAACCGAAATTAACCTTTATATTTTGAAAGTCGAATTAGTTCGACTAATTTCCCTATGGTGCCCGAGAGAGAGAAGTACAACAACTCCTTAGACAAAAGAAAATAGTTAGTAATAAATTTAACTAACTATAGTATATCACTTTAATCTATTTTCCACAATTGGAATTTGCCAGTAATTTCATTAATATCATTAGTATTGCCATAAATAATAGCTCCCAAATATTCTAAATCATCATTGCTTTTGCTAGTAATTGATTCAACGAGTTCTTCATCAGTTCTAGTTTCTAGCATATCTTTAGGATAATCTGCAACTAACAAATTGGGATTCTCTTTTGCCTTATCAATAGCATTTCTTAATTTTCCAGGTTTTACTTTTGTTATTATAAAAGGAAATCTGCTAATACCTAAATGATTTACATTTGATTTATCAGTAATCAATGATTTACCCATTATTTCATTATCTGAATATTTACCTATTGATACTGCAAGATGTCCTATTACATTTAATGCGGTAGGTGCATCCACATTAGTAGCAATTATTCCAACTATTTTCTTATTTTCATAATTCATCAAAAAGTCTCCTAACTATCTCATTACAAAACAATATTTTTTATTTCAACAAATCTACTTTTTCCACCAACTACTATTTTATCTATTTTTTCATTATCTGAAGAATATATTTTAACTTTAATAATAGATGGAGAATTTAAACTATATCCTTGTTCAAAAACATATTGTTTATTTTTCATATCTAATTTCATAAATAATAGACCTGCTAATGCACAATTAGATGTTCCAGTTGCTGATTCTTCATCCACATCATATAAAGGTGCAAAGTTCCTACAGATAATTCTATCGTTATTAAAAGTGTACAAATGTGTTCCAACTACATCATATTTTTTACTTATTTTAGTGATTTCATCGAAATTAGGATTTAATCTATTTAAAATATCTTCATTCTTAATTGGAACTAATATATCTTTAAGTCCTGTTGAAACAATTGAAACTGGATATTCTATATCTACGAAATCCAGATCAAAGCACTTTCTAATTTCTTCATAATCAATTATTTCATAAAAAACTGGAATATTTTGCTCCATAAATATTTCATCATCTTCTAAATTAATTTCCAAAATTCCACTTTTAGTCTCTATTGTATAATTATTCTTTGATAGTTTATTCAAATATTTTAAAATCCCAAAACTTGCTATCGTTGCATGTCCACATAAAGGAACTTCTTCAGCTGGTGTAAAATATTCAATTTTAAAATCAGCTTTATCTGAATTATTTATAAATGCAGTTTCTGCATATCCAAGTTCCTTTGCAATTTTCTTTTTATCAGTTTCGGTTAAATCATTTTTATATAAAACAACTCCAGCTTTATTTCCACCATTATTATCTTTACAAAATGCACTAGCAACATATACTTCAATCATTTTTAGCACCTCTCTTTGCATAGCTAATTATATCAAATTTTAGATGTTTTTACTATATGCTTTGAGCATATTTATCACACGCGTTCATTGATAATGTCAATGTACAAGTGTGTTTACTAAATTGACACCATTTAGTATTTAAGGACTACGAATTAAAAAATATCGTAGTCCTTTTCTTCTAAATACTGAATCATTTCTTTTTCTTTAGATGTATCTTTTGTAATATAAGTAATATCAGAATCGTTATATAAGTTGTTATTATAACAATCTTTGATTTGAGTTATAACTATATCTTTTTCTTTGTCTTTTCCAAACAATAAAATGTTTCTAAAAATATCTTTTAAAGCTTGTAAGAATTGGATAATAAAGTTTTTAAATGAGGAATAATCATTTTCTAATTTATTAACTTTGTTGGTCAAATAGTTTATTTGTGCATCTTTCCCGTCATTAACTGCTAATAGTGCCTTATAGTATTTAATCTCTTGTTGTAGTTCTTTATATAATCCTTCACTTTTTGAAACTTTATTAATTGCTTCTTTAGCTTGTTTTAAGTAATCCATTAAATATAAGTAAGTATCATAATCAAATACTACTTTATGATTAAATATCTTTTTTGCTTCACTTTTCATAGTTTTAAGGAGATTATTATATTCACGATTCATTTTATATTTTGTGTTATCTAAATTCTTATCTAACATACGGGTAATACCCAAATAACAAAAAAAACTAGACGGTACTTCTAGTTAATATTTATTACTCTCGAATAAAAAGTTCGAGTTTCCTATCAATCTGGTGCCGTTGTCGTAGTTATCTACAACTTTTCCACGACGATTGATATAAGTATCAATCACTACTAATATTTTACCACAAAATTCGATAAATTCACCAAAAATTATTTATTTTTATAAATATTGATGTATAATAGTAACCACACAAGGAGGAATTACTATGGAATCTATTAGTTTAAATAATGTTCTTAAGAATATGTATGATAATCGAGTTTCGTTTATAAGAGGGAAAAACATAGAACTTGAAAGAGAATATTTTACTCAAAATGGTAATCGTATTCCAATGAGTGAAATAATGCAAGGTGCAAGTTATGAAGATCACTTTATGAGTTTTAAAGATGCAGTAAAAAATGGTACGGATAATGAAATAAGTCAAATATTTATGTTGCTTCAAGAATACTTTTTATTTTCATATGGACACGATATGATGTTTAAAAAGAAATTAGAAGCAGATATATTTACATCTGTTCCTATGGAAGGTTTTATATATCCTAAACTAGATGAAGCTGTTAAAGAAAAATATAATGATTTATCAATAATGAGAGAAAACCCTAATTTTAATGCAAATATGGAAGGCATTGATAGATTAGTATTTACATACACAGAAATGCAATCACTATTATATTTGTTATATTGTAATGATTTTCAATTTCCAAATGGCTGGGAAGGAATATGTCCAGATACTTATGAAGAAGTTTTAAATATATTAAATAATTCTGGGATGACAATAGGTGATTTTTTACACGCATTAATTGATTTTAAATGTAAAACAATGAGTGAGATATTTAGTGAAATAGGTAACTTGCAATTAAGAAAAGCCTATCTAGAAAAAGTTGAAATTTTAAAGGAAGAAAAGCATGGAGAAACAAAGGAATTTGCCCATGTAAACTTACCAATAACATATTTTCTAAATCATACATTTTTAGATTTTATGAGTATGGAACATAAATCTCCTATACTTGAAGATACAACACCTAATGGAACAAAAAAGATTTTATTACCTAAATGTTAAAAAGATGATTAGATTTCAATATCATAATCATCTTTTCTTTTATCATCATATTCTTTACTAAATTTATATTTATCCTTTAACTCATTAAATGTATCTTCCTTAATAATGCCTTTTTTGTATAAATCTTTTGATACATCAAAATATTTTTCTCGTTCTTTTTCTTTTCCTAATAATTTATCTTTAATTAAAGACATAACTCTTAAAAATTTATCTTTCCAAAATTCTAATGTGATTTTTAATGAGTGATTTTCTTCTTTGAGTTCTTCGATTTCCTTATCTTTACTTTTAATATTTTTGGTAAGATTTTCTACTCTTAAAGTAAGTGCTTCATTATTTTCAGTAAGTGTTTTGATTTTATCATGATTTTCCTTAATTTCAGTATCTACATTATTAAGAGTTACAGATAAAGTTTGGATTTTCTTATATTCTTCATTTGTTTTACTAACTGAATCAATATAAGATACTAACATTTCTTTATCTTCTTGTTTTAAAACATATTTCTCTTTTGAAGTTAAAGTTGTTTTTAAATCAGTTATAATCTCTTTTACTTCTTTAGTATGATTATCAAGTTCTAATGATTTTTTATTAGCTATTTCTAGTCTTTCTTGATTTTTTTCTAGATGCTCTTTCATTTCCATATAGTCGTCCATTTCTGTTATATGATAATCACGATTTCTGCCTTTTTTCTTGCCCTTTAAAGAGTTTGTAAGATTATATTCTTTATTGAATGATTCAATACAAAGCATTCTCATTTTATCCTGGAGTTTACGAAGTGATTCTTTAGTAAATACATCACTTTTGCCGACTTGTTTATTCATACCATTTTTACCACCAATTTTGATGGGAACGCCAACGATATGAAGATGTGGACTTGTTTCATCATAATG
>CAJUGE010000078.1 GCA_910586295.1 uncultured Bacilli bacterium | reverse complement strand
TAAAAAATAAAGCATCAAAGATGTTCAGTTTTAGTCATGGATCAAAATAGCAAATTATGGATAAAAGTTAAGATATTTTCTAAGACTATTTGAATAATATAATATTAGTCAAATAATTATCGTAAAAAACCTAAACTCAAATTTTAGAAACTTTTCGTTTACTTTGTCTATGAAGTTGTATTCTTGTCCTCTTAGCATTTTTATTCTTTTGTCTTTTACATACATTGTTATACTTTTTACATTATCATAGAACTTATTTTCTCCATCTACTGTTATTATTAAATTATCTTTATTTTCTTCTGGATTAACACAAATAATACTGTCTTGAGGAATAACTATAGAGTTGAGTAAGTTTCTATAGCTTTTTGAATTTAGAGGAGCGATTGGAGTTATTTGAGTGGTATGAAGACTATTACAAATTACTGCCCCACCAAAACTTAAGTTGTATGCAGTTGAACCAAATGAAGTAGAAATTAATATTCCATCTCCTACGAATTTTTCTAGTTTATGATCATCTATTTCAATATTAAGCTTTGTTGTATTTAGTTCACTATCTCTAATTGTTACATCATTTAATGCAAATAATTTTTCTTTCTTATTATTAGCATTAATTTCTATTTCTAAAGCACTTATATATTCTGTTTTATAAGAATTGGTGTTTAATTTTTCTATAAAATCATCAATATCGCTTGCATTTACTTCTTGTGCAAAACCTAGTGTCCCTGTGTTTACACCTATATAGAATATATCACTATTAAAATTAGTTTGTTTTATCATTCTAAGGAACGCACCATCTCCGCCTATAGCAATGCCTAAATCTTCATTATCATTCACAATTTTGTATTTGTTTTTTTCAAGTTTTCCTATTAATTCTTTCTTTAAATTATTAGATTTAATGTCATTATTACAATATATACAAATATTTTTTATCATTTTTTTACCTTATATTTGAACAAAACACTTGGGCGGTGTCCTCCACCAGTTTTCACTTTTTCTGTCTTTTCAACTTTACTTGATATTATTCTTCTAAATGCTGGATCTAATAATTTTCTTCCTAAAATAACTTCATAAACTTGTTGGAGTTCTCCTAACGTAAAATATTCTGGCATCATATTGAATACTATATCAGTATATTCTATTTTGTTTTTTAGCCTTTCTATTCCAGATGTTATAACTAGTGGGTGGTCAAATGCTAAGTGTTCATTTTTTACCACACTAAATTCATATCTGTCTGTAGTTAGTTCTCTTAGTGTTTTTCCTACTACAACAGTGAATGTTTCATTGCCATTATCAAAAGTTATATTTATTTCTTTGTCACTTTCAAGTATAGTCATATCAAACCAACTGGCTTCTTCGCTAAGTTTATTTAATAGCCTATTTTGGTCTACAAGTGCCATGTAAGAAACACTCATTATTCTCATTCTAGGATCTCTATTAATATCATCAAAAGTATATAATTGCTCTAGATATATGTTTTCTAAGTTTGTTTCTCTTTTTAAAATTCTTTTGGCTGATTCTAAACTTGTTTCTTCTATACCCATGAATCCACCTGGTAAACACCATTTGTTCTTAAATGGAAAGTCACTCCTTTTTACTAATAATACTGAGAAATGTTTTGTGCTAAGTTTTCTGTAGTTTGTCTCTTTTCTGTCAGATACACTTAATATAAGTATGTCACTTGTTACTGATAGTTTTTCAAATTTACTTGAATCATAGTGCCTTAAAAATTCTTCTTCTGTTTTATACTCCATATGTTACTCCTTTTCTATTACTAATATAAATGTAGAATTAGGAAGACTCACTACATTCATGTTTTCATCGTATATACTTATTTTATTAAGTAAGTTTTCTTCATATCCTTTTTGCAAAAATGCTTCAGAGAATATAACTTTATATCCACTTAAATTTTCTTCTATAAGATTAATATATTCAGTAGGTGTTAAATATCCAAATTGTTCTTTTACTTCAAGACTATAAGAGTTTTCACCCCAAGTATAAGTGTATAAGAATTCCATTGCATCGTTTACTAACATTTTAACTGTATCATCACATATACGTTCATAGGTTATCTTTCTTCCTTTGAAGTCTTTGCAATAGTTATCTAGAATTTTTATATCTTCTATATTTACAAATTTAATTATTCTATATACATTCTCAGGTTCGGTTTTTATACCATCTCTTATAATTATTCTTCCTCCAGCATTAAGTATGCTGTCTGCACTTTTTAATGCAGTTTTAACAGTTTCTATGTTGAATTTATGACCATTATACGGAATGTAAGAATATAATTCATGTATTATTGATGAATAAATAATAGTATCAATTTGGCCTTTTTTAAAGTAATTATTTAAGTTAAGCGCATCTCCTTCTACTAAAGTCCATTTATGAGATTCAGTTATTTTCTTTTTATTTAACTCTTCTATGACGTTTTTAGATATGTCTATTCCACTAACTTTGGCATTTGGAAGTTCATTTTCAATTATATTCATTAGTGCTCCTCCACCAGGACCTACATCTAAAATATTTTTTCCAGTTATGAAGTCTACTAATACTTTTTTGCTATTCATAGAGGAGTTCATCGTATTTAAATAATCTATTTCATTGTAAAATCTATCATATTCATCTCTTCTAAATCCAAATAATTCATAAAGCATATAGACTGCTTTGTTATATAAAGAGTTTGATGTATAAGCAACTTCACAAAATTCTATTAGTTTTGTGGCTTGGGGCGAAAACTTAAAGTTGACAGTTAGTGTGTTACCTACTCTTTTTACTTCACATTTTACATGTACATTTTCTTTAATGTTTCCATTTAGTAAGTCTTCAATTTTTAGTTCTTTTAGCATATATTCTAGAATTCTTTTTCTATATATGTTAATAGTTTTTTGCTTGTTATAGTCTAGGTACATTTGCTTCATTATTTTAATAAAAGTAATATGGCTTGTTTCTTCATTTATGTAGTTAGATATTATCAGTAATATTTTTATTTGTTCTTCTATACCAAAGCCATTTAATGCAGATTCGTAATACCACAACTCTGTTCTTTCAAATATTTCAGCAAGTTTTGAGGATACTTGTTTATCATTAAGTAAGTCTGTTGTTTCAATTTTATTAGAGTTTAGTCTTTTTAGTCTTTCTTTAATACTAATATGTTCGTCCATATTATTTGATATTATTTTATCTATAGTTTTATTTACTTCATCTTTTACTTTACTATAAAGTTCTTCATTTACTGCACTGATTATACATTTATTTAATACAATTAGTACTTCTCTTAACAAACTTTTTGTTATTAGTTTCTTTTCTATTAATTCATATAATTCTTTATTACTATTTAGGTTTATTTCTCCTCTTATATACTGCCCGATTAGTCCATGAGTTCTAATTAATACTCTTATTACTTCGTCATAGTTTTTATTATTTAAAACATATATTTCAGAAGATGCTATGTTATGAACACTTAAGGAAAAACCTAGATTATTCCATTTCTTTCTGTCTTCTTTTGAGCCACATTTTGATACATCACTCCATTTTATTGTTTCGCTTACATAATAATAGACTTCTTTTGATGATTCAGAGTTTTCTAATATTTCTAGGCATCTCATAATATATTTGCAAACTAAGTTTGTTTTATTGTCTTTTAAGTTTTCTAGGTGTTCATAGTTAAAATTCTTTTCTTTGGTATTTGTTAAGTAAGTTTCCCAAGTGTTCATCATTTTCACTCTCCTTTATTTTATTATTTCAATTAATTTATTTATAATAGCATTTACTACTTTAGTTTTGTTTTCTACTCTGTTTAAGTATTTGCCTATTACTATTTCTTCATAATATATGTCGTTATCTTTGTCATATATACTTATATAGATTTTATTGTTTTCTAATCTTTTTTGTTTATCTTTTATTACATCCATTTTACCAGTTATACCTACACCGTAGTTACTATTAGAAAATTCTGATATGGACTTACTCATTTCTCTTGCAACGTTAGGACTATATACAGTGTACTTTTCTATAGTCTCAGATGATACTCCCATTTTTATTTTATATTCACTTGAATATGTTACTGCACTAAATTTTAAAATATCACTAGCACCACTAATATTAGTTATTTCAGATGCTACACGGCCTCCTGTACAACTTTCCATCGTGCTTATAGTTTTGTGCAGTTCGTCTAATTTTTTTACAACTTCAGTCATTAAGTTTTCCATTATTAACCTCCATATAAATCGTTTTTCTTTATATAATCTATTACTTCTTTGTCTAAGTACATATTAAGTTTATCATAATTTTTATTAGAAATAAATTCTCTTATTTCAGTTGAGCTTATTTTCATTTCTTTTAAACCATTAACTACTATAAAATTATCTCTACCATTTATGTACTTTTTAGTATCTATTCCATTCCTATTAATTACTAAGATTTTGTTTTTTAGTATATCATTTACGTTTTTCCATAGATGAAAATTCACCAAGTTATCTGCACCTATTATTAGATAGTATTCGTCTTTAGTTTCTTTGTTTAATTCATTTAATATTTGATAAGTGTATTCTAATTCATTATGGGTAGTATCTATGACAATTTTATCACTTTCATAGAATTTAAGCATATTAATTCTGTCATTAATGTCTATTAAGTTTTGTTTATCCCAGTAGTTTAGAGTTGGTATAATTAATACTTTGTCTAATAGATTTTCTTCTATTAAATACTCGGCAACTTTTATATGAGCCTTATGTACTGGGTTAAAACTTCCTACGTATACACCAACTCTCATGTAAATCATTCCTTTCTTTTATTTCTTTTTTGTATATGATATTCCATAATATTCATATTCTTGTAGTTGTTCAAAATAATAATCAATAATACTTTCTATTTTATAATTATAGCAGTGTATCTGACCATTAAATTCTTCTGAAGAATACCCAGGTATCTTACTCATAAATTCTTGGAATAATAGAACATTTATAGTTCCATATTTTTTATTATTGTATACTAGAGTTCCTATAAGGTTTCCATCACCTTTTCCTACAAAGTCATGATATTTGTCAACTATATCAAATTTAACTGTAACTAGTCTCGCTTTCTCTAAACTTCCTAATTTTAGAGTTTTTTCAAAACTTGATGGTAGAACATCCATAATATATGTTTCAAATATAGTGTATGTCATATCACTTAGATATCTATTGTAGTTTGTTTTTTATCATCATATACCTTTTTTAATTTTTTATATTCTTCTAAATAATTCATATAAACCTAAAATATTTGTTATTCTTCTCTTTTGTATGTTGGTATGTTAAATTTGTGTAAGTTGTTATTATGTAATTTTTCTATTTTCTTTTTTGTTCCTTCATCAACACTATCTTCATCTTCCATGTAAGACGCGATATCTTTGTATTTAACTCCTAGTTTGTCTTCATCTGTTTGGTTTGATAAGCCATCATTTGGACTTTTGTATAATACTTTTTCTGGAACATTTAGTACTTCTCCTATTGCGATTACTTCGTCTACTGTGAAGTCTGCGATTGGTGATATATCATGTACTGAGTCTCCTCCTTTTGTAAAGTATCCAACATATAGTTCACATTTGTTTGAAGTACCTGCGACTAAGTAAGTTTTACCTTTAAGTGCAGAATATAATGCAGCTAGATAGTATAGTGAAGCCATTCTAAGTCTAGGTTTTAAGTTTATGTCACTGTTTTTTGTTTCTGTTTCAGTGAATTCTCCTAAATTAGTTAGTTCAGTTTTAAAACTATCAAATGAAGATGTGATATCAAAGTTAATTAGTTCAAACCCGTAGTAGTCACTTACTAGTTTTGCATCAATAGCATCTTCATCTTTAGAATGACATGGTAGTGTTACTCCTATAACGTTTTCTTTACCTAGGGCTTTAGTAAATAGTCCTGCGACTACTCCACTATCTTTTCCACCACTTATTCCTAGGATAACTCCTCCTAAATTATTTTCCTTATAATAATCTCTTATAAATTCTATAACTTTTTCAGTTTCTTTTTTAGCATCAAATTTTTTCATTTTTATCTCCTTCTTTCTTTATTTTCTTCCAAATTTTCTGTAACTTCTTTTCATACTATAACTTTGGTGTATTCTTTTTTTAATAAGCTCATTTCGTTCATGAGCATAATCTATAGATTCTTCTAAAGCTCTTTTTTCTTCTTTATAATTAGAATATTTATCTTTATAATTTTCTAAGAAAATGTTCATCAATTCTGTCAATTCATTTTCACTAATATCTACTAGTCCATGTTCTAAACGATAGTTAGCTATAAAAACAAGATAGTCACTAATGAAGTCTACTGTTTCTTTACCATGCATATTCTCATATTTAAATGATTTGGTATTTTCATCAAATTCAGTTAATTTTTTGTATTCTTCCATCGTTCTTATATCACATCTTCCATATCCTCCACCATTTTCACTCCAATAAGAAATTTTATCTTTTTCTGTTGGCTCATTTGATGAAGCAAAGCAGAATTTCCAACTAGGTGTAATTTCTTTTTCATCTTCTTTTATAAGCGTCGCTATTTCTCTATCAAAGTAAACAGCATGATTATGTATGCATGCAAATCCTTGCTCTGAATCTTTAATAACAGCAAATTTGTATTTTACTCCAGTAATAATTGTAGCTAACTTAGCTAATACATTTCCTATTTCTTTAGTATTGAACACTCCATAAATAGTAACTTCATCTACACTTAGTGAGTCCATTAAGAAAGATATAGTTTCTAATTCTTTTCCTAAATCTTGTATTTCATTTGATGTTCTAAATAACATATCTTGAAGCCTTACTAGGTTTCTTCTTTTTTGCTCGACTTTTCTATTTAATTCATTATACTTCTCGATTAATTCGTTTAAATTCATAATTCTTCGCTCCTGTACATATTAATTATATAATAGTTTTTCTATTATACCAATTTTAATATCTTTTTAACATATATTTTTTCGCTCTTTCTAATACTAGCACTGCATTTATATCTTCGATAAGTCCCATTTCTACTAATGATAATGCTTCTTCATATGTGCATTCAAATGTTTTTACTATTTCACCTTTGTCAAAGTGTGTAGAGCCTGTTTTTGTGGCATTTAGTCCTAGAAAGTATTCTATTAGGGCACCTGATACACCTGTGTCTTGATAGAAACTTCCTAGTTCATATATGTCACTTACTTCATAACCTGTTTCTTCTAATAGTTCTCTACGTGCAGCATGGAGTGGGTATTCACCTGGATTTATGTATCCTGCTGGAACTGATACACCTACTGTACGAGTAGTAAATACTTTTGGTTCTACAGTTAATATGACATTTCCTTCGTTTGTTACTGGCAATATTACTGAAGCATTGCCGTTTTCATTATTTTTTAGTAGTTTCTCTCTTTTTATAGTTTCACCATTTTTTAGTGTACAGTTATATGTTTTAGTACTTAAGAAATGGCTTTCTGTTTCTAGTTTTTGAAATTTTACTACTCTTAAACTTTCTATAAGGCTATTTAATTCTTCTAATTTTTCTTTTCTCATTTTTATCTCCTTAGTTTTCTAACTGATTCCGTGTGAGAGTTAATCATATTTGTTTTAAGTTCTAATAAATCTTCTGATAAGTCCACTATGTATTTCTCTGGATTCATTAATCTTGTAATTTCTGGATATAGTGTTTCAAATTCACTTATACAGTAGTCTCTTCTTTCCATTAGACTTGGTTGATTATAAACTAATTCTCCACCTTCAAAGATTGGTACTTGTAGTTTTCTTACTGTGTAATTTTTTATTTCTTTTTGTCTTTCTGGATGTATTGGATCTATTAGTGTGTACCCATTAAAGTCTACTATTTCGTTGTGAAGAGTTATTACATCTCCGATTGCTTTTCCAGTATTTTTATCATAAAATCTATAGACATTTTTGAAGCCTGGGTTAGTTGTTTTTATCGGATCGTTACTAAGTTTTATTTTTGGAATGTATTCTCCATTTTTTACAGTAGCTACTAATTTGTATACTCCTCCCTGAAGTGCCATTGGAGATGCAATATTGTCTCCTACACCAAAACTGTCTATGCAAGCTCCTTGCTGGATTAAGTCTCTTATAGTTTCAGCTTTTAATCCGTTAGATACACAGATAGTCGCATCTTGTAATCCTTCATCATCTAGTATTTTTCTTGCTTCTTTTGTTAAGTATGCTAAGTCTCCACTGTCTATTCTAATACCACCTGGTTTGTGTCCGTTTGGTATAAGGTATTCTTTCATTACTCTTATTGCATTAGGTAAACCGCTTCTTAGGGTGTCATATGTATCAATTAGAAATACTGAACTATCAGGGTATGTTTTGGCATAAGCTAGGAATGCTTCGTATTCACTATCAAACATTTCTATAAATGAATGTGCCATTGTTCCTAATGTTTTGCAGCCTTCTTCATATCCTGTTTGTAAGTTAGAAGTTCCTGAACATCCACCTAAGTATCCATATTTACTACTGTCAACTGATGTATATATTCCACTAGATCTTCTTGCTCCAAATTCCATTACAGCACGAGGTCCTGCTTCATTTACTATTCTTTTAGTTGCAGTTGTGATTAAACTTGCGTGATTAAATGCTGCAAGTAATGCTGTTTCTATTATTTGCGCTTCTATAGCATTCGCCCTTACTGTTATGATAGGTTCATTTGGAAATATCATCGTCCCATCAGGTATTGCCCATATGTCTCCTGTAAATTTCAGGTTTTTTAAGTAGTTAAGCATGTTTTCTTTGAATCCTAGTTTTCTTAAAAATTCTTTTTCGTTTTCTCCTATTCTAAAGTTTTTTATATAGTCTATTATTTCATCTAGTCCTGCCGCTATGCTGTAGCCACTGTTTAGTGGATTTACTCTATAAAATACATCAAATACTACTTTTGTTTCTTGCATTTCATTGTCTAGATATACTTGTGACATTGTATATTCGTATTGGTCTGATACCAATGTTAAATTATCTCTTTTATTCATTATTTATTTCCTCCTAAAGTTTTTACTAGTTTTATTCCTTCTTGTTTCATAATTTTGTATGCTATTTCGTTGTATTCATCTCTGTTATGCCAAGGTGCATCATATGTTTCGATTGAATCTTGTGGTACAATTATTTCTATATTATCATTCATTTGATCAAAGTAGTTCATTAGTGGTACGCTTAAGTCTAAATCGCATAGGTCTGAACAACATCCAGTTGTTACTATTCTCGTTAGTAAGTTATTTCTCATTATGTCTATGTCTCTCATAAATCCAGGTGCGAATAATGCGCTTCTTGAGTTTTTCTTATAGGTTCTTGAGTCTTTACTGTAAGGTGCTAGTTCGTCTATTATTTCACTTTCCCATGTCCCATCTATGCAATGTTCTGGAAATTTTTTAAATTCTGCACATCCAAGTTGATGAGCATCTCTTATGAAAAAGACGTCTTTTTCAGGTGATGCTTGAAATTCTTCTATTGTCTTTTTTATTGGTTCGATTATGTGCTGTATGTAAGTGTCAGCTAATGCTCCTTTTTTCACAAATCCGTTCACCATGTCTACTACTATTAGTAGTTCTTTTATTTTTTGTAATTCTTTCATTTTATCTCCTCCTTTTGTGTTATTGTCTTTCTGTTAATAACACCTTTTAAAAAATTAATTTAGTTTTTTACTTAATGTTTTTTCTTTGCTTACTCTTATTTTAATACCTTTGAAGTATGCTGTCTGTTCTTGATGTTCATTCATATAGTATCCTACTGTTCTTGTTTCAATTCCTTTGGTATATTCTAAGTCTTCTAGTGTGTAGCCTTCCGTTTCTAATAGTTCTCTAAAAATATTAATTATTTGATCTTTATTGATTATTTCTGATACTTTGGTATTTCTTCCTAATAATGTTGTATCATATGATATTGTTATTGTCGTGATACTACTTAGTGTTCCGTAAAAACCAATTAGTTCTTTTCTTATTATTATGCTTACATCAATATTCTTTTTCTCTTTTTGTTGATAATATGCTTTTATAATATTTTTTAAGTCCTCTTTTGTATAGTTGATTTCCATAGTTCTTCTCCTTTCTTAACAACAAATTGTTAATATCAAATTTTATAATTTATCAGGTTTTCTTCACCTGTTAATAACATTATATTAAAAACATATTGTTTTGTCAACACTCTTTTTAACATTTTATTAAAAAGATTTTATTTTATGAAAAAAAGCGTATAATCGCCTTTAATTTTTTAAGCATCCTATATGTACTACTAAAACGCCACTCTCTCTTTTGTAAGCTATCTTAGTTGCGGTTACAACCATCATAATGGACTTCCTAACTTAGGTTGTTTTTCTTCTATTAGTTTCTTTAATTTAAGTAAATGTTTTTTTGCTTCTTCTATATGTGCTTCACTTAATTTTGTTTCAACTAATGCATATTAGCCATTATTTAGCCTTAATATGGTATCGCATTCTAAACCATATCTATCTCTATAATAATATAAGTACCTTTTCAGATCTATTCCATTATTTACAAATGATTTTCCTACTCTGCCTGCCAAACTTTCTGAAATATTTTTCATAGATATAAAACTTTGTGACCAGTTAGAAAGTATCAACAATTATTTTAATAATTTAAACTATTAGGTGCATACTGAAATTCATCTATTATTAAAGGGGTTTATAGATTTCTAGAAAAGTGACATTCTTTTTCAATTTTTTACTTAAATAATTTGTTAGTGATTTTTCATGGTTGTTTTAGACTGGTTATCATTATTGCTGGAAAAGATTTTGATAAATTTAAAATATCTTCTTCTATATTTCTCTTAATATACATTTCATTCCCTCTTTTTAAAGTGTAAGTTTAAATTTGTATAACTTTTAGAAAGTCTTTTTTATTTTTTTGAATGTGTTTCTCTTTTTATATCTTCTTTTATATGCACGTCAACCTGTGTAAATGGTATCTCTATGTTATCTTTATCAAAAGCATTTTTTATAATCTTAAGAGCCTCTCTTTTTACTCCAAAATGAGTATAAGGCTTACAAAGTATAGTTATTCTATATATAACTTGACTAGAACTCAAACTATCTACACCCAAAAGTTCTAATGGGCCATTAACATTTTCAATCTTCTCTAACTTAGGCTTAATTTTATTTAAAGTTTTCTCTAGCTTTGATAAATCTGTCTTATAAGAAACTCCTAAATCTAATATAAGTCTTGTATCAGATTCAGTATAATTAATAACTGTAGAAATATTACTATTCAAAATTGTAAACATTTCCCCAGTATAAGCTTGAATCTTAGTGGTCTGAAGGCCTAAAGACACTACCTCTCCTATAAAACCATTAATTTCAACAACGTCTCCTACATTATATCTATTATCAAAAATTATAATTATCCCAGATAGCATATTCTTAAGAGTATCTTGAAATGCAAGTCCAATAACGACACCAACTACAGAAAGACTGGCTATGATACTTGTTGTATTAACACCGTATATTTCTAAAATAATTAAAGAAACTATTACCATGATTATGTATTTAACTATATTTCTTATTAAATTTAAAACAGTTTCTTCCTTTTTATGATTCTTCTTTTTACTTCTTCTTGATTTTATTTTTACTATTATACTTTTAAATATATTATAAATAAATAGTCCACCTAATAAAGCGATTATAGGTCCATAAAATCTTTTTGAAACTAAAAAATCCACCATTATATCTACAAACTCTTTCATATTACACTCCTTTAGAAAAAAGCCACATAAGTGACTTAATATTCATTTCTTTCAAATTCTATTTTGTCCATTTCTTCGATAATTTCTAACTGACCTTCAATTATTGATTTGAGCCTACGTTTCAAAAGACTAATATTTCTTTTTAATCTATCCGCATCGTCACTAGCCTTTTCAGCCTTAAGAAGTGCATCATTAATAATTCTATTAGCATTTCTCTTAGCTTCTGTAATAAGCGACTCTGCTTCTTGCCTAGCTACTTTTTTGATTTCATCACTAGTAGTTTCAGCAGAAAAAATCGCACGATTCATAGTCTTCTCTAATTGTTTAAAATACTCTAATCTCTCAGACAATTCAATAACTTTTCTATCAGACTCTTTTTTTGCGTTTAAAAGTTTTTCATATTCATTTATGATCTCATCCAAATAATACTTTACTTGTTCTTGATCATATCCTCTTTTAACCGTATCGAAATTTCTCACTTGGACACCCTCTTATATTATTTTATTACCATTCTTCCCCATTATCACTAGTTTTTTCTTCTGTTATTTGACCTTGAACATCAACATTCTTAGGAGTACATAAATAAATACCGTCACCTATTTTTTGTAAGTCCCCTCCTATAGCGTATAATGTACCACTCAAAAAGTCAATGATCCTCTTAGACTGGTCTGTTGTCACTCTCTTAAAATTAACAACTACACTATTTCTAGAAGTTAAATGATCTGCTATTTGTTGAGACTCCGAATATGCCCTTGGCTCTACTAATATCATCTTGTTTCCACCTACAGCTGATACACCCTTTTTACCAGAATCTCCTGAAGTACTGTAATATTCATCATAATCTACTACATCTTCATCGTCAACTTTGGTTTCAAATATTTTAAAATTTTTAAATGCCATATCTTTAGCCTCCAATTATATTTAACATAAACAATTTTACCATATTAATTTAGTACTTGCAACTTCTTACAAACTTTTTTATCAAAAAAATTTAATTTGCTAACAAAACAAAACACGACTTTCTAAATATCCAACGAAAGTCATGTCTTCATAGCATTATAGAGTTACTATATATTAAGTAACACTTCTACGCTACTGTTTATATTATGTGAAAGCATTATAAAAATAATACCCTCACTTGCAAAAAATTAGTTGGCAACTTTTGCCAAAATGGTGGTTTTTTAATTTAGTATATGGAAATATCATTATTTTCTAATTACATTATACTCTATGAAAAAAGAACAAAGTTTAGAACTCTATTCTTTCTTCAATATAACTTTTTAATTCATCTAATTTAACAACATCTTGCTTCATAGTATCTCTATCTCTTACAGTAACAGTACCATTATTAATTGTTTCATCATCTATAGTAACTGAGAAAGGTGTACCTATTACATCTTGTCTTCTATATCTCTTACCTATGTTTCCACTTTCGTCATAACTAGTCATAAAATATTTAGATAAATTTTGATATACTTCTCTAGCCTTTTCGCTATGTAATTTCTTCATAAGAGGAAGTATAGCAACTTTATAAGGTGCTAAATAAGGATGAAAATGCATAACTTCCCTAGTAGTACCATCTTCTAAAGTTTCCTCTTCATATGCATTACATAAAACTGTCAAAACTGTTCTCTCTACTCCTACACTAGGTTCGATTACATAAGGAATGTACTTTTCATTAGTCTCAGGATCAGTATACTCCATATTAACTCCTGAAAACTTTTGATGTTGTCCTAAATCATAATTAGTACGACTTGCAATTCCCCATAATTCCCCCCATCCAAAAGGAAATTTATATTCTATATCAGTAGTAGCATTACTATAGAAAGATAATTCTTCTTTAGAATGGTCTCTAAGTCTAAGATTTTCTTCTTTTATTCCTAGAGATAATAAGAAATTCTTACAAGTATCCTTATAATACTTGAACCATTCTAATTCTGTACCAGGCTTACAAAAGAACTCCAACTCCATCTGTTCAAACTCTCTAACTCTAAATATAAAGTTACCTGGAGTAATCTCATTTCTAAAACTCTTTCCTACTTGCCCTATTCCAAAAGGAACTTTAAGTCTCATACTTCTTTGAACACTTAAGAAATCTGCAAATATTCCCTGGGCTGTCTCTGGTCTTAAATAAACTGTACTCTTGTTATCTTCAGTAACGCCTTGAAATGTTTTAAACATAAGATTAAACTCTCTAATATCAGTAAAATCTGTACTTCCACACTTAGGACACTTAACTCCTTTTTCTCGAATAAAAGGGACTAATTCATCTTTAGGTATACCACCAGCATCCTCAATGTCAGTTTGTTCTTCTATAAGCTTATCTGCCCTGTGGCGAGACTTACAATTTTTACAATCTATCAAAGGATCTGAAAATGTACCTAAATGTCCACTTGCTTCCCAAGTCTTAGGGTTCATAAGTATTGCAGAATCAAGTCCAACGTTATTCGGATCTTCTTGAATAAACTTCTTCATCCAAGCATTCTTTACATTCTTTTTTAACTCTACTCCTACTGGTCCAAAATCCCAAGTATTAGCAAGTCCTCCAT
>CAJUGE010000077.1 GCA_910586295.1 uncultured Bacilli bacterium | reverse complement strand
TATTGTTACTCGATACCCTCCTTCCCACTTACTTTCTTTTAAGATGATTTTTGAAGTTTTTCCTTTTGTTTGCTTTACTATCTCTGATACTGATAAATTCGGTGGTGTATTTATTTTTAGTTTTACTCCATTTTCTTCTATCTTTCCTTTAATTATTTCTATATGCATTTCATTACATATTTCTTTTATCAATTCTTTTAATTCTGTTTCTATTTCTTTATTTATTATCTCACCTACGGACAGTTTTTCAAATGACCATAGGTTGATACTTTATACTATTCTAATAAAAAGTCTCTTAAATCACGCAAAAACAGCACCTTTTTATGCTACTATATAATTATCCATAGAAAGTAGCTGATGCTGTATGAATAAATTATATAATAGTCAAATCGATATTACAAGTAATTTTGAACTTTTTCTTAAAAAAGCTGTTCCTAATATACGCAAAACCCAGCTTAACATCATCCCTTCTATCATGTTTGGTATGATTATATCTGAATCTTGCTCTTCTTCTGATATTGCCAAGCAATTAAAAGATGATGCTTTTAATTATGTTCAGTTTAATTCTAAAATTAAACGTATCAATCGTTTTTGGAATAATAAATTATTTGAGCCTTCTACTTTCTTTAAATCTATTATTACCTTTGTCCTTAATACTTATCATAAAAAACATTCTGATAATCGCGTTCATATTATTTTTGATCACATGTTTTCTCATGACAATTATACTGTTTTTATGCTTACTATGAGAATTGCCTCTCAAGGTATTCCTTTAACTTTTAAATGTTTTGATGGTAATAACGATGATGCTTTTTCTCTTAATACTTTACAATCTTGTATCAAAGATGTTTCTGATTTATTCAAAAATCGAGGTTTTGAACTCATCTTCCTTGCCGACAGATGGTTTTCCTCTACTAAACTATTAGACTTTATTGACTCTCTAGGTCATACTTACTGTGTTCGTCTAAAAGGTAATATTAAAGTATATAAAGATGGCATTATGACTAAAGCTAAGAAACTGAAACATCGTAAGTTTAAATCTGTTATTCATAAAGATGTTTCAATTACTGATAAGAGATATAAAACTAATCTTATTTATTCTGCTTCCATCAATACTTCCACTCCTTGGATTATTGTTACTAATGGTGATCCTAAGAGAGCTACTATAGTTATCGTTTTGGTGGTGTTGAATCTGTTTTTAAGAATCAAAAATCTAATGGATTTCATCTAAATAATATCAACAATGCTTCTATCAAAGCTTTTACTACTATGTATACTATTTTATGTACTTGTCAGCTATATCTTACTATTCTTGGTACTGATTTTTCTAAAAACACTAGGTGTTATAGTAAAGTTAAAATTGAAACTCATAAAACTTATATCAAAGATGGAAGAAAGGTTAGAAAACGAGTTATGTCCTTATTTAATACTGGACTTACTTTATTTCATTTAGCCTTTCAATCCTCCTTCTATATTAGATTACCATTCTCGTTTATACTCTAT
>CAJUGE010000076.1 GCA_910586295.1 uncultured Bacilli bacterium | reverse complement strand
ATTATGGGTGAAATTATATGGAATAATATAGAAAATAAAATTGTACTTACATTTACAGGAAGTATCGAATGGTACAAAAATTATTATATTGAGGTTGATTGTTGTAGTTTTAGTGGCAAAAAAGAAATTACTTTATTTGAAAAAAATATTGAAAATGTAAAAAAAACAAATCTAAAAAACTTAAGAGTGGGGGACTCAATATTATTAAATGATTGTGAAAGTGATTCTTATATAAAATTTACTATATTAGATAATCTTGGAAAAGTAACAGTAAATGGAAAAATAGGAGGAAGTCATGAGAAAAATAGCATGAGATTTGAATTTATTGCGGATCAAACTATTTTGCAGAATCTTATTAACCTATTGAAACAATGTTAATATATTTTCAAAGACCAGTCGAAGACTGGTCCTTCTATCTCCATATTACCTATTAACTGTCCGAGTAATAAAATAATTATCAAATAAAATCTAAGTTAGTAATAAGCATAGAAGAAAAATAAAAAACATCAATTTTAGAAGAATATATTTATAATGCAGATAAAACATTAGACTTGTCCCGAAACTAGAAAAAGTGATATAATATGATTGCTAGATATAAAAAAGAAGAATTTAGAAAGTAGCCTTTATAGGCCAATTCAGTTTTGTATCTAGCAATATAAAATTCTTCGAATTGGTCTATAAAGGTTATTTTTTGAGTGAAGTAAATGAAAGAATATAAAGAGGAAGAGTATAGAATTATTTTTGGTGTAGAAAAAAAACTTTTAAGCAAATGTTAACAATTGTTGAAAAACAATATGAATTAGATCATTTAAATGGTGGAAGAAAAGATGGAGCAACTCCACAAGAAAGATTAGAAATAACTTTGAAATATTGTAGACAATATGTATCTCAAAGATACTTGGCATCTGAATATAGTATTGGAAAAAGTCGTATAGCACCAATTATAAAATGGGTTATAAAAATATTAGTACAAGATAGTAATTTTTCATTACCTAATAGAGTACAAAATATATATGATAATTCTGAAGAAAGAGCTATAGACGTAACAGAAGCAAAAATAGATAGACCAATAAAGCATCAAGAAGAATATTATTCAGGTAAGAAAAAATATCATAGTATAAAAACACAAATTGAAATAGGATTATCAACATTATTTATATATTCTATTTCATTTGCTAAAGGTCGCATTCACGATTTTGCATTATTTAAAAAATCAAAACATGATTATAATAAAGAAACAACAGAATTTGTTGATAAAGGATATTTAGGAATAGAAAAAATACATAAAAATAGTATAATACCAATAAAGGCTAGTAAACATCATACTCTGACTGAAGAAGAAAAATGGTATAACAATGAGGTTTCCAAAAATAGAATAGCTATAGAACATGTAAATGCTTTCCTAAAAAAGTTTAAAATTTTCAGTACTAGATTTAGAAATAGACGAAAGAATTTCAAATTATATATGGCATTCATTTGTGGTGTTTATAATTTTGAGGTTGCTAATAGATAGTTCCGGGACAAATCTATTATATTTCTTTAAAATTAGACATTCCAATTGAATTATTTGTAAAAGAAGATATTACAGAAGAATTAAAAAAATATGGAATTGAAGAAAAAAATTTCTAGTACTATAGTAATTTTTTTTTGACAAAAAAAGAGTGAATCATTCACTCTTTTACATAGTATTGTTTGATCAAGATAATATTACCCTATAATCATACTCATTAAAAAATGATGTACTATGTAGTCTGTAATGGTACATATTGGTAACCACATATGTATCCATTTTTATCCTATCCAGATTCTTCTATTTTATTCTCTTCTATTGAATTCACTTTATAAACTTCAGTATTAATTGCAATTCCTACTACTAATATATACGATAAAATATAAATCCACATCATAAGTACAACAATTCCAGATAAACTGCCATAAAAAATATCATAATTTGTAAAATGAGAAACATAATAAGAATAAAATGCTGTAACAAGTGACCAAGCAAGAGTTGTAAACATTGCTCCTTTATTTACATAATGACTTGGTATCTTTTTATCTGGTGCCATCGTATAAATCATCTTTATTAAGAAAAAAATTAAGAAAAAAGCAATTGGCCATTTCAAAAATACAAATATATAATAAACTGATTTACTAACTTTCTCCATAAATTGTAAATCTAAAATAAATCTTACTATTACATTTCCGAAAGCTAAAAAGACAATTACAAAAATAAATAGATTCACTAATAAAACAGTTAAAAATAATGCTTTAATTCTTCTTTTTAAAAATTCTGAATGTGGAATATCATATAAAATATTAGATGTTAAAATAATAGAATGAGCGCCATTAGATGCCACAATAAAACCTGTTATCATATAAAATATAATATTTCCATCAATTCCTTT
>CAJUGE010000075.1 GCA_910586295.1 uncultured Bacilli bacterium | reverse complement strand
GTTATTTAAAGAGTTAAATTTAAGTAAAGAAGAACAGGATAAAGTATTTAATCTAATGATATCTCAATATGATGGATATAGATTTAGTGAAAATACAGATGAAAGAATATTTAATGCAACATTAGTAATGTACTTTTTAAGCGAATATATTAGAGATAAGCAAATACCAAAGAAACTTTATGATAATAATATAGTAGTAAACTATGGGAAGATAGATAACTTACTTAGATTACAAGATAATAAGTTTTATAAAGAAATAATAAGCGATATATTAGATAATGGGGAGATAACAGGAATACTTAAGACACAGTTTAACTTAGCAGAAGATTTCGTAAGAGATGATATAATAAGTTTATTATATTACTTTGGATATTTAACAATAAAGACAAGTGACATAACAGGACAGATAATATTTAAAATACCTAACCTAGTAATGAAAGAGACATATGGAAATTACTTCATAAAGTTAATTAGAGATGAAAATGTAGAAATAGATACAACAATAATAAATGAAGGATTAAGAGAGATATTACTAAGTGGTAGAATAGATAAATTAACTAACTATATAGAAAACATATTAGAATCGCTAGATAATAGAATGTTTATAAAGTTTGATGAAAGATACATACAAGAATTATACTTCGCATTATTAGCAAACAATCCAGTAGTTAGTGTTTATACAGAATACCCTTGTAGTAATGGATACATAGACATATACATGAAAGGTAAAAGAGAGAAGATAAAATACGAAATAATGATAGAACTTAAATATATAAAGAAGAGTGACTATAATGACATTTTATTAGAAAGCAAGAAAGAAGAAGCAAAAAAACAGATAGAAGAGTACAGCAAAGATGATAGAATAGATAAAGAAAATTTAAAGAAATATGTAGTAATATTTGTAGGAAACGAACTAAAAACATTAACTGAGATATAGGAGGAAACAGTTATGTCAAATAAAATGTTACAAGACTTAAAACTATTAGAAAGATATGCAAGAGATAAAGATTATTATCCATTAGAGTACATCTAATAATTAATAATAGTAATTTATTAATGTAAGCCTGTGAATAAAAAATTATTTCTTGACTTAGGAATAAAGCTAGGCGAGAAAGATACTTTATATAGATGCAGTTTATATACTATTAACTTCTGCGTCTAATAAAGAACGAAAAAGAACTATCTTCTTACTATTATGCCATACAACTAGGAATTTCTAAAATACTATCATTATTCAATGAAACTAGCGAATTCTTCTAAAATATGTTCCAAATCCATTAAATAAAAGGAATCTATCTTCGTATTTTATAGTATAGCAAACTGTAAAAGATAAGAAAACTAATGAAAATAACTCTAATAAATGATAAAATATACTTACAAGAGGAATTAACATAATTTAAAGGAGTAAAAGATGAAAAAATTTTTAATGATATTAATAAGCCTGCTAATTATATTTTGTTTAGTAATGGGTTTTGTACTTATGGACTTGCATAATAAAATAGTAAATGCAAAAATAGAAATAACACTAAAAGAAAATTTAGATGTACCATTTCTGAGCGAAGCAAAAGTTTCGGATTTTATAGTAAGTATTAATGGTGATATACAAGATGATTTCGAAATTGATACAAATGAACTTGGAGAAAAAGAAGTTGACTTTAAATTTAAAAATGAAGATGGAATACTACTTAAATATTCTTATAAAATAAACATAATTGATAACACACCACCAGTAGTTTGGCTAGGAAGTAGTTACACAGTTACTGAAGGAAAAGAGTTTCAATACGATAGAATAATGTGTGGAGATGACACAGATAGTAATCCGACATGCACAGTAGAAGGGGACTACGATACTAATAAAGCAGGAACTTACCCTTTAGTTTTTAAAGCAACAGACACTAGCGGTAACACAGCGACTTATCCATTTAATTTAAATGTTGTAAAGCCATCTACAGGAGGAAGTTCTAATAATAACACTAACTACGAAGAATCATACATACCTTTTGAAGATGTAGTCAACGAGTTTAAAACCAGTGATACTGAAATAGGTCTAGATATATCTGAATGGCAAGACGAACCAGATTTTGACAAACTAAAAAACGCAGGTGTAGAATTTGTATTCTTAAGGGTGGGTGGCACAAAAGGTACAAATGGAGACTATTTCCTTGACAAAAGTTTTAAGTTTAACATTGAAAATGCCAAAAGAGTAGGCATTAAAGTAGGGGTATACTTCTTTAGTTATGCTAATAGTAAAGAAAGTGCCCTAAAAGATGCACAGTGGGTATATAAACAAATAAAAGACTATGATATTGATTTACCAGTAGTATTTGACTGGGAAGACTGGTCCGACTATAATGATTATAATTTAAGTTTTTATGAACTCACAGAAATGGGAAATGCATTCTTAGATTACTTTAAAGATAAAGGATATGACAGTCTACTCTATAGTAGCAAAGCATACCTAGAAGAAATATGGATGAAACTTAATCACCCAGTATGGCTAGCCCACTATACACCAAACCTAGAACGTAGTAGTTATAAAGGAGATTATGTGTACTGGCAGATGTGTAGTGATGGAAGAATTGATGGAATAGATGGATATGTAGATATAAATGTAAGATTTAAAAATACAAAAAAAGACACTGAATAGTGTTTTTTAATTTGCATAGAAGTCTAAATATAAATAAAAAGTAGAGATAGCTAAAGCTCAATAGTTTCTAACACGCTAGGATCAGCCATAACAGTTATAGGTGAGTTCTTAGGTGTAACATTATGTTCAAACACTGGCCTTTCTGTAACTATAGGTGATGGATTTTGTACTGGAGGTATCTGCGCTTGAGGAACAACATTAGGAGCTGGATTAACAGGTTGATTTACACTAAATACTGGAACACTGTTATTTAGTGAACTAGTATTGTTGTTTACAGAAGCACCAGGATTAGCCATAGCATTTTGCTTACTTAGAATTTCTTCCTTACGCTTTTGTTCTTCACTTTTTTGAACATTCTGCGCTATTCTCAAATTAGCTTTCAAATTATCCTCTTTATAAGTTGTCATATCATTCTCTAAATCAACTATCTTAAGTATCTCTTCAAAAGTAGTTTCCCCAAGAATAACTTTATTAAGACCATCTTGAAGTAGAGTAATAACATCACCAGTATAAACAAGTTCTTTTAACTCATGCTTATTAGCACCTCTAGTAATAGCGTCCTTTATCTTATCATTCATAACAAGAACTTCTAAAATAGCAAGCCTTCCCTTATAACCATGATTACATCTAGGACATCCTTCTTTATTAGCAACATACATCTCTTGTACATCTTTTCCTAATACTGTTTTAAACACATCTTTTTCATAATCAGTAGTCGCACGTTTAACTCGACACTCACTACATACTTGTCTAGCAAGTCTTTGAGAAATAATTCCCTCTAAAGAACTACCAAGTAAATATCTTTCAACATCCATATCAGTAAGACGCTCAATTGTATTAAGTGAGTTATTTGTATGAAGTGTACTTAATACTAAGTGTCCAGTAATAGAAGCACGAACTGCAATTCTAGCAGTCTCATCATCACGTATTTCGCCAATCATTATAATATTAGGATCTTGTCTCAAAATACTTCTAAGAATTGTAGCAAAGCTAAGTCCTATTTCTGTTTGAGTCTGTACTTGATTTATACCAGCAATATCCATTTCAACTGGATCTTCAACTGTAATAATGTTAACATCCTCTGTATTTAACTTCTGAAGAATAGAGTAAAGAGTAGTAGACTTACCAGTACCAGTAGCACCCGTAACTAATATTATACCATTAGGTACTCTTATTAACTTATTTATCTTTTCCATACTTTCTTTGCTAAAACCTAAATTATCAAGTCCAGCAAGACTCATTGAATAATCCAATATACGAATAACTATTTTCTCTGCATTATTAGTTGGAAGAGTAGAAACACGAAGGTCTAAAAGCCTATCACCAATTTTACTCTTAATCGCACCATCTTGAGGAAGACGAGTTTCCATAATATTCATCCCAGCAATCATCTTAATACGACTAATCATATTTCTTTTATACTTACTAGGAACAATACCATAATCAGATAAAATGCCATCTATTCTAAATCTTATCTTTATTATATCCTTAGAAGGGTCAAAGTGAATATCACTAGCACCTTTATTAACCGCATCTATTATTATTTCATTAGCAATCTCAACAATAGGGATTTTCTCAAAATCAAATTCTTTCATATCTTACCCACTTTCTTATTCTATAGTAATTATATAATAAAATAACTTTACTTACAAGAATTAATTTGCCACTTGAGTAAAGTAAGAAGATGTTATAAAATATATATATTAAGAATAGTGGGTGTAAGAATGAAAAATAAAAAAGGGTTTACATTAGTAGAACTTTGTATAAGCATAGTATTGATTTTATTAATTGCGGTATTTGTAATGCCAAGACTTATTAATTTAGGCGACTCGTCAAAAGAAAAACTATATAATTCTAAAATTAATCTAGCGTTATCAGCGGCATATAGATATGGTAACGATAACGTAGATAAGCTTAGTGACAGCTGCACCAATATAACCATAGGCGCGCTAATAAACCTTGACTATCTTGATGGAGACGATAAAAACGGATACAATTTTGAAAATCCACTGACTGGAGAATCGATGAACAACATGGGAATATGTCTAACATATAAAAATAATGAAATACAAGCCCAAATAATAGAGTAAAGTTTACAAAAAAACAAAGAAAAGTTTACTTAATTGTACGCTTTTTTTTAATTATAAAAAAAATAAAAGTGTTTTCCTCACTAAGTGTCGAATAAAGAAGTAGGGAGGAAAAAATATGACAAACAAAATAAAAGAACAAAAAAAATACCTAACATATGTTAGAAAAATACTATCAATAATTTTGGTATTAGGATTAGCAACAGGAAGTGTAAAAGCAAAAGAAACAAAATATCAAGGAGAAAGCAATCAAACTTATATAAATGTCTTAAACGAAACAGAAGAATATTTAAAAAAACATAGAATAGAAACAGAAAGATTAAAATGTGGAACTTTATATGTAAAGTCATATATAAAAGGAAAAATTAAAAATATAATAATATATAGTAATGATGAATTTAGAGAATACCTAAAAGACAAAGTACCAACATTTGAAGACGTCTACAAAGTAATAGAAAAGAACGAAAAAATAACAGAAGAATTCAAAAATAAAATAAAAAATTACATAAACAAAATAAAAGAACAAACACCTAATGTAGATTTAAGTGTATTTTATTACAACCTTGAAAAATTAGAAATAGACAAAGTAACAAAAGAAGAATTAAAAATGGTAGGAGAAAACATAGTAGCCAGGTTTGATGCTAAAAACCACAAAATAATATACATAAATGAAATAAAAGAAAAAACATTTGAACATGAACTCTCACATTTATTTACTGAATGTTACATTTATATAGATGAAAATACTTTAATACATAAAACAATATCAATTGCCATACCCCAAATAGAAGAAAATAAAATAACAATAAAATTTTGCCTAAGCGCAGCATTAGAAGGGATAACTGATTTATTTACAGCTAAAAACAACAAGGAAAATTATAAAATAGGAGCATACCAAAATTTTGCTAAGCAAATAATAGAATTTCTAGAAATAACAGAAGACAGCATACTGGACATACAAGAAAATGGAATAATATATTTACTAGACAAACTATACGAAAGAGGAATAGAAAACTCATTTGAAATAACTAACAATATGGACTTAGAATTTACAAAATTAATAAAAAAACCACAAAAGCTTGTTTAAAATGCATAATTTCATACAAAACGGTTTGACAAATTAAAATAAAATATGATAAAATAAACCTTCGCGTGAGGTGAAAAAGAGATGAAAAAAAGATTAATAGCCATACTAGCAGTAGCGAGTATAATACTAACTAGTTGTGCAAACGAAAAGCAACAAAAAGAAACAAATTCGCAATTTTATTCTGTAACAAACATAGAAGAATTATTAATAGCAGATAGTACAGAAACATTAAAAAATGACTTAAAAGAAAACTCAAATCTAGAAATATCAGAAGAATTATATGAAAAATTATTTAATGAACAAGAATTACAAGTATTAACATTAAACAGAAAATAATAAAAAGGAAAAAATAAAATGAAAGATGTAAAAACAAGATTATTAGGAATAATAGCTGGAATATTAGTTTTAACAAGTATTGTAAGCAATAATCAAACCAAACAAAAAACTAATAAAAATTTAGTAGACTATAATGAAATCATAGTAGTTAAAGTTTACAATCCAGCATTAGAAAAAGATAAATATTATGTAATGAAAAAAGATAGTTACCAAGAAGAAAATGTATATAATACTAATGAATATGATGTTGCCAGAAGATACTGTAATGTTTTTAGAGGGGTAACAACAGATGCATCATTATATAACCATCATACTTGGTATGAGAAAGATGAAAAAATAACAACAACTAAAGAACTATACTTAGAAGATATAGGATTACACATATCATATCGAAGTAATGAGACAAACAGTATAAACAAAAACAACACTGATAGAAGTCATAAAATAACATCATCCTTTAATTATATAGTTAGTATTTTACCATTAAAAGAAAAAGAAGAATATACTACCAACGGAGACTTTGTATATGGTGAAGGAGAAGATGAGTACAAAATAGAAACTTACCCATTATGCTATTTCACGGAAGAAAAATATTATACAAAAGAAGAGTTAATAGAACTACAAGAGAAACTAAACGAAAATTCTAAAAAGTTAACATTACTATTAGAAGAGGCACAAAACAACAATTAAAGAAAATAAAAAATATAGTACGGAGGACTAAAAAAGTTCTTTTTTCTTGCTCCAAAAAAACGTTTGTGGTATTATCTAAATATGAAGAATATAGAAGAATTTTTAAAATATATTAAAGAAGAAAAAAACTATTCAAACTTGACAGTAGAAAACTATAAAAGAGACCTTGAAGAATTTCTAATAATCAATAATGGGAAAGACTTAAAACAAATAACAAAAATTGAGATAAAAACTTACTTAAAAGAACTATTCGATAAAGATAACGTATCAAGCACCGTCAGTAGAAAAATAAGTACATTAAAAAGTTTTTACAAATATCTAAAAATGTTCAATAAAATAGAAATAAACCCTATGAGCAACATAAAATATCCCAAAAAAGAAAAAAATCTACCTAAATTTATACAATACAATGAATTAGAAGAAATACTAGAAATAAGTAAAAGTGGTAACTATGGAATAAGAAACAATCTAATAATAGAACTAATGTATTCAACTGGAGTAAGAGTTAGTGAATTAATAAACATAAAATTAAATGACATTGATATGGAAAATAAAAAAATAAGAATACTTGGAAAAGGATCATATGAAAGATTTGTTTTCTTTGGAGAATATACATTCAATGCTTTAAAAAAATACACAAACACATTAAGAAAAGAACTACTAAAAGGAAAAACAAGCGAATATTTATTACTCAATAAAGATGGCAATCAAATCACAACAAGAGGAATAGCAAAAATCATATCTCAAATAATAGACAAAACAGCAGTAAAAACTAAAATAAGCCCTCATACACTAAGACACACATTTGCAACACATCTATTAGATAATGGTTGTGACTTAAGAAGTGTACAAGAAATGTTAGGACACAAAAATATAAACTCAACAGAAGTATATACCCACGTAACCAGTGAGAGATTAAAAAGTGTGTACTTTAAAAGTCATCCCAGAAGCAAAATGTAACAAATACACTTCTTGACAATTATAAAAACAAATGATATTCTTTTATTAGAATAAAAAGAGGTCAGAAGGAGAGGTAAATAAAATGGCAAAATTATATTTTAGGTATGGAGCAATGGATTGTGGGAAAACTACAAACATCTTACAAGTAGCACATAATTATGAAGAAGTTGGTTTAAAAGTATTAGTATTGAAATCAGCACATGATACAAAAGGTGATAAGAATATTGTTTCAAGATTAAATGTAGAAAGAGAAGTTGATTATCTTTTTAAAGAAGAAGATAGTATGTGGGAAATTTTAAATAATTATCCTAACACTTCATGTATACTAGTAGATGAAGCGGAATTTTTAATGCCAAGTCAAGTAGATCAATTATATGAAATAACAAAGTATAGTGATATTCCAGTAATATGCTATGGACTTAGATGCGACTTTCAAATGCAAGGCTTTACTGGTTCACCAAGACTTTTACTAATCGCTGATGATATAGAAGAAATAAAGACTATATGTAAATGTGGATGTGGTAGAAAAGCTACTCAAAACATGAGAATTAAAAATGGCATACCTGTATTTGAAGGAGAACAAAGAGTAATAGATGACGAAAGAGCAAGAGAAAATAACATAGAATATAAGTCAGTATGTGGTGAATGTTATCTAAAAACAAGAAAGAAAATTCTATACAAAAAATAACTATAGAATTTTTTCTTTTTCTAAAAAATGGCTTGATAAAAACACCTCTTATGGTTTATACTTAAATAGCAAGGATGAAAGTCCTAAAATAATAAAAATAAGAGGTGAAGATAATGGAAAAATATGTCTATATGTTTAGTGAAGGAAACAAGGACATGAGAAACTTACTTGGAGGTAAAGGAGCAAACCTTGCTGAAATGACTAATATTGGTCTTCCAGTTCCACAAGGTTTCACAATTACTACTGAAGCATGTACAAAATATTATGAAGACGGTCGTGAAATAAATGACGAAATTCAGTCTCAAATAAATGAGTACATAGAAAAAATGGAAAGTATTACAGGAAAGAAATTTGGTGATAAAGAAAATCCACTTCTAGTTTCTGTTCGTTCAGGTGCAAGAGCATCAATGCCAGGAATGATGGATACTATTTTAAACTTAGGTTTAAATGAAGAAGTAGTAAATACTTTAGCAGAAAAATCAGGTAACCCTAGATGGGCTTGGGACTGCTACAGAAGATTCATTCAAATGTATTCAGATGTTGTAATGGAAGTAGGTAAAAAATACTTTGAAGAATTAATAGACAAAATGAAAGAAGCAAAAGGTGTAACTTTAGACGTTGAACTTAATGCAGAAGATTTAAAGGAATTAGCAAACCAATTTAAAGAAGAATACAAAGAAAAAATTGGTAGTGAATTTCCTAGTGATCCTAAAGAACAATTAATGGGCGCTATTAAAGCGGTATTCCGTTCTTGGGATAACCCTAGAGCAAATGTCTACAGAAGAGATAATGACATACCTTATTCTTGGGGAACAGCAGTAAATGTTCAATCAATGGCATTTGGTAACATGGGAGATGACTGTGGTACAGGAGTTGCATTTACACGTGATCCTGCTACTGGAGAAAAAGGACTATTTGGAGAATTTTTAACTAACGCACAAGGTGAAGATGTTGTTGCTGGGGTTCGTACACCAATGCACATTTCAGAAATGAAAAATAAATTCCCAGAAGCATTCGAGCAATTTGAGAATGTTTGCAAGACGCTAGAAAGTCATTATAGAGATATGCAAGATATGGAATTCACTGTTGAACACGGAAAACTATACATGCTTCAAACAAGAAATGGTAAAAGAACTGCTAAGGCAGCACTAAAAATTGCTTGTGACTTAGTAGACGAAGGAATGCGTACAGAAGAAGAAGCAGTTCTTATGATAGATCCAAGAAACTTAGATACATTATTACACCCACAGTTCGATGTAAACGCATTAAAAACATCTGAACCTATTGGAAAAGGATTAGGAGCATCTCCTGGTGCGGCGTGTGGTAAAGTTGTATTTACTGCTGAAGACGCAGCAAGAGAAGGGCTAGGCGGAAAAGGAGAAAAAGTAATACTTGTAAGACTAGAAACTTCACCTGAAGATATAACTGGTATGAAAGCAGCACAAGGAATATTAACAGTTCGTGGAGGAATGACTTCACATGCTGCAGTAGTTGCTCGTGGTATGGGTTCATGTTGTGTTTCAGGATGTGGTGAAATCATTATGAACGAAGATAAAAAAGAATTCACTCTATCTGGAAAAACATATCATGAAGGAGATGTTATTTCAATTGACGGAACTACAGGAAACATATATGATGGTGAAATAGCTACAGTAGATGCTACGATTGTTGGAGAATTTGAACGTGTTATGCAGTGGGCAGATAAATATCGTAAGTTAGGTGTTAGAACTAACGCAGATAATCCTACAGACACTAGAAAAGCAATTGAACTAGGTGCTGAAGGAATAGGACTTTGCCGTACTGAGCATATGTTCTTTGAAGAAGAAAGAATACCTGCAATAAGAAAAATGATATTAGCAGAAACTGTAGAAGAAAGAGAAAAAGCTCTTAATGAACTTATCCCATTCCAAAAATCTGACTTTAAAGCAATGTATAAAGAACTTAAAGGTCTTCCAATGACAGTACGTTACTTAGATCCACCTCTACACGAATTCTTACCTAAAGAAGAAAAAGACATAGAAGCATTAGCAAAAGATATGGGAGTAACAGTAGAGCACTTAAAACAAAAATGTGATGAACTTCACGAGTTTAATCCAATGATGGGACATCGTGGATGCCGTCTTGCAGTAACGTACCCAGAAATTGCAAAAATGCAAACACGTGCTTTAATGGAAGCTGCTATTGAAATTAAAAACGAAGAAGGATACGACATAGTTCCTGAAATAATGATACCACTAGTTGGTGAAGTAAAAGAATTAAAGTACGTTAAAGATGTAGTAGTAGAAACAGCAGAGAAAGTAAAAGAGGAAAACAATTCTGATATGTCTTACCATATTGGAACAATGATAGAAATACCACGTGCAGCATTAACTGCTGATGAAATTGCTGAACATGCTGAATTCTTCTCATTTGGTACAAACGATTTAACCCAAATGACATTCGGATTTTCAAGAGATGATGCTGGAAAATTCTTAAATTCTTATTATGAAACTAAGATTTACGAATCTGATCCATTTGCTAAACTAGACCAAACAGGTGTAGGAAAGCTTGTAGAAATGGCTGCATCATTAGGAAGAAGTACTAGACCAGATATTAAACTTGGAATATGTGGAGAACATGGTGGAGAACCTTCAAGCGTTGAATTCTGTCATAAAATCGGACTTTCATATGTGTCATGTTCACCATTTAGAGTTCCAATTGCTAGACTTTCAGCAGCACAAGCTGCTATACGCGAAAAGGAGAACAAATAGTCCGCAGTGGCGAACCTACTTAAACCCTTATAATTATTGAAAATAATGACATTAAGATATGTTTGAAAATTGATTTAATGATAAGTTAAAAATTCATATAAAAATAGATATTTGTATTTAAAATTAGACTAAGATTTCAAAATCTTGGTCTTTTTTGCTGGAAAATAATGATTTCTGCGACATAAAAAAGGAGACAAAAAAATGCGATAAATATAATATTTGAATAAAAAATTTAAAATTGTTGTGAATTAAGCTAAGATAATTATGTCTTAGCCATTTTTATTAAAAAGAAAAGGAAAATGTAAATGAAATTTTTTGAATTAGAAAATTTATCACAAGGAGCAAGAATTGCCTTTGCAAGGAAGTTTAAAGGACTTACACAAGATGAAGTGTCAGACAAACTAGGCTTAACTGGTGAAAGTAAAAGAAGAACTATGGCAAGATATGAAAGAGGTGATAGAAACCCAAAAGAAGATAGACTATTAGAAATAGCCAACATTTTAAATGTAAATGTTAATTGTATTAAGAATACAACTTTAATAATAACGAAGATATTATTTACTCTTTATTATGGTTAGAAGAGTTATACCCAAAAATAAATATTGATTTTGCTATTTCAGAATACTTCCGAAATGATAGAGATAATTTAATTATAAAGTTTATGGAAGAATGGAATTATATGAGAAATTTAAGAAAAACACATGAAATAACTTATGAAAAATATCTTGAATGGAAATTGAATTATATAGTGAAAGAAGGAGAAGAATATGAAAGAAATAATTAAGATAGATTTAAGAAAGATAGATTCTTTTAAAGATCATCCTTTTAAGGTAGAAAATAATGAATCATTAAAGGAATTAAGAAATAGTATCAAAGAAAATGGGTTATTAAATCCATTAGTAGTTAGAAAAAAAGAAAATGGAAGATTTGAAATGATATCTGGTCATAGAAGAAAACTGGCTTTAGAATTAAATGGTATAACGGAAGCCGATTGTTATATAGAAGAATTAAATGATAATGAAGCAGTCATTTATATGGTTGATTCTAATATATATAGAAATAAAATATTACCATCAGAAAAAGCTTTTGCGTATAAAATGAAATTAGAGGCAATTAAGCACCAAGGTAAAAAAAAGACACTTCTACACAACCTGTGCAGAAGTTAACATCTGTTGAAGTAATTGCTAAAGTAGGTGGAGAATCAAGAGAACAAGTTAGAAGATATATCAGATTGACTCATTTAATACCAGAATTATTGAAAATAGTAGATGATACAGTTATATATGATAAAAGAAGTATAGTAACTTTAGGAGTCACTACGGCTGTTGAATTATCTTATTTAACGAAAGAAGAACAAAAGTTAGTTTATTTTACAATAAATTATGAAGAGATTACCCCAAGCTATGCTCAAGCAATAAAGATTAGAAAGCTAAGTGAGAAGCATGAATTAACCTTTGATGTAATTGAAAAAATACTTGATGAGAAAAAAGGTAATCAAAATGATAGAATATCCTTCAATAAAGAAAAGATAGAATCTGTGTTACCGAGTATGTCCTAAATTCTGTGTAAATGATAACTTTCCATAATAGGAAGCAAGATAATATTTTGCTTCTTTTTGTTATCTATATAATAACATGTAATATTTAGTTTTCAAAGAACTTTATATTCT
>CAJUGE010000074.1 GCA_910586295.1 uncultured Bacilli bacterium | reverse complement strand
GCTGTTTCTATTTCATAATTTTCTTGTAATATTTTTAATAAATCTTTTCCTTTGTTATTTTCTTTCATAATAAAAATCTCTCCATTTCTTTTATTTTATCATGGAAAGATTTCTATTTACACAGATTTATTTACAGACTCATTCCTTTTCTTGGCGGATCAGTTATAATAACATCTATTTTTTCATGGATGTTGTTTATTTCCTTTTGAACGTCTCCTAATATAAATTTAACATTATCACAATTATTTAATTTTTTATTTTCTAAAGCATTTTTATGAGAGTGTTCGTTTATTTCTATGCTATATACAAATCTTGATTTTTTACTTGCTACTATAGAAAGAGTTCCAACTCCAGAGTAAAGGTCTAAGCAAGTCATGTTTTCTTCTAGATTTTCTTTTAGTATTTCAAATATTTTACTACATATATAATGGTTTATTTGAAAGAATGAATAAGTGTCTACTTGAAATTTGTATTCATTTATTTCTTCTATCATTTTATCATTATTTAAATTTGTTATTATGACACCTTTATTATTTTCTCTTATTATTAAATCTTGACTTATACTTTTGTTATTTTTTATAAATTCATTTATGTTATCCATCGCTAATGGACAAGTGGTTATTTCTAATATTTCATTAGTGTTTTCTTTCATGTATCCTAGTTTTCTATTTTTGTAGTGGAGTGTTATTTTGTTGCGGTAATGAAGTGATTTATCAGATTTTATTACTTGAGGTTCAATATCTAAATTAGCATATCTTTTTAATATGTTTTTTACTTTTTCTTTTTTAAATTCAACTTGTGTTTCGTAATTCATGTGCATTATGTCACAGCCACCGCATGTTCCATAGTAAGGACAGACTGGTTCTTCTCTGTTTTTACTTTTTATTATGTATTTTGTCACTTTTGCTTCATTAAAGCTTTTGTGAGACTTGGTTATTTCTATTTCTACTTCTTCATGTGTAATAGCATTATTTACAAAAGTTATCTTATTATCTATTTTTGCTATTCCTTTTCCTTCATGGTTTAGTCCATCTATAGTTACTTTCATTGTTACTCCTTTTTATTTTCTTTTCTTATAAGTTAATCCCCTTACGTCTATTCTTGTACTTGATTCTTTTGCACTCGCTAAATCTAAAATATATTCCATATAATATTTCTTAAGTTTATTTAATCCAGTATTGTTGAGTCTTCTAACATAAGACATTGAAACTCCAAGTTTAACAGCTAACTCTTTTAATCCTAAACGTGGAGTAAAATATCTATTCAATAATACTTGTTTTTCAATGTACGTTAATCCAGATTTCATTATTAAGTTTTTAAGTCCATTTTTTAGTTCGTTATAAATTAGTATACTTTCTATATCTATGTTTCCATTTTGAACAGTATCTAACTTTTCATAATTAACAAATGAAGCGTCTAAGTTTTCAATATTATCTCCTATTCTTAGTGCATGTTCCTTTAACTCGCTACCACATAATGATAATATTTCTTCTTCGGATGGTTCTCTTCCTAATTCTTTTGTTTGTTGTTTTATTTGTATTAGAATGTTTACTATTTCAATCCTAGGTATTCCTATATATCTAAAGTCTAGACTCGTTGCAATTTCACGTTTTATACTTGATACAATGCATCTGTTAATAAATGTTGGAATATTTGATGGTGTATATTCTTTTAATTTTTCTAAAGATGAAGCTAATCCCTCGTAAGCAGAAGATAAGATATCTTCGTCTTCTGAACCAAGTCCATAATACTCGCTTGCTAGATTTTTAGCGTAAGATTCATAATAATCAAATAGTTTATCTCTAGAAAAATCGCCATTCCTATATTCTTCTAACATTTCTACAATTTCTTTCATAAAAAAATCCCCCGTCTTGTTAGTGTATTCTAACATACTTTAGGTGGAATTTCAAATAGTCTGGGTTATTTTATTTTTATAAGTCTTCTAGATGATTTTTCTATTTCTACAACATTAAAACCATTTTCAATTACTTTTTCTATGCATTCTTGGCTTTCTAAGTGCATACAAAATACTTTACTTTTTAATTCTTCTGGCACAAGACTTGATAGTTTACTTAGTGGTAAGTGCACAGGACTTGACTCATTTAAAGTAGTCTCTATATAAATTCTTTCAAAATTTGTCCCTGTCATTAGTAAGTATTCTAAGTAAGTTGCATTGTTAGTGTCTCCTGAGTAAAAAACTACTCCATTATTTGTTAAAAATATCAAACTATAGGCATTTAAAGTGTCTGTGTGTCTTGTTTCTATGTATGATACTTTGTTAAATGTTTCGTACATACCAATAATGTATTTAGTATAAGTTACGTTATACATTTCTCTTGTTACACCACAATAATTTAATATTTCTTTTATGCTGTTTATGTTCTTTAAGTTTTCTTCTAGAATAAGGTTAACTTTTTTATTCATGTTAAAATAAGCATATTCTATAAGTGTTCCTAAACTGCCTATGTGGTCTGTGTGAGTGTGAGTTATAAATATATTTATTTTTTCTATATTTTCTAAAAGATTCATATTCATTATTCTTCTGAATATTGTACTTCCACAGTCTATTAAGAATAGTTCATTATTTTCTATAAAATAGCTTGATGTGTTTCCTTCTTTATAATTAAATGCTGAACCTCTTCCAAGAAATTTTAATTCCATTTTTAATCACCTAATTTATTATATAACATCTCTTTTTTAATTGGAAGTTTTAATTTTTATTTTATCTTAATGTTGTTGTTACTTGGTCCTTTTATACAATTTCCATCAATATCAAACCTCGAACTATGGCAAGGGCAATCCCAGCATTTTTCTGCTTCATTGAATATTAAGCCACATCCTAAGTGAGGACATTTATTTTTTACTTTATGTTCTATTCCTTGCTCATCTATGTATACACTTATATCTGTGCCTAGAGTTCGGTGCACTTTTATATTCTTTTTGTACCAAGATTTATTTTTAATTATTTTTGATGTTATATAACTATATAGTCCTGTAAATATATAGTATGGAAATTTTATTATGTTTGATTTGTTAATTCTTTTGGGGTTAAATAGTTTAGAGTATTCACTTTGTTTATTTTTAATTAAGTCTGTTATGATTTTAGCACCAAGTATACTATTTGTCATACCCCAGGTGTTGTAGCCAGTTGATATATACATATTATTTTTTATCTTTCCAATTAGTGGCATATAGTCTGATGTGATTATATCTGTGTTTGAATATTTGTCAACAATGTTACATCTATTTAGTTTGAATTCTCTTATTACTTTGTCAAAGCATTTGTTATCATTTTGTTTGAATGCAATGTTGTGTGAACTTCCAAGAGATATTTGATATATTTTGTTATTTTCTTTATAAAACCTACAAGAATAAGTAGGCTTTTCAATATTTATACAAGAAAAGTTTTTATATTTTGAAGCAAGTGAGACTATTATGTGAGATTTTTCTATGGAAGTTCTTAATGGCATGAGAAGTGGAAAAACGAATGATGGATAGTTATTTGTGTACACTATATTTTTGGCTTTTAGTGTAAAGTTATCAGTTGTGCATATGTAAATATCATTCTCTTTTTTTACATTTAATACTTTTGTATTTTCGTAAACTTTAATATTTTTAGTGTTAAGCACTTCGTATAAACTGGTTATAAATTTTAATGGATTAAATGTGTAAGTATCGTTTACTTTGTAAGAAGAATAGTTTTTATATTTGATTGGAAGAGGACTTTTTGATACTTTTATGCCATTCTTTTTTAGAAAGTATATTTCTTCTTTTAACTTGTTTATTTTACTTTTTTTGCTTGTAAATATATAAGATGGAGTTTCTTTTAAGTCACAGTTAATCCCTTCTTTTTCTATTAAATTTTTTAAGTCTTTTACACTTTCTATTTGAGAGTTTAGGTAAAGTTTTGCATTTTCTTTGTTAGTAAGCTTTTTAATCTTATTATATATATCACTTTGTAAGTATGTTATTTTTGCTGTTGTATTTTTAGTTACGCCTGTGCCTATAGTTCTTGCTTCTACTACACATGAAGAAGTGTCATTTAAAAAGTATGCAGTTAAAAGTCCTGTTAAACCACCTCCAATGATTAGAGTATTAACTTCTATATTTTTATTTAAAGTATTAGTGTTATATTCTTCTTTTTTCCAAATGCTCATGTTATCACCTAATAATAGTGTTGTCAAAATCCATTATTTCTTTCATTATTTTTTCTTTTTAATTAAAATTTCGAATTGAATTTGACAATAAGAAAAAAGAGCGTATAATTATACACCTAGGACTGGCGACCAACTCGGTTTGTCAGTTATTTTTTTATCGATATTTATTTCTAGAATTTCTTCCTTCATAGAATAAGTAATTTCCAACATTTTCTCCTTTACTTACTTCAAAAGCAAATTCATAAGCTAATACATTTGAACAAACTTGAATATTTAAACTTTGAAAAGGTTTTAATTCAATATTTTTAGGACAATGCTTTTCTAAATAATCTAGTAATTCAATTTCTCCAGTAAAATTTTTTCTTTCAACATTTCTATATCCAGAAACAATAGCATATTCTATAACTTGATGATTATCTTTATCAAGAAGTTCTATCATGTCGTGCATCATTTTTATTTTACCACTGTCATAAGCATGACCAACAATTCCTTTTTTATTTTTTCTATCATAGAATACTATTCCAATACAAGTGTCTAATGCTGTGGTACCTATAATTGGCTTTTCAGCACTTGATACTACAATTTCACCCATGTGTGCTATTTTTGCGTGCTCTTCAAGATAAAACCTAAGTCTATATGCTTCTTCGTCATAGTAATCATCTTTTAAATATTTATCCATTACATCCTCCATTTTATTTTTATACAAAATAGTTAAACTAATCCAAAATTTTCTTCATTTTCTAACTCTTTATATTGTTCATTTATATATTCTCTATAGCAATTAAATAGTTCTTTACCATAACCATTAGTAAATCCATAAGTATAGTCGCAAATATCTAAAAAGAAGTTTATTTCTTCTAGAGTTTTTAAATTATTAAAATGTTCAAAATGAAAATAACAAATACAAAATATTCCTTCTTGAATATCCTTTGGATATGCTTTGCAAAATTTTCTTAACATGTCAAAATAATTTTTAAACAACTCCATTGTAAATTGATTTTCTTTTAAATAGTCTTGTCCTGCTGCTGCATTCATAGCTATGTTTTTTAAATCTTTGGCATAATCTAATTTTATGCTACTATCAAAGTCTTCAATCGTCATGGCTTTTTCATCTTCTAAAAAAGATGCAGAAAAATTATTGGGTAGCGTAAATAAACAAAAGTGATTTTTATCAAAATCTTGTTGATATGATTTTAGTTGTTTGGAATATCCCTCTTCGTCTGTAAAGTTTAAGCCTAAACTACTAAAGTTATTCCTACAAATAGTATCCATACTCCATAATAAGTCTTTGTATTTTAAGTCACTCTCAACTATTCTTTTTGTTTCTTCATAACTTACTCGTTTTCCATTATAGATAATATTTATTAAGGTTGCAGGATAGATATCTAATATTTTGCCATCAAACATTCTCTTTTTTCCATCTAAAAAAGTCATTTTAAACCATTTTTCATTATAAGAAGGTAGTTTCTTTATAGTTTCTAAAGAAAAATCATCAACATTATAATATTCTGGTTCTTTATCTTCAAAAATAAATTGTACATATTTTGCCATTATCTTAACTCCTAACATAATTATGTTAAATCTTTTTATTAATATAATTGTAGCACTTTTTTTATATCAAAACATAACATTGTAAAGTCTTTTACGCTTTTTATTATCTAACTATTGCTTTCTTTCCATGGAATACTATTATTATCTCTTTTATATCTTTTACTCCATCTAAGACTAGTTCTTTATAGTATTCTTTTGTCTTTATTTGTTTTACTCCTTCACTTGCTTGAGTTTCCATGTCTGTTTCATTTTCTGCAAGTTTGAATTCTACTACTACTCCTACACTTCTGTCCGCTTTTTCTATTAGTACATCACTTCTTCCTAGTCCTGTTTCTCTGTTTGACTTAACTATAAATTTATCGTTATTTAAGAGTATACTAAATAGTCCTAGTGAATATCCATGATAGAAACTTTCATAGTCATCATTGTAACTTACACTTAGTAGTTTTTGATTTAAGTAGTTTTCTATGTATTTTTTATCATCACTCAAGAATGATTGTATAAAGTCTTCATAGTTTTCTATTGTTACTATTCTTTGTTTGTAAGATATATTATCTACTATTCTTATGAAGTCTTCTTTTACTTCTTTGTTTGGTATTTTGAAGTAGTTTTTTTCACTAAATGTACTTTCTTCTTTTCTATCAAATGTTATATATCCTGTTACCAGTAGCAGATTAAATAAGTTGTTTAGATTATCTACTTCAGTGAAACTTTCATATGTTATGCTTTTATCATATTTAAAATCTATACTATCACCTTGTAATAGTTTTTCTATTGGTTCTTTGTTTGATGTTTCATTTAGTAATTTTTTTATTAATTTATTGCTTCCTGTACTAATCCAATAAGGATCTAACTCTTTTCTATTACAATAATTTAGTATACTCCAAGGGTTACATACATGAGTTTTACCAAATATATAGCCGTCGTAATAGTCTTTTACTTCTTTGGTTAGTTCTAGATTATAGTATTTTAATATTTCTTTTGTCTCTTCAAGTGTAAAACCAAAGTATTCACTATAGTTATTACTCAT
>CAJUGE010000073.1 GCA_910586295.1 uncultured Bacilli bacterium | reverse complement strand
TATTCATAGTCACTTGTTGTTACTAGTGTCTTTACTCCTAAGTCTATTCCTACTATGTTATTCATTTCATTTTCTGGTAATTTGATTTCCTCTTCTACACATACACTAGCGTAGTATTTATTTGCTACTCTGCTTACTGTCGCATTTAGTATTCTTCCAGGTAATTCTAATAGATGCCTATATCCTCTTATCTTAACATTACCTAACTTTGGTAGTGTTATTATCTTTTTATCTAAGTCTACTTTTATATTTTCATACACTTTATCTTTATATTTACTTGTTATACAGTTTGTCCTATAACTATTCTTAACTCCATATTTCTTGTATTTTGGAGTCCCTCCTAAATTCTTATAATATCTATCGAATGCATTATCTAAATCAAATACACTACATCTTAATGAACAACTATCTACTTCACTTAAGAATGGATATTCATCTTTAAGAGTAGATATTAATTTAGTCATATCAAATTTAGAAAGATTATCATTTTCTTTCTTCATTGAAAGCATTTTATTATATAGTAATCTATTACATCCAAATGTCTTATGTATTAATACCCTTTGTTCTTCACTTGGATATAATCTAAATTTATAAGCCTTATTAATCATCATAATATCATGCCTCCTTTACCATAAATCAAGTGTAACATAGCAAATATATGATTGTCAAACATTTTTTTGGATTTTGGTGCTATTCCTATTATATAAAAAAAAGAGATAAATTATTAATAAATAACCTGTCTCTTTAAAATATTCACTATTCATATATCAAGCATTACTTTTAAATAGCTTATTCAAACTTTTGCATTTGTTTCATCAATTGATTTACTTGCTTTTGATTAGGTGTTCTTCCCATACCTCTCATAAGTGTCTTAATCATTTCTTCATTTATTGGTGGATTCTTCTTTAACTCTTTTTGCATTATTTTTCTAGCCCCAAAGAATCCTATCAAAAGTCCTACAATAAGTCCTCCAACTACATATAATATATCTATTAATATTTCCATTAAAATCTTCCTCCTAACTTAATTATATAAAATAATTAATAAAATAACAACAAAATTAAATACTCTCTAGTAATTTAACATCATTTCCTACAAACACTACTATATATTTTCTTAAGTTTTCTGTATCTATTCTCTCATCTTTACTATAATTATCTAACTGCACCCTAGATTCTTCTCTCTTACTTTCTAATATACTATCACTATATTCACTCTTCTTTATATACTTTATCTCTATTAATATATTATATTTAAGTGGTTTTACTCTTCCAAATATATATACATCTGCATACCCTTCATTACATGGATACTCTGTATATACATTTATTAAATCATTCTTTATTAATGTAAAATATAATAACTCTATATCCTTCTCACTCATATTTACAAATAATCTATTATCTATTCTTGTTAGTATATCACTTATATTATTTGTTATTATATCTATCTTTCCTTCTGTCATTATCTCCATTAATCCACTATCTTGTACTTTTGTATCTATCTCTACATCCATATCTCTTAGAATCTTTAGAAAATAATTTCCATATGTCTCTTTCATAACATAATTAGGTATTGTAAATACTATCTTACCTATTATATTCTGTTCCTTTATTGTTAAATATCCAAAATAATATAGTAAACTTACTATATCGTCTCTTACAAAATCCTCTGCTAAGTTAAACTGTGTCTTAAGTACTCCTGTTATCTCTCCATTATCTAATATATCACTTATTATATCTTTATAAAATTTATTATCCTGTAATCTTAATAAATTATCTATCTTTCCATAATTTACTACTATATTATTATCATAAAGTTTCTTTGGTATTTGCTTATCTCTAATATATTCACTTAAAAAGTACATTACTAATGTTGCATTAAATATTCTTTCATCTGTATTTTCACTAAATCTATATCCATCATATTGAGATATCATTAGATTAAATACTTTATCCTGTTCTTCTTTACTTAAATTTAACTCTTTAAATAAC
>CAJUGE010000072.1 GCA_910586295.1 uncultured Bacilli bacterium | reverse complement strand
TTCTCACAATATTCTTTAATCATACGAAGTTGTGAATCAATAGAATAACCATTATCTCTTTGGTCGTCTGTACTTACTCTTACATATACTGCACATCTCATAAAATAATCATCTCCTCACTTGTTTCCTCACTGAAAGGTAAAATAGCAAACACTATATTGAGAATTTTTTAAATTTATCTTCCCAATTGTTTCCTCAATAAATTGATTAAAAACAGACACCTCTCATCTGTTTCCTCACTAAAATGGAAAAAGTGAAGTCTAAATTTTAATTTTCTTTAAAATTTGGATTAGTTCTGATAATGAATATTTTTGATTATGCTCTTTGATGTAAAATGGCTTATTAGATATTTCATTAATTTTATATTCTAAAATTGTAAGAGTAGTAGGATATGTAATTTGATACTCTGTAGGCTCTATAACTTGTAAATTGGTATGTAATAGATGTTTTATAGCTCCTTTCTTAATTTTGTAAGTATAATCTTTAATTACCTCCAAGATTTCAGTATTTGGCTTTAATGTTTCCATAGTTTTAAATTCCAACATCAAAAAAGTCCTCCTTCCTAGAAAGAGAACTTTAAGCCTTTTAACAAAACAAAAAACTCACGAACTTGTTACAGTCCGTAAGTTGTTTTCAATTGGAGCGAATGGCGTAGATATCTACAACTTTTTCACTTCTTAACGATTTGATATATAAAATATCAACCATTAATGATATTTTAGCACAAATTAAAAATAAACAACACATAAATATTGAAATTTTCTTAAAAAATTCAGAATCATAATGGAAAATGTGGTATAATAGCTCATGTATTTTGAAAAAAATTATATTATTATTCTAATTAAAATATAAATACGATTACAAAATATCAAACGAATAAAAGCAATTTAATAGTTAGGAGGTAAAAATTATTATGCATTTAACTAAAGAGGAAGAAACTAAAATCCAAGATTTTATGAAAGTATACAAAAATTATTTAAATCCTTATGGTAATGAAGAAATTAATACAATAATTGATTATGTTATTGATTCTCTAATCAAAGTATATATTGAATATAAGAATGTTGTTCCATTTGTATCTGTGGTTGATGATAGCTATGGTTATTATATTTTGAAACCAATAGATGGTAGATACAGTTTATTAGACTATTTAATAAATACTGTTATACAAAATTTAGATTCAATTGAATTAATAGATGATAAAATGAGTTGTAATTATAATATGTTAAAAAAGAAAATGTATATCAATAAGAAAAGTATAATGTCACTTCATCATTCTGTATTTGATACTATGAAAAGTAAAATTGATAAAGATAAATATTTGGAATTATATTATAAAAATGCAATTTATCATGAAATAGGGCATATGATTCATTATAAGGTAAATAGTATTAAAGAACATACTGTTTATGTTCCATCAGACTACTTATCATTAAGTGAATTTCCACCTTTAAAAAAAAGAATGAGTTTAAATGCTAAAAATGCTGAGCTGGATCGACGCAAATCAATAGTAAAAGCAAGAGCAAAAGAAAGAATAAAAAAAAGAATATCTATGTATATGGCATTAAGTAATAAGTACAATGTTTTAAATCCAAATGAAATTGATGATTGCAATTTTGAGGTAGAAAAGCCAAATATGAAATACGAAGAAATAATGCTACCACCAATTTTTTATCTAAATCCTGTTGAAGAAGCATTTACCGAATGTGATGCTCAAGTTTATTCTGGTATGTTTGAAAATGCTATATTTGAGATTGAAGATTCTGGAAATTTGGATTGTTTTTATTTACCAATAGACAATGAGCATATACTTATGACATATTCTCCTTCATCTTATTCATTTTCATCTTCTATAGGTTTTGCTTTAAAAGGCTGTATAAGTAAACTTTCATATTTTAGAACAATGTTTTTAGGTAAAACTGATTTATTTTTAGAATTCTTAGGTGAATATGAATTATCTCCAGTAAGTTTACTTTCACATCGATTGATTAGCGCTGATAAAGGACAAATAAATGAGGTACAACCTTTATTAGATGATATAATTAACTTTTATAAAAATAAAGGAAAGTCTTTGCAAAATTTAAATATATATTTTCCTTTAATTTTTAAAGATAATAAATGGGTATATTATACAGAAGCAATTAATAAAATGCCACCTGAAGTTTTAAAATTGCAATTAAAAACAATTAAAGATGATACAAAGCATTAATTCATCGCTCAATATCATCTTTTTCTATTACAGATTTATTTTTATTATTTGTATTTTTGTTGTCTTGAAGAAGATTGAAATCTTCATCATCTAAAACTCCATGCTCATATAATTCTTTAGCAAATTCCATATATTTTTCTTTATCTTTATTTCTATAAATTCTATCCATAAGAAATTTAACAAGTTTGTAAATTAAATTTTTAAGATGTTCAAGTGCAGATTTTAGTGAATGATTTTCTTCTTTTAAATCATTAATTTCATTATCTTTTGACTTGATTTTTTCATTTAAATTATCAACTTCAGAATTAAGTTCTTCATTGTTTTTTAATAATAATCTAATTCGATCACGATTATTAAGAAGTTCAGTTTCTACTTCTTTTAAAGTAACAGTTAACTCCTGAATATTTTCATATTCCATAATGGTTTTATCAATTAAATCAATGAAAACAATAGCTTTATCTCTATCAATTACATCTAAGACTAATTGATTTTTAATTAAACCTTTTGACTTTAAATTTTCAAGCATATCTCTAATTTCTTTTGTACTATTTTTTAAATTATCAGTTTTGTCTTTTGCTTTATTCAATGTGTTTTGATGTATTTCAAGAGATTTTTTCATCTTTTGGTAGTTTTCCATTTCTGATATGTGATAATCACGATTTCGACCTTTTAATTTAGGTTTTAACTTATAATTAGTATGATATTCTTTATTGAAAGATTCCATGCAACGAACTCTTATTTTATCTTGAATTTTTGTTAATGTTTCTTTAGTAAAGATATCAGACTTTCCAACTTGTTTAGACATACCATACTTATTTTTAAATTTGATTGGAACACCGATTATATGAAGATGTGGACTTGTTTCATCATAATGAATAATTGCACTTGCTATCTTAAAATCAGGAACTAATTTTTCTAAATCTTTAACTTGCTCTTTGAATACATTAGTCATTTTCTTTTTATAATCCATATCTTTTGTACTCCAAAATTCCATATCACCAAGTTCAATAATTATCTCACAAGCCAAATCCTTTTTGGTGTTATTACTAACATGAGTAAAATAATCTTTTATCTTTCTATCATCACGAATTTGTTTATTATTATATTCAATTCTTGCTTCTTCAAACTCATCCTTATATAATCTTTTTACATCATTGACAATTGAGTTAGAGCCTCTAATAATTTCAATATCATACTCTCTGTCATCATACTTTCTACAATTATGATTGTCACATTTTGATAGTCCTGCTGCATTTTGGATAGAATTATTACTATTAGATGTTGTACCACTTAAATTTGATTTTGCGCTTGCTTTACTACTATTTTTCTTATTTTTATCATTACTTAAATGGAAAGAGTAACCTAAACTAGGTATATAAATCACAGCTCCTTTCTTTGTGTGTTTTTAGCTATATTTTGTCTTTGACAAAATATTTAACCCCCTAGGAATTTTGTCATACTAACAAAATACGGGGGCTAAGGCTTGCCTTAGAATCCGAAATTAACTTTCGTTAATTTTATAAGTAGAAGAAATTAAGCATAGCTAATTTCTTCATCATATTCATATAATTCGTTTAGCACTTTTTCATTAGCAGGTTTCACTGCAATAGGAGTAGGCTCTTTGCTAAATACTACTGCATTAGCTTTATCTGGAATATACTTAAAGGCATTTTCTTCATCTACTTTATATATTTCATTTTCTCCTTTAACATATAAGACACCGAAGTTATATTCTTTCATTTCAAAGTTAGGATCAAGATGTCTATAATCTTCTAAAGGAAATATTCTAATAATTGCTTTATTATCTTCAAGAAAGTTAAAATAGAAAACTTGATTTTGAACATTGTAAGCAACTTCCATATAGCCTACATCATAGAATTGTTTTAATCGCATAATATGCTCACATACTTTATCATTAGGTAAAAAAGTGCTAACTCTTAGTGTTCCAACAGCATTGCCAAATAAAACAGGTGTATTCACATCTAAATAGCCATTATCATATAATTCATTCATTGGTTTATAGATTGTTTCTCTAAATTTAACAAATTCAACTAAATATAGTTTGTGTAATTTCTTTAAAGTGATTTCATCAACATATCTCATAACGAAGTCGGCTTTTTCTTCACGAGTGAAGTCTTTCCAGCACTTATTTACTTCTTTGTATTTATTTGGATATTTTACTTTATTAATAAAATCTATATCTCTTTTGATTAGAATATCTTCTGGAGTAAAACGAAGTTCATCACAGATTTCTGTTTCAGATAGTTTAATTTCTAAATCTTCTATATTTTGTTGTATAATTTTTATTTCTTTGTTGCATTCTTCTAAAGTAAAGACTTTATTGATATATGCCTGTTTAATTCTTTCAAATTTTTCTTTTTGTTCTTTAAGTTCTTTTTCTAATTGTTCTTTAGGATTTTCAATTTTCTGTTTCATCATAGGTAAGAAGAATTGATTAACAACTGAATCATATTCTACAATTTCATCTATAAAATCATTCATAAATTCTTCAATGATTTCTTCTTTAATTGTGCATTTACATTCTGAACAATAATAGTAGTAATAGACATTACCATTTTTCTTTTTTGTTGCTTTACCACCTAGAATACGATTGCATTTAGGGCATTTTAGTTTTTGTAAAAATATATAAGTTAGATTTCTTTTATAGGCTCTAGAATTATTTTTCTTTTGATGTTGGCATTCTTCCCAAAATTCTTTAGATACAATAGGTTCTACTACATTTTCATAGTAAGTGGGATGGCTTGTTCTTTTACCATGAACAAAATCTCCTTTATACACTTCATTTTGAAGAATGTTAACGATTGTAGAATCTCGCCAATTTGTTTTACCTAACACTTGCTCCTCATTGAATAAATTACTTATCTTTTGATAGGAATAACCATTGTGATATAAGTCAAAGATTCTAACTATTATATCTTTTGTTGTATGGTCGATTACTAGCTTTTTATTTTCATGTTTATAACCTAAGCAAGCTCGGTGAGGAATATGACCTTCTTTTATTGCTCCGGCAAGTCCATCTTTCGTTCTTTCTGATGTTCTTTCAATTTCATTTTGAAATACACTCATCATTATTCTTGAAACCATTCTTCCGTTAGCATTAGCTGTATCAATCTTTTCATTAACGAAAGCAAGGTCAACATTGTATTTCTTAGAATAATCCATAAGTGCTTCCCAATCTTTCATACTTCTAGTAAGTCTATCCATTTTATAGGCAATAATCATGTTTATTTTGCCATTTTTACCATCTTCTAGCATTCTTTCAAACTCTGGTCTATGATTACCTGTTTTAGCACTAATACCTGCATCAGTATAGTAATCTATAATTTCATAATCATTACACTTACAATAAAACTCTAATCTTTCTTTTTGTTCAGGTAATCCAAAACCATCACGAACCTGATCTTCTGTACTAACCCTTAAATACAAACCACATACTACTTTTTCTCCTTTTTCATTCAATTCTAATTTCATCTCCCTTTCTTATTTTAAATTCAAAAAAGAGAAGTAAAGGTACTACTCAAAATAATACTTTCACTTCTCTAAACTACATTGTAAGACTTTTGGTAACTAGGTTACCATCTATATTAATTATACAACTTTTGTCTTAAAATGTCCATCACATGAGAAGCTTGGTATTACTTGATATTATTGAGATAATTTTCTAATTCTGTTAATTTTATCTTGTTTGATAAATTCTTAATATAAATATCATTAGAATAATTAAATGCAAGAAATGTTATGTCTTTTATGATAATTCTATGAGGTTCTACATATTGCAAATTAGATTTATCAATTTTACGAATGCTACCATTAATAAAAGTAGGAGTAGTCTTACAAAAATTACAAATAAATTCTAACCTTTGTTTTAAACCTTTTTCCATTTCAATTTCTTGCTTAATAATATTAATCATAAACACCATCCTTCCTTTAGGATGATTTCTTTGTAAACAACAAAAAAACCAATCTTTCGATTGATTTCTATATATCAATGTCCGAAAAGTTCGAACAGATTCGTCAATGGAGCAAGTGAGCGGAATCGAACCGCCGTCCCAGCCTTGGCAAGGCCATGTATTAACCACTATACTACACCTGCATCAGTATGCAAGAACTATCACGAATTTTTCTTTCTGCTTCACCAAGATAAATCTCTCCACAGAGCAATTTCTGACACGCCTGTCATACTAATAAATATTTTAATACAAGATTACCTCACTTGTCAAATTATTTTTCAAAAATCTTATAAACAAACAAAGCATTTATACACATTAGTACTAAACCAACACCCAAATGAACAGAATTATAATTATATTGAAACAATTGATAAACAACACTTAAAACTGATGAAAGAACAAATCCAATAATCACATAATAAGTAGCATTATGATACTTTCTAAGCATAAACTCAATAAACTTAGCAATAACAACAATACCTATTGCTATTCCTAACATAAAAGGCAAAATAACTAAGATATTTTCACTCAAATTATTAAAAGCAGTCAAATCATTTACAGTATCAAGAATTGGTTCATAATAACCTATTAACATCAAAGTAAAAGAACCACTAATTCCAGGAACAACCATAGTCCCAGAAGCAAGCATACCTACTAAAAACAATAAAAGATAACCACCCACTCCCATGTCTTTTAAAACCACACTAGAATTACCCTTATCAATAAATAACATACTGCCAACTATAATAACACCAATAAGCATAAGCAAAATTTCTTTTCCACCTACTCGCTTACTAACACTCTTAAATAATTTTGGAATTCCACCTAAAATAAGTCCCAAAAATATAAGCATAGTTATTAAAGGTGCCCTATCAAGCCCAAACTTAATAATTCTAGCGCAAATAGCTACAGAAAACACCACGCCAAAACCAATAGGCAATAAATACATAAAATACTTTTTAAAATTCCTAACACTCTTATAGAAATTACCAGCTGCTTCTATTAAATCCTCATAAATTCCCATAAGAACAGCCAAAGTCCCACCACTTACACCAGGTATAATAAATGAAATTCCAAGCACTATACCCTTAACAAACAAAACCAATTTATCTTTCATAAAACAAACTCTCCTTATAATAACTTCTTAATTTTAACATAATTTATAAAACTTAGCAAACACACTATGCCTAAAATCACACCCGCTAGTACATCTGTCAAAAAATGAACACCCAGATACACTCTTGAAAAAGGCACTAAAACAATAATAATAACTAAAAAAAAGTTAATAAGTCTTCTTATATTCACATTCTTTACAAGTTTACTAACCACATAAATCAAAAATCCATAAAAAACTATACTACATATAGTATGACCGCTAGGAAAAGAAAAATCGAACGGCTTGTCTACCAACATTTCTAAAGGTCTCTCTCTTCTAAAAACATTTTTAAATAATACACTAAAAATATATGCAATAAATAAATTAATAGACATAAGAAAACCTACTTTTCTATTAGAAATTACTAAAAATAAAACAAACAGAAAACTAGCAAAAGCGAGTACTCCACCTAAATTAGTAACAATTTTCATTACTATTGTTAATGTATCACTTACCAAATATTCACTTACAACATAAATAGCCCATTCATCCATCAAAATAACGTAATCACTAAAAAACATAGATATAACAAAAAATAACAAACCTAATATTGTAACAATTAAAAAATACATTCTAGACTGCTTAAAAAAATCAAATATCATTTATTTCTCCTATACAAACAAAGTTACTAACATTAATACAACACCCAAAATTACCCCAACATTTCTATAAATCTTATCCTCACTTTTAATCATACTAGGCAAAAATTCATTAATCGCTATATACAAAACCATTCCAAATGTAAAAGTAAGTAATACACCAAAAGCTATTGACTCCATAATTAACTCGCTAAACATATAAGCCATCAAAGCTCCAAACAAATAAGAAACCCCTATCAAGCTTATAAATACAACTGTACCAAGCTTAGAATGGTCTTTATAGTATGTACTAGAAAGAGTAAAACCTAATGGAATATTATGTAATCCTATACCTATAGTAAGCATAATTGCAACTTGATAATCAAGAAGACTAGTACTATAGATAGTCATACCTTCTAGCAAATTATGTACTACTAAAAAAATGCAAGTAATAATTGAAATATGATTATAATGCCCAACTTCATGCTCATCATCATGTTCATGATGATGTCCGCCTATTTTATCTAAAACATAAATCAATAAAAAACCTAAAATAGTGATACTTAACATAAACAATACACTAGTTGCAATATTATACTTTTCTTCAAAAAATTCATATGCATCAGGTAACAGATGTAAAACTCCGAGCAAAATCAACACCGAAAAACCCAATGAAACACTAAAAGTTACAATTTTTTTATTATTACCAGTAGTAAAAACAATAACAGTACCAACTAATAAAAACAAAATTGAAACAATACTCAAAACAAATACAATCAATAAATTCATATCATCACTCTTTTTCTATATATTCATATATTCTTTAAACTTAGGCAAACTACCTATTCTTATACCACTTATACTTGATTTTGGTTGAAAAATACCAGGGAATTCATTGCCTTCTATTACAGCAACACCTGTTTTAGTAATTACTATATCCCAACCTACATATCTAATACTAGGAACAATCTTAGCTAACTCTTTAATAAAAGGCTTAATCTTATCAAAATTAGGAACTCTAAAACCCTTGATTTTAACTCCACTTACTGGATGCTTATCAAAAACATTTCCTTTTTCATCTATAGCAGGAACAAAAACTTCTCCTTTATCATTAACGAAAGTATACATTCCTCCTGCACTAAAATTATCAACACTAGCACCATTACCTACCTTTAAAATAACATTAAGTATTTGAACTTCTCCATTATCATCTAAAAATGTAATTACTCTTAAACTATTAACACTTCCTCCATAAAGTCTTCTCAAACTCTCATGTTGCTCAATATATTCTTCAATCAAAAACTGTTCATTCTTAACAAGATTATTATAAATCTTTAGAACATTATATTCATTCTTCAACCTACTCTTATCTATTTCTATAACTTCCACACCTTTACCACCACACAAATTTAAAGGCTTAACAACTATTTTTTCCTTATCTTTAATAAACTCTTTAAATTCTTTAAATGCTGTATATCTTAAATCTATAAAATCTCTTCCTAAAAAATCTCTAAACAAATTATTAAATTTCACTTTGTCACTTAACTTATCATAATCTGCTTTATTATTATACTTTCCAACTATATCACTATTAATTCTACCAGTAACATAAGTCGCTCTTTCCGAATCATTCAAAAGATAAAATTCAAATTCAAAATAGTCCATATATCCACTACCATACTTTATCGCACATCTAGCCATATCAAAAAGAATAAATAAAGTAGATTTATTAACTTTTTTTCCAATTTCTTTTGCTTTATTGTAAAACTCTTTATATCTTAAAGTTCTCAACTTTTTTAATGTATACTTAATCTTCTTCACTTGTATCACCCACTAATAAAATTATAGTTGAAAACAACAAAAAAGTAAACCTAATAAAGGCTTACTTTTCATATAATAAGTCAACTTATTTTAAAGCTTTTGTAGCACTTTTGCCATATAATGCAACATAATTTTCAGCATCTTGAATAGATAGACAAATCATAGCATCATTAGGAATAAAATCATCAAAAGCAAAATCATATCCATCTACATTAATTTGAGTACTTATAGCATAAACTTTTGTAGCTAATCCAGTATTTTTATCTATATATTCTTTTTGTAATATACAAAATTGACCAGGAATCATATAAGTATTAGAAGCCCAAGATATTGCTTCATTCTTAATTAACATGTTTATATTATTAGGTAAAACTGGTTCTACTATTTGATTAATTCCATTATCTAGCTTAGGAAAATATAAATTTTCAGTAGTAACAGTTGTACTAACGACATGATATAAAGCATCCATATATTCTGGAGATGTACCAATTTGAACATTATTATTAATTTTATTCAAATTAGATTGTTTCCAACCATTACCAGGATTTTTAGAACTTAAAGCAAACATAGTTCTATCACTTAATACTTTCTCATATACCTTAACTTTTCCATTACTTTGATTAACACTAATAGTAGCGCTTGCTTTATCTAAAAGCCCATTAGCTTCATTATTACCAACATAAACAACTTCAGTCATAACACCATCATGATTAACATCTGCATAACCAAAACCAGTAAAATCCCAAGTATATCTAGATAAATCAACTTCTTTTAACAAAAATTCTCCTAACTCTATACTTGAAGCAACTAATTCTCCATCTGTAATTACTCTAGTATCTTGAACTCTAGTCCATCCCTTAACACTAGTTTTATCACTCATAGCATACACAAAATTATATCTTTCATTCTCCGGTGTTTCACCTTTAACATAATTAGGACTCTCCACAACCTTAGAATAAAAATACACCTTATTAGTATTATAATTCTTCTTTGCTAATTCTACTGCATCATTTTTAAGTAAATATTCATTATCTACTTTATTGTTCAAATAAACATACACTGGCACATTATTTGCAACAACATTATAAATTCCTTTCATATGACAAATTTCTACTAAATCCATATTAGCAGCATCTGCTTCTGTTATAACAATAACATCATCATCTTTAGCTTTCGCCTCACTACTTATTGCTGGTGCAACTCCTAAAGTCAAAGCTCCTGCTAATAATCCAGACATAATTCTTTTATTTAATTTTTCCATAAAAACCTCCTATGCATAAATAGTAACTCTTTTTGTACTAAAAGTCAAGATAAATTTAAATTTTCGTACTATTTTTAATACCTTTTCTATTTTTCCAACAAAGTTTCCAACTGTTTTCTCTCTTCCTCTAATTTATTTTTCTCATCATCGACTAAATTTTTTGGAGCCTTACTAACAAAACCTTGATTATTAAGAAGTCCTTCCCTCTTAGCAATACTTGCTTTCAAACTCTCTATTTGCTTTTCTCTATTCATCCTATCTTCATCAGTCTCTTGCTTCTCATAAAACACTATAGCCTTAAACTCACCATGCGAAACATTAAATCTTGGCTTATCTAACATTTCATTTACAATAAAATCATCAAGCTTTAACATTTTTCTAATTAAAGTATAATCATTATCTCCTTCTAATATTACACTATAATCCTTAAAAATATTATTCTCTTGCTTGAAATTTCTAAAAGTCTTTATAAAACCAATAGTATCTTCAATCAAGTCTTCTTCACTCTCAAAGTTAAAATTCATATTAACACTAGCATAATCACTTATCATAATATTCTTACCGTCAGTAACTGGAAGCATAACATAAATCTCATCAGTAACAAAAGGCATAAAAGGGTGAAGCATCTTAAGAATAGCGCTTATAACATAACACAAAGTACTCTTAGTTGAAACTCTATCTAAACTAAACTTACTCATCTCTATATAAGAATCACAAAAGTCATCCCAAACAAACGAATAAATAGCATTCCCAGCATTATTAAACTCAAACTTATCCATAGATTTAGTAACTTCACTTATAACTCTATTTAACTTACTTAAAATCCATTTATCTTTATTCTCTAAATCAGAAAAATCATACTCTCTCAAATCTTCAATATTCATAAGACAAAACCTACTAGCATTCCAAAGTTTATTAATAAAGTTCCAAGTAGACTTAACTTTCTCTTCATCATATCTTACATCTTGCCCTTGTGCACTACTAGTAGAAAGGAAAAACCTCAAAGCATCACACCCGTATTTATCTATCTCATCCATAGGGTCTACCCCATTTCCTAGACTTTTAGACATCTTTCTTCCCTCTTTATCACGTATTAACCCGTGAATCAAACAGTCTTTAAATGGCCTACTACCAGTAAAATGAAGTCCTTGAAAAGTCATTCTATTAACCCAAAAAGGAATAATATCATACCCAGTAACAAGTACACTATTAGGATAATATCTCTCTAACAAATCTGTATTTTCTGGCCAACCCAACGTACTAAAAGGCCAAAGAGCACTACTAAACCAAGTATCTAAAACATCAGGGTCTTGCACCCAGCCATCTTCTTCTGGCGCATTCATTCCTACATAAACTTCTTCTCCCTTGTACCAAGCAGGAATTCTATGTCCCCACCATAACTGTCTAGAAATACACCAGTCATATGTTATCTCCATCCAATGATTCATAATCTTTTCAAATCTATCTGGCACAAAATTAACCTTAGTATCGTTATTTTTTTGATTTTCCAAAACTCTATCAGCAAGCGGTCTCATCTTAACAAACCATTGCTTAGATAAATAAGGTTCAATCATAACATTAGTTCTTTCAGAATGACCTACAGAATGAGTTATCTCCTCTATACTTATAAGTAACCCTGCTTCTTCCAAATCTTTAACTAAATTTTTACGACACACAAACCTATCTTGAAGATTATACTTTCCTGCATTTTCATTCATAGTACCGTCAGGATTTATTACTACAACTCTCTCTAAATTATGTCTATTTCCTACTTCAAAATCATTAGGATCATGTGCAGGAGTAATCTTAACAATACCTGTTCCAAACTCTGGGTCAGCGTGTTCATCTCCTACTATAGGAATAAGTTTATTAACTATAGGAAGTACTACTTTCTTACCTATTAAATGCTTATACCTATCATCATTTGGATTAACAGCAACAGCAGTATCTCCAAACAAAGTCTCAGGTCTAGTAGTTGCAACTTCTATATACTCTTCACTATCTTCTAAAAAGTATTTAATATGATAAAACGCTCCAGGTACATCTTTATATATAACCTCTTCATTACTCAAAGCTGTCATAGCCTGTGGGTCCCAATTTATAATTCTCTCTCCTCTATAAATGAGCCCTTCATTATATAATGTTACAAAAACATGCTTTACTGCTTCACTTAATCCCTCATCTAAAGTAAATCTCTCTTTAGTATAATCTAAACTAAGTCCAAGTTTTGCCCATTGCTCTCTAATATTCTCTGAATACTCTTTCTTCCAATCCCAAGCATACTTAAGCCATTCTTCTATATCCATTTCACGTGGGTTATATCCCATATCTTTTAACTTTGCATCAACTTTAGCCTGAGTTGCTATCCCAGCATGGTCCATACCAGGAACCCATAAAGCATCGAACCCTTGCATTCTCTTATATCTTATTATTATATCTTGAAGAGTTGTATCCCAAGCATGACCTAAATGAAGTTTTCCAGTAACATTTGGAGGTGGAATAACTATCGAATAAGGTTTCTTACTCATATCCCCACTTTCAAAATATTTATTCTTCAACCATTTCTCATATTTTCCTTCTTCAACTAATTTATGATTATACTTTGTATCTAACATATTTACCATCTCCTCATCTCAAAAATAAAAGAGTCTCCATCCAAAGGACGAAAACTCGTGATACCACCTTAATTCATAGACAAATATCTATCTCTCATATTTAACGCATATCATACGGTTTAACTTACCTATTTTCAGAAAAACAACTCATAAGCTACCTTCTAAAGCCTTATCTATTAGTTTACACCACACACTAACTCTCTATAAAACAAGAACTTTATACTCCTCTTAATCTCCGTTTGTACACTAATTATACACACTTATTTAATACATTGTCAACTATTTTCGTTTTCTAACATTAATTAAACACAAAATACCAACAATCAACCCAACTAAAGATGGTATAGACAAACTAAAACAATTAAATCTAATGTATCTAAAAACCATATAAAACTTACTATACTCAAAGTAACTCCTAAAAAAGTAAAGAAACAACCCAAAAACATAACTAAATTTTTATCTAAACCATTTAAAGAAGTTTTTTGAACTTGAAATAAATTTTGTTTAGCCCTACTATAACCATTTATATTTAAAAATTCTTGTATAGGTTTATGTATTATTTCAGTATCAAAAGAATATTTTTGAATTCCTATTTTACCAGTTTCTTTATCTTTACCAAAAGTATATTCAATATGCTTATTCCATTGTTTACCACTGAAACCCTGCATATTTGCACCAACACTTTGATTCATAATATCAACATTCGAACTTTGACTAAAAGAACTATCATTATCTCTTTTATTAACTGGTTGTACAACTTCAAAATCTTATACATTTAAAGTAGAAACAGGTGATAAAATTAAAGTAGAATTAAAAACTAATGATAAATACGACATCGATTCTAATATCCCATTCACAATAAGTAAAGATGATGAAAAAATAACACAAGGTACTTTTATAAAAGTAAGTGCATATGAAGAATATGAGACAAGCATTAATAGTTCTACTGCAAAAATTATAGAAAATGAAACAAAAAAAGAATTAGAATATATTTTCTATTCTTATGATAATGATTATGGTACTACTGAATATAATTACATAATAAAAATAAAAGATTCTAATACAGGAATAGTTTTAAGCAATACTATATCAGAAGAATCAGCAAAAGAAGTATTTAATAGATTAACAATAACTAAAGAATAAAAAAGATAAAGTGATAATTTAACAAAGTTCACTTTCTTTTTTATTTATTTAAAATTGCATCTATTGGTTTTATCTTAGAAATTTTATTAATAAATCCTAAAGTAATTATAAGTGCTATAAATATCATAAAGATAAGTAACATGAAAGGCACTATTGGTTTAATTATAAACCCTTCAAATTGAAAATATAATTTACCAAACACAGTATTATTTAAAACACTACATACTATAAGCCAACCTATTATACCAAGAATTGATGACATCAAAGCAATAATTAGAGATTCAAAACAAAAAATTCTAAACACATCATTTCTACCAGCACCCAATGCTCTTAAAGTTCCAATCTCTTTTTTAGAATTAGTAATAGAAACACCCAAGAAGTTAGAAAATAACATAAAAGCAAAAATTAAAAACACTAAACAAATACAAATTATAAATAACTTAGCCTCACGGTAAACAAAAATAACTTTATAAATAGCAGTATCATGATCTACAGAAAAAACATATTGAGGAGAAGTATCATACTTATCTATCTCCTTGCAAAACTTTAAAACATCAAACAACTTACCAAGACTATTATAATCATCAATAAAAACTCTAACAGATTTAATCTCTTTTTGCCTAGGAGTAAAATTCTTTAAAACCTTATCACTAATATAACTATAATCAGAATCTATAAGACCAGCGACAAAAAATATTTGCTTATCACCACTTAACTTATCCTGAATTATAACTCGCTTATTCAAAATACTTTCTCTAAAATACTTAGAAGAATACATAAACTTAGCTTCATTAAAAGACATATTATCATTATCCTTCAAAAATTCAAACAGACCATCCTTAAAAGGAGCACTATCATAAAAAGAATTCAAAGAAAGAAAAATCTCATTATCTTCCAACTTTCTAGTCGCACCATTACCACCTTCAATAATATGAATTACATCACCTGTAGTTCGCAAATTATCAAAAGACATATCATACCCAAAAACATAAACACTATTAAAATAAGCTTTCTCAATATCTTGAACCAAAACAGCATTAGAAACAAAACCTTTAGTATAAACATAACTGCCCTTAGAAACATAATTATCTATAAAATAATCATAAAGAGCATCATCATCAAAAAAGTTATTATCCTTTGCTTTAATATAAAGACTATCATCATCATCAACTATTCCAACAATCTTAACATTATTATAACCTAACTTAATATAACTATTAGATTCAACTAGTTCTTTATAATTATTTGGTTTAAAAACTCCATTTACCCCTTTAACGCCATATTTAATAATACAATCAGCCAAATACTTATGAATAATAACTTCATCACTATTAAATATTTCCTTACCTATAACATTCCCAATAATTCTACTATCCTTAACATCTACAATTTTAAGATTAAGAATATCATTACCGTAAAAAGTATTCACAGAATTATCAATTTGCTCATCAAACTCAAAATTTAAAAACAAAGCATCACTAAACAAATCATAAACCAAATTAATATCATCATCCATAAGACTAGAAACAAAATCAATATCATTCTGATCAAAATTCAAAAATACTCTATCATCCTCATGATAAGCCATTTTGCTTAAATCAATAAAATGAACATCATTATCCTTCAAAGTATTAATAATTAAACTATCCTTATCAAAAAACTGAAGAGTCAAACCAACACCCATAAACACTAAAGAAAGTGCAGTTAAAAGAACAGTCATAAAAAATTTCAAAGGCTTAAATTTAAAACTATTTAAAGACATTTTAAAAGCATATTTAAAAGGCAATTTAGAATCTTTTAAAGTTAAATCATTTCCTAAACTATTAATACACACATTAGAATCATTAATGACTCTACCATCCTGAATTTCAATAATTCTATCAGCATACTTTTTAGCCGCTTCCATATTATGAGAAACAACAATAACTAAATGTTCCTTACTAATATTTTTTAAAATATCAAAAACCTGATTACCTGAATTAAAATCCAAATTACCAGTAGGTTCATCAGCCAAAATCAACTTTGGATTTTTAATAATTGCTCTACCAATAGCAACCCTTTGCTTTTGACCACCTGAAAGTTCATTTATTTTTCTATACTCTAAGCCATTTAAATCCAACCAATCCAAAATTTGTAAAACCTTATCTTTATTAAACTCTTCCCTTTGAAGCCTCAAAGAAAGTTCAATATTCTCATAGACATTATACTGTTCAAGAATATTAAACTCTTGAAAAATAAAACCCACATAAGAATTTCTATAACTATCTAGCTCCTTATTAGAAAGACTGATCAAATTTTTATTTTCAACAAAGATTTCACCACTACTAACACTATCTAAACCTCCTAGAATATTTAAAAGAGTAGACTTACCACTTCCACTCTTTCCCACAATAAAAACCATACCACTATTTTCAAACTTCAAAGAAACATCTTGAAGTGCCACAGTATTAACTGATTTTCTAGACTTATAAATCTTCCTTACATTCCTAAGTTCAATCACACTTGATCACCTCAAATATACTCTATAAAGAGATTTTATCACATAATCAAACATTATGCTATCGCAAACATTTTATAAGAATTATAATAATAGAATTGAAAGATCTATATTTATAAAGCACGAGAAGAATCTTTCCTTTGGTCTTCCAACTGTTCTAAAATTTCTTGATAAACCAAATCCTTATCAGCATAAGATAAATGTTCTTGTCCATAAAATTCATAATTCCCATCTAAAGTATATCTAGAATTTATCAATCTATATTCATTTTTATGAAATAAACTTCTACAAAATTCCACAAGAAATAAGTCTTGCATTGCATACAAAACTATATAATAATAATTATCATCAACTGACATAAAAGAAAGATCATCACCACCTGAAGTAGAAACAATTGGTTTAGTTCTTTTAAACTTTCTACCAACAAAAGTTGCATTATTAAGAAAATCCGATAATTTAACAAAATTCATTTCTAATTCTTGAACACTGTTAAATACTCTAGAAACATTTCTTTCATAACAACAACGAAGCACTATTTTTCCATTATTTATAAATGCTTGCCAAAAATTATCACAATAAGAATAATCCATTTCACCATCAACGGCTTCAAATTTATCTTTAATTTTTTCACAAGCATCCAATTCCCAAGCATAAGATAAATCAGAATCTTCTTTTGAAAGTTCAAAATTACAATCATCAATTTTGTCATAAATTGTAGACAACATTTGACTTGCATTAAAAGGTTCAAGACCTTTCTTTAAATAAATTTCTCCACTTACAAAAATATTAATATCATTCATATAAATCTCCTTGATAACATTATAGCATAAATAAAAGACAAAGTCATTTCTTAATAACTCTATCCTTAACATGAAAATTAGGAAATGCATTCGCAACACGTCTAGTAAACATACCCATCGACTGAAGTGCTTCCTTAACCTTAGCATTAATCTCCTCAGTTTGATCAGTTAAAACCTTATTCTCCACACCTTTAATTCTATAAATAATTTTTGTAGAAACACTAACATCCACCAAAAACAAAATTAACAAAATAGAAGAAATAACCTTTAAAAGAAGAGGATCAATAATCAATAAAATATCCTTAACAAATGGATGAATAAAATAAGTCAAAACAAGACCAAGCACGCCGAAGGCTATAATATTATCCAAACAAATTCTTCCATTCAAATTATACTTCTTTTGAGAATAATCCCACCATCTAGTCTTAAAAATCTTCTCCATAATATAACTAGTAAAATACTCTAAAATCGAACAAATAATAACCGCCATACAAAAGAGAACGATTGAATCCTCCCTATATTTATCTAAAAACAAAATAATAAACATACATCCAACCCCATAAATAGGGCACACAGGACCGATTAAAAATCCACGATTAACAAACTTCTTATCAACAATAAAGCAATAAATACTCTCCATAATCCAACCTAAAAACGAATAAATAAGAAAATAAAGAATCAACATAAAATTTGAAGTCATAAATCACCATAATCTTTCTACTCAGTTCTAAGAGCAATAACTGGGTCTTTTTTACTAGCCATTCTAGCAGGAATTGCTCCTCCAATAATAGTAAGAACAATATTAATAAATACTAAAATAGAAGCATGTACGATGTTCAACTTAGCAACATTTTCTAAACCAGACAAATTCTCCAAAATATGATTAACAGGAATAGTTAAAAGATACGCAATTGAAATACCCAAAACACCACTAGCAATACCTATAATAAATGTCTCAGCATTAAAAACTCTCTTTACATCCTTACCCCTAGCACCCAAAGCTCTCAAAATACCTATTTCCTTAGTTCTCTCAAGAACACTAATATAAGTAATAATAGCAATCATAATACTTGAAACAACCAAACTAATAGAAGAAAAAGCAACAAGAACAATAGTAATCGCATCCATAATATTACCACTCAAACTAGAAATCATACTAGCCATATCAGTATACTGAATTGACTCATCAGGAGTTCTATCTATATTATAATCATCTAAATAACTAGATATACTATCTTTACTCTCAAAATCTTTTGGATAAAGATATATAACATTAGGAATACTCTCACTACCTAAATAAGAAAGTATCATATCTTTATTATTTGTACTACTAGGACTATCATCAAAAGGTTGATTACTTAAAATATTATAATCTAAATCCCTCTGAGCATTTACTATCTTTGAATCTTTATTATTACTCACTATTAACTGAGTCAAAGCATTAGTATAACCAATCCCACTACCATTAGTAATAAGTTCCTTATCTTCTTTACCTCTAATAATTGCTTGCACCCTTATAGTCAAACTATTCTCACTATTATATAAACTTTCTAAATCTTGACTAGGAACAAAAGCCCTACCTAAATCTATATAATATTCATCATTAATAGGAACCTTTAAAGTAGCATTCATAATATCATCAAAACTTACCTCTTCTCCACCTAGCCCAAGTGCTTTCATACTTGACTCGTAAACTTGATTTTTACTATCAACTTGTAAAATAAGCCCAGGTTCATTATCATTAATCTCTCCAACTAAAATGTCATAATTATTTTCTATTATACCATTATCATCTTCATTAGGATTTATAGGAAGTATCATCCAACTAGAACTATCACTTACTAAATTGTAACCATTATCACTTTTATTTATAGCATTAATAGCAGTCGCACTTTGATAAGCAACACCAGATAAATATTTCACATCTAATCCCTTAATATAATCTATATACTCTTGAGACAAAATATTAGTATGCATCATACTCTCTCTAACATCTTCTTGAACAAAAACTTCTTTTTTATCAGTATATTTTTCTAACTTGCTATTCTCGCTACTACCCATCATTTTCTCTAAATTCTCTTCACTCATATTCATAGCCTGAGTACTTATAATAATTGGTGCCTGTGCCAAAGAATTCTTTTCAAACTTCTCTACCTCAATATTAAAACCATTAGACAAAGAAAGTACAAGCCCTATACCAATAATACCTATACTAGACGCAAACGCTGTCAAAAAAGTTCTACCTTTCTTAGTCTTAATATTATTTAAAGACAACTTTAAAGCAGTAGCAAAGCTCATCGCAGTCTTTCTTATCTTAAATTTAGAATCGTCTTTATCAGACTTTTTAATAGGATTAGAATCACTTACTTTCTCCCCGTCTTTAAACTCTATAATTCTACTAGCATACTCTTTAGCAAGCTCTGGGTTATGTGTAACCATAATAACTAACTTATCTTTAGAAATTTCTTTAATCAAATCCATTATTTGGACACTTGTCTTAGTATCTAATGCTCCAGTAGGCTCATCTGCAAGAATGATATCAGGATCATTAACAAGAGCTCTAGCAATCGCTACCCTTTGCATCTGTCCACCACTTAACTGATTAGGCTTCTTATGAGCGTGTTCTAAAAGTCCAACTTTCTTTAATGCCTCTTCTGCTTTCTTCCTCCTAGTCTTCTCTTTAACTCCACTTAAAGTCATACCCATCATAGTATTATCAATTACACTAATATGAGGAATCAAATTATAACTTTGAAAAATAAAACCAACACAATTATTACGATACCTGTCCCAATCTATAGCCTTAAATTTCTTAGTTGAAGTATTATTAATAATCAAATCTCCACTGTCATACCTATCCAAACCACCCAAAATATTAAGAAGTGTTGTCTTCCCACTTCCACTAGGGCCTAAAATAGCAACAAACTCATTCTTTCTAAACTCTATAGAAGTATCTTTCAAAGCCTGTTGCACAAAATCACCAGTTTTATAACTTTTATTAATTTTCTTTAATTCTAGCATTCCTTTTCTCCTTTATTTATTCACAACACTAATATTTTAATACATTTAAATTAAAAATAACACTATTTTTTATTAAATTCAAAAAATTACTTAGTAAAAACTACCAAGTAATATAATTTCATTTTCTCTTTGCTAATATTCTTCCACCTATTGAAACTCTATTTTCTATATCTTCTATAGAACCTGTAACTAAACCAGTCTCTAACATTTCTCTTAAGTCAGATAAACTAATACTCTTTAAATAATTTATATCAAATAAACCTAACTGTTTTCTTATATTTTCACTAACCAACATATCGCATTTACCTAACAGCAATAGTTGAAGCAAATATAATTCTCTAGGTAAATCTATTAAATTATTAAATTCCCAACTCCTATGAAAGTTTATATTTTTTTCTTCTAAACCATCAGTTTTTAAAAAGCTATGCACAATTTCTTTTCTATTTTCAAAATACTATACAATATTTATAGGTACTAAATCATCATATAATCCTGATAAGTATTTATCAACTGTCTCACTTTCTAACTCCAATAATTGTAGCTTAGAATATTCAGTGCCAAAATAAGAACCAAGGGTAGTATAAAAGTCTAAATAAACTAAAAGAATTTCAGAAGATTCATTAGCTTTATCAAACATTTCTTTAATTCTATAACAATTTGTCTTTAATGAATATACCTAACCATCATTCTTATGTCTATATATAACTCCTTTCTTATATTTCCTTATCTTTTCATTATCCCCTTTCATCTCATAAATTAGAACTTTGTCATCTTTCTTATCATAAATTAACATTTCCTATCCCTCCTACGATTTAATTATATGTGTATTTTTAACACTTGTTAACAATTTACTTATATTTATTATTTTTCATATAATCAACTCACATTTCATCTATTATTTTTTCATCTTAATTAGATAGGACTTTTTCATACAAAACTCCATTATCAATAATAATTGTCACTATTTATCTAAATTCAAATAATTAATATATTCTATAAAATAAAGGGGAATATTAATTACTTTGCCATCTTTACTTAAATTATTTAGTGAAAATCTAAAAGATATTTCATTATCATTTTTAGCATTATATTTTGTCAAACTATTATGATTAGTACTTTTATCAGATTTTACTTCTATAGGGATTATTTTGTTATTCCTTTGTATCACAAAATCAATTTCATTTCTATCAAAAGTATAATAATTAGGCGTTTCTTCTAATATATAACTTAATGTATTAGCAACATAATTTTCTGTAAAAGATCCTTTAAACTCTTCAAAAAGTTTATTTCCTTTTAAAATAATACTACTATCTAAATTAGACATCCTTCTAAGAAGTCCAACATCATTCATATAAATTTTAAATGCAGATAAATCATGATATGCCTTTAGTGGAAAAGCACATTTACTTACTAAATAAATTTTAGAAATTAAATTAGCATCATTTAACCAATTTAAAGCATTCTCATATTCTCTTGCACGTGCACCTTTTTTTACTGTTTGATATATGAACTTTTTATTTTCTTTTGCTAACTGCGATGGTATACCATTCCATATTAATGAAATTTTATTTGCTTCATTTTGATCCACATGTTTAGAAAAGTCATTTTCATATGAATCTAAAATATTTTTTTGGATTTTATTAACTTTTTCTATATCCTTATCATTCACCCAACTATATACTACTTCTGGCATTCCACCAATAATATAATAAATCTTTAACTTTTCAATTAATCTGTCTTCAAATAATTTAGGAATCTCACTTATTTCTCTAGTATTTCTCATAACTTGCACTAAATTTTCTTCCTTATCAGCAATTAGAAATTCACTAAAAGTCATAGGATATAAATTTAAAAAATCTACTTTACCTACTGGAAAAGATGTTTTAGAAAGCCTTATACCAAGAAGTGACCCTGCACAAGCAATGTGATACTCATTTGCTTCTTCACAAAAATATTTTAATGAATTCAATGCATTCTGACATTCTTGTATTTCATCAAAAATAATTAAAGTAGTATTGGGGTTAATTTTTTTACCATTTGCCAAAGATAATTGGTCAATAATTCGTTTTGGATTTTTTGTATTTAAGAATAGCTCAGCTAATCCGTCATCATGATCAAAATTAAAATATGCTACATTCACATAATTTTTTGTACCAAATTCCTTCAATATATAAGTCTTCCCAACTTGTCTTGCACCCCTTAAAATCAATGGTTTCCTATCTTTACTATTTTTCCAATCAATAAGTTTTTCAGTTATAAATCTTTCCACAACATCACCATCCAATAATATTATATCACACTTTCGTAAAGAATATAACGTCTTTTATCACATTTTTGCAAAACTTTAAAACGTTATTTTCACATTTTTGTATCATTTAATCAACATTTTAGATAAATTGACGTAATTACCTATCAAATCTCAAGCAAGGATAATATCAAGATCATTAACAAGTGCTCTAACAATGATTAGTCTTCTTATGAGCATGTTCTAAAAGTCCAACTTTCTTTCTTCTATTTTTCTCTTTAATTCTAGCATTCCTTTTCGACTTTATTTATTCACAACAATACTATTAAAAAAATTACTTAGTAATCAAAACTACTAAGTAAAATATTTTATCTTCTCTTTGCTAATATTCTTCCACCTATAGAAGCCTTATTTTCTATATCTTCCATAGACCCAGAAACTAAACCATTTTCTAACATATCTTTTAAATCTAGTAAACTAATACTTTTTAAATAATTTATATCAAATAAACCTAACTGTTTTCTTATATTCTCACTAACCACTCTATCATATTTACCTAATAGTAATAGCTGAAGTAAATATAATTCTCTAGGTAAATCTATTAAATTATTAAATTCCCAACTTCTAAGAAAATTTTCATTTTTTTCTTCTAATTCTTCAGTCTTTAAAAACCTATGAATATATTCCTTATTAAACTTATCATCATAACTATACACACTTACAGGTAATATACCATCATATTCTCCGTAAAAATATCTTTCTAAAATATCTTTTCTTATTTCAATTACTCTAAGTTCAGAATAGTCATTAGGCCCTAATGGATCATAATAATCATGGTCTATTGTAGCAAGACTTACCTCTTCTAATGTATCAAAGTCTTTAGCAGCCCTACTACTATTAGTTTTCAAAGAACAAAATAAATCTTGTACTTTATTCTTAGAAATAACTCCTTTCTTGTATCTCTTTATCTTTTCACTATCCCCTTTCATCTCATAAATTAGAACTTTGTCATCTTTCTTATCATAAATTAACATTTTCTATCCCTCCTACAGTTTAATCATAAGTGTAAATTCAACACTTGTCAAGAATTTATTTATATTTACTAATTTTTCAAATAAACTCACATCTCATTTATTATTTCTTAAGCATAATTAGAATCTCATTCAACGAAATTATATTAAATGATATTATTCAATGAAAAAAGAATCTTAGACTTTAAAAGATTCTTTAATCTTGATATCATTTTACCTTAAAATTAAACCTTTATTTAATAATTACAATATTATTAGAATCATACTGCGCAAAACTATCACTTAAAACCAATCTTCTGCTTTGAGAATTTTGTGGAGTTTCTAATGATTCCTCTAAACCTTTCATATTTTTTACTATCTTAATTAAACGAAGCAATATTGCATCAGAATGAATATCAGTTAATAACCTTATAGTTCTAGGACTAACTAATGCATTTTCTATTCCTGTATTTAATCGCCAATTTTGCCATTCAACATAATGAGGATAATGAATTTGTTCAAAAACTAAACATTCTAAAATACTTTTTCCAGCATATAAAGGATAATTATTCTCACCCTTACGAGTTAAACTGTCAAAATCATAATAGTCGTAAAAAGAAAGTAATGTCCTATTAGGTATCTTTGAACTTTGTAAATCACTAATTATATCTCCAGATATTACCCCTTTTTCCTTTGCATCAAACTCTAAGATAAAATCTTTAAGTATGCCCTTAAATTTTGAAGAACGAAAAGGAAGATTAGAATTAAGTATATAACTAGTATACAAATCTTCTATCTTTTTTAATATTTCTAAACGATTAGCATTTTTTAAATCGTTTTTAGCTAAATCCAAGAGTATTTCATCACTTTGATACTTAAAATATTTTATAACTCTGTTTAAATAATTTAAATCCTTTTCATCTTGAACTTTATCTAATACACTTTCTAATATTCTTTTAACTTCAAATATTCTACTAGGGAAAATACCATATTGTTTAGTTAAAAGATAGTCTTTTTGATTTTCAATCAAATAACATTTATTCAAAATATCTTCAATACTTAAACCAGTTTCTTCTATAAGATATTTCCAATTACGATTTTCTAAACAAAATTTTAGCCAATTATCAATTACTTGTCCATATTTTCTCTTATCACGTATTTCATAATATTCTTCCCATGAAATAATCTTATTACCTCTTTCAAAAGAAGCCATTTCTCTTTCATCTGTAAATTCAATAACTTGATCAGTATCAGCATTAATATAACACCAACTGTGCGTATAACCTGCCCAAGTTTCATCTCCTTGATCTCCTTTATAAACATAACGTCCCATGATATCACTCCTTCTCACAACATATACTAACATAATACCAAATATTTTGTAAAGTACTAGTTGCCCAAATAGTAAATAAGTACTATAATATAAGGGATGCAACCGAAAATTGACACAAAAACAACTCGAACTTGGTTTTATGCAACTGGGTTTTATAATATATTATTGGCGAGGTGGAAGAAAATGAAATTTAGTGAAAAACTACAAAAACTTAGAAAAGATAATAATCTAAGCCAAGAACAACTAGCAGACAAATTAGATGTTTCAAGACAATCAGTATCAAAATGGGAATCAGGACAAACTTACCCAGAAATGGACAAATTACTTACTATGTGTAAGATATTTAACATAACATTAGATGATTTAACAAATGATGAAATTAAATATAATGATGTAAGAACTAAAAACACAAATGCACTTAGCAACCTAATTGACGACCTAGTATACATTATAGATAAAAGTTTCTCTATGTTTAGAAATATGCCATCAAAAATAAGAGGAAAAGTTATAGGAGAACTTATAGTACTATTTATAATCTTACTATTATTTAGAATACCATTTGCATACATAGAAAGTTTAGGATATACATTAGGCTACAATTTACCTAGAGGAGGAACAACATTTACAAGTTTATGGTCATTCATTATAAATACTATATACCTAGTCCTATTTATATTCACATATCTTTATATATATAAAACTCACTACTTAGATAAATATAAAGAAACAAAAATCTCACAAGATGACGAACCAATCAATAAAACTTTAAATACAACTATAGCAGAAACTCAAGAAAATATAGAAGTTAAAGTATCACAAGAAAAAGATAAACCTAAAGAAAAATACAGAAAATCATCTAACTTTGGTGAAACTCTATTCACTGCATTAGGAAAAGTATCATCTTTATGCATCAAAGGTTTTCTAGCATTCCTCCTAATCCCATTCATCATAACATTAATTTCACTTTTCCTATGTGGAACAATAATGTTTGGACTTATATTCAAAGGAATAATATACTTTGGAATAATACTACTAATAATCGCAGGAGCAATAATAAATGTAATTCTAGTGAAAGCCATAATATCATTCATATTTAATTTAAAAGTCAATGCAAGAATACTCCTAATATTATTTCTTACAAGTCTAGGATTAGTAGGAATAGGATCTGGAATTACAGTTATAGAGTTTGCATCTACCGAATTTATCGACGAAGCTCCAAATTCTAAATATGAATTAACGACAAAAACATTTGAATATCAAATAGACGATAAACTTGTTTTCAGAACTTACTACCAAGAACCAAAAATAAAAATAGATGAAAACCTTCAAGACACTGTAAAAATAGAAGTAACATACTATGAAGACTTAATGAAAATACAACCATTTGAAAACAATGACTACAACTTTAATAGCATTGAGATTTGGACTAATACTATGTGGGACAAAAAAATAATCGAATTAATACTAGACAACCTAAAGGAGAAAAAAATATACAACTACGAGCAATTTTATGACTATGAAATAACAATATATACTTCAACTAACAACTTAGAAAGATTAAAAAACAATTATGCTAACTATGAAAAAGCCATAAATGAAACTACAGAATACTATTATAATTCAGAAGTAGCAAAATTAGAAACTGAAATAGATAACTTAAACAGTAAAATTTATTCATTAGAAAATAAAATAGAAGAATTAAATAATAACAATGAAATTCTAAAAGATGAAAACAATGAATTAAAAGAAAAACTACAAGAATACAAAAACAATATACAAAATTTATTAGATTAACCACAAATATGTGGTTTTTCATTTGCTTTATATAAAAACTAGAGGTAAAATAACAAAAAAGGAGAAAAAAATGAAAGATATAATTTTAATAACAATTTACACTATAATATTTTTAACACAAATACTACTAATAAAACTAGCAATAAAAAAGAGAAAACTTAAAATTTGGACAATAACATATGGAGTAGAAATAACATCCATAATAATCGCATTTATATTAATGATATACTACTTACAACCTAGCACTTACACTAGCCAAAACAGCAATGAAAACTTATACATATTTATAGCATTTAATATATATACATTAACTTTCCTTACAACATACATAATAGGAATAGTACTAAAATTCAAAAAGAAAAGAACATCTAAAATTAAATAAGATGTTCTGTTTTATTTAAGTGCAATATAAACATAAAATAAGTTTTATGAACTAATTAATTAGTTTTACAAAGTCCATTCTCCCCACTTGCATAAACATGAGCACTAAAAGTTCGAGAATCAGAATTTCCTGTAAGAATAGAACTTTGATCTTCAGTATCAGAATAACTTAACCACAAACGCAAAGTATAACTATTACTAGGATTATCATCTGACAACTCTTGATTTACAAGCAATCCAACATTTGCCTTGCCGTCTTTATCTAACGTTAAACTAGCAAAATTTTCAAAATTACCTTCAATAGTTTGCGCTTGCCCATCCTTATCAGTATAATCTAATTCATACTTAAACCATTTATTCTTAAGAGATTCCCCTATACTATCTATAACCAAATACAAAGAATAACAAGCATTTAAATTACTATCATCAGTTCTAGAAATAGTAAATGTATTCTCCTCAGCTTTTGTATCTTTAGAAGTATCTCTTATAGGTAACAAGTTATTAGCAGTTATTTTACTTTCAGAAATTTGCAATTTTACCTTACCAGCAATAACGTCAATTGGCTTTCCTTCACCTTTAATAATAGGTCTAAAAAACGCATAGCTAGCACTTCCAACTAAAAACACTAAACATAAAACACTAATACCAAGCATCAAATAATAACGAGATTTATAATTTTCATTTTCCATAAATACCTCCGTACTTTCCCTACTTTAATTTTATTACAAATTACAATGTTTTTCAAGTACAACTTAAAATTAAGCTTAATTATCGGAATTCATTTTGAGGAAACACAATATTTACAAAGTAACGAATATTTTTTTATTAAATATCAAAATTATGAAGCTAACTATAAATTTTTCGAATTAAATAAAACTAAAAAGTAACCAACTAAGGCCACTTTAAAAAGCTATAAATCACCTTGACTACTTGCATTCACATCGAGTCCACTAAATTCTTGATTTTTATAAAGCATATAAGCAGCCGCACCTATCATAGTTGCATTATCTGTACAATACTTCTTCTCTGGAATAAAAACCTTTACCCCTTCTTCCTCACACATCTTAGTAAGCTTCTCTCTAATAAAACTACTAGCTGCTACTCCTCCTGCAATACTCAAATATTTAACGCCAGTCTCTCTTATTGCTTGTCTAGTCTTACTAACTAAAGAATCCGTAACCGCGATTTGAAAAGAACATGCAACATCCTCTTTAACTACACTTCCTCCTCTTTGTTTTGCATTATGCACCAAATTATTAACATGACTCTTAATTCCACTAAAACTAAAATTCAAACTTCCATCCTCTAACAACTTAGGCATAGGCACTACATTCTTTCCGTTTTCTGCACACTTTTCAACATTAGGTCCTCCAGGATAAGGCATATCTAAAATTCTAGCAACCTTATCAAAGCATTCACCAACAGCATCATCTAAAGTTCGACCTAAATATTTAATACTCCCCTCCTTCTCCATATACATTAAATCTGTGTGTCCACCACTTATAACAAGAGAAACCAAAGGATACTTAAGCTCTCTTCCTATATTATTTGCAGCTATATGTCCCATCATATGGTTAACTTTAATAAATGGCTTATTATAAACTAAACTCAAAGCCTTAGCCGCCTCTAGTCCTACTAACAGACTTCCTAGAAGTCCAGGACTATAAGTAACTGCAATTGCAGACATATCTTCTACACTCATATTCGCCTTCTTCAAAGTTTTATCTATAACAAGAGTAATATTCTCTAAATGTAATCTACTAGCAAGTTCAGGAACCACTCCTCCATACAAAGTATGAACATCTATTTGAGAATTAACAGTAGTAGCAATATCATCTCTACCATTCTTAACAATACTAACACTTGTCTCATCACAACTACTCTCTATAGCTAAAATATAAACATCTTTCATTTATTATCACTCACTCTTTCCATAATCAAAGCATTCTCTGTCTTATAATACTTATATCTTATATGAATAACTTTAAAACCAAATTTCTCATATAGCTTAATCGCTGGAACGTTCCCTTCTCTTACCTCAAGCATAAACCTAACAGTTCTATCTTTATAATCATTTATAACTACACTCAAAATCTTACTTGCTATTCCTTCTTTTCTTCTTCTCTCACTCACAAAAACATCTATAATATTAATAACATCCAAAGTCTCCTCAACTGTAATAAAACCAACATCCTCATAAGAATATTTAAACTTATAATCATCTAACTTAATTCTATCTATCACTTCTCAGCCTCGATTAGTTTAACATAATTAGCTCTAACTAAATGTGAATTAACAGTCTCTATATTCTTAGAATAATTTATCACTTTTCTAACATCTATTTTCTCTGGAACAACTCTATAATCATTATAAGAACTTATATCCTCCACATACTTTTCATCTAAACCATTAATACATATATAATATCCCTTATTATCTTCAATAACAGCCATTTTCTTATCATCTATCTCATCGCTTATTAAACAAGCCTTTAAAGTAGAAATTACCTTAATAGGAATATTTAAAGAATAAGCCATTACCTTAGCAACACTAAGTCCTATTCTAAGACCAGTAAAGCTACCAGGACCATTAATGACAACTATCTCGTTAATATTTTTCACAGTCAAATTATTTTCTTTTAGTAAACTATCTATCATAGGACACAAAAACTTTGCATGACTATACTCGCTTTCTTGTCTCTTCTGAAACAACCTATCACCGTCAAACAAACTAACAATAATCTCACTACCATGTGTATCCAAAAATAAAGTATACATAAAACCACTTCCTACCTACATTCTACCATATTTACAAGCAAAAAAAAAGAAAGACTATAAAACTCTCTCACATAAATCCTCATATTCTTCTCCTCTAGGGACAATCTGAAAGATTCTCTTATTCTCTCCTACTATTTTAATTTTAATATCAAGTCTTTTCTTAGGTAGTAAATCTGGAATTAAATCTGACCATTCAATAATGGTAACTCCACCTCTCTTAAAATACTCTGTAATACCTAAATCTTCCTTAACCTCACTAAGCCTATAGACATCCATATGAAATAATTTTAACTCTCCCTCATATTCTTTAATAATATTAAAAGTCGGAGACGTTATATTATCTATAATACCCATAGATTTAGCAAAAGCTTTAGTAAACAAAGTCTTACCACTTCCTAAATCTCCTTCTAAGCATATAACCATATTAGGAAATTTTTCACTCTCAATATTCTGAGCCAACTCAATTGTATCTACATCTGAGTTTGATGTTATTTTATAATCCATATATCTCACCTATAATTAATTTTTACATAGTTTCAGATTTAATGCAAGAGTATTTTATATCTTTTACACATTTTATATATTTTTATTACAAATAGTTATTAGCCCTTACAATAAAAATAGCCTTTCATAAAATACTTTAGGAGGGATGAAAATGTATTATGATGAAAGAGATAACAAGATTAAATACATTAACGAAGAAAAGAAAATTATAAATAATGATTATGACTACGATTATGATTTCAAAAATCATGAACACAACGACATTGATTTAACTAAATTTAATATCAAAAATGACTTTGAAAAAAACATCTACGAAAATAACTACAAATCTAACGAATGGGACACAGACGTTAAAGTAAATATAGGAAATATTAATGTGAATAACATAAGAGCTAAAGATGAATTATTTTCTGCCAAAGAAGGACTAAACAAAGGAAATATGTTCACAAGTCTCTACGAGCCATATAAAAACTATATTTATAAAGTTATTGTAAGTGGTGAAAAAGATGAACTACTTTTAAAAATCCAAGAATTAACCTTTAAAGTAATAGATTTGGGACTCTATTTAGATATTAACCCTAAAGACGAAAAAATCTATTACGAATTTAGAAATGCTTCTAAAGAACTTAAAAAAATGAAAGAAATATATGAAAAAAATTATGGTCCATTATGTCTAACTGAAACAGAATATTATAGTGAATACAAATGGAATAAAAATCCATGGCCTTGGATGAATGAAGGAGGTAAGAATTAATGTTTAAATATGAAAAAATGCTAGAATACCCTATTAACATAAGAAAAAAAGACTTAAAAATGGCTAAATTACTTAATCAACAACTAGGAGGGCCAAACGGAGAACTTGCAGCTTCTATAAGATACTTATGTCAAAGATTTTCTATGCCAGACGAAAAAGGAAGAGCCTTACTTTCTGACATTGCAACAGAAGAACTAGGTCATGTAGAAATGATTTCTACTATGGTAAGACAACTAATAAAAGATGCTAGTATAGAAGAATTAAAAAATGCTGGATTAGATACTCATTACGTAGAACATAAAAAAGGAGTATTTCCTAGTGATTCTAATGGTATACCATTTACAACTGCTTATATAAATATTACAGGAAATCCAATCGTAGATTTACAAGAAGACATGGCAGCTGAAAAGAAAGCACAAGCAGTTTATGAAAACTTAATGGATTTAACATCAGATCAAGACTTACTCGCACCACTAAGTTTCTTAAGACAAAGAGAAATTGTTCACTTTAATAGATTTAAAGAATTACACGATTATTACAAAAAACAAGGAATGTAAAAATAAAAAACATATCGAAGATTTATATCTTGAGATATGCTTTTTTAATACTTAAAGTTAACAAAAATGCTATTTTTGAGTATCTTAAGTCCAAAATTTCATAGCCCTTATAAAAGCAGGAATCATCTTTCTATATACATTTATAATAATTTTTAAGAATCCAAATATTTATATTTATTTTTTATTTAGACATCTCTTTTAATAAATTTTAGTGAAAGAATAATAAATAGCAAACCATATACAGACATTATACTAAATGCATTTACTAAAGATAAATCAAGATTATATATAAGATTATTTAATGCAACACTTGACGGTTTTTCAAAATACGTAAAATCCATATAAGGAAGAAAAGTATATTTTATAAAAGTATAACCATAACTAAAAAATAATTGACTAAAAAGTAACGAACAAAAATATATAACATTAGATATAATTAAAGCAATTGTACTTCCTCTAAAACAAATAGTCAAAAATATCGTGATTACTGAAGTGAATGCCATTAAAAATATATAAAAGAATGTCTTAACAAAATAATAAAGAACTATAGGAATTAATTTTAATGATTCACCTATAAAAATATAAATACCTTCTAAAAAAATGTTTTCTCTTGTAAGCAAACTCAACATAAATAAGTATACAAAAAACAAAACTATCGCAAAAAATATTGAAATTAAAACACTAGCAAATATTTTAGAAAATAAAACTTTAACTCGCCCTTTATCTGACATAAATAAATATCTAATACTCTTATTTTGAAAATCGTAACTCAAAATATGAAAAGAAACAAAAATCGTTATTAATCCAATTGCAAAAAGAAACATAGGATAATAGCTAAACAAAATTTTAATCTTTGAATTACTGTTACTCGTACTCTTTTTAATTTCTTTCTCAATTATTTGCTCATAATTAGCATAATCCTCTAAATATTGTTCATAACTTCCATACTTATTTACTTCCTTATATTCCCCTAAAGAATATTGTGGATAACTAACTATTTGTTCACTTTCTAAACTGATATTTTTATTAATAAGAATTAAACTAAAAATACTCACAAATATAATCAACAAAGTAAACACTTTAAAACTAGCCTTCCTACTCTCTTTATAAAGCTCCGCAAAAATCAATTCAATCATTATTAACACCTTCTAACATCCTAAGGAGTTCACTTTCTAATGACTCGGATTCTACTCTATAAACATCAATATCGCTTTTTGATAATTTATTAACTGCTTCTGCAACTTCTAAATCATTCATATAAATAGCTTTTTCCTCATTAAGTAATGGATTATCCAAAACCTTAGCAGCACTCTCATAATCATTAACTCTAAATAATATTGGTATTCTATCATCTTCTCTCTTTATGCTCTTTCTAATAATTTTACCATTATTAATAAATAGCACCTCATCAACAATTTTTTCAATTTCCGAAATGATATGTGACGAAATAATAATAGTTTTATCTTTAAAACTCAAAAGTAATTTTCTAAGTTCTGCAATCCCTATTGGATCTAAACCATTCATAGGCTCATCTAATATTAAAACCTTAGGTTCTTTCAAAAGAGAAATAGCTATACCAAGCCTTTGCTTCATACCAAGTGAATATTTACTCACAGGTTTCTTATCTTTAGCATCTAAACCAACCAAATCGAGCACTTCTCTTACCTTACTAAAATGAACATCATAAACCATAGAAAAATATCTAACATTCTCATAAGCAGTCAAATAATCATAAAAACTTACATAATCAACAATACCACTTACATATTTCATTGCCTCACTAAAATTATTTCTTAAGTTTTTTCCATTTATAAACACTTCTCCAGATGAATCATAAAGTCCTAAAATAATTTTCAAAAGTGTCGACTTTCCACTTCCATTTTGTCCTACAAGTCCGTAAATTCTTCCTTCCTCTAAAGCAAAACTAACATCATCAATAATAAGATTATTACCAATCTCCTTAGTAACATGCTTAACTTCAATAACTTTTTCCATAAACCCTCCTAAATTTTTTAATTCAATTATTGAAAAATCAAATAAAATATGATAATATTTTTACAGGAGCATTTAGCATTGCTAAATGTCTACCAACATATGGTAGACACCGAATTAACGGTGTCTTTTTTTAATACTCATAACTAATAACAGTATGAGCATTAAAATTACACAAATGTACTCTAACACACAATGTATAAAGTCCTTATTCTGCATAATAACCCTTTCTCCCCCTGATGTTCAATTTCATCATGTGAACACTAGTTGATAATACTACTTGTAAATCTAAGATGTACATCATACGTATCTAGAAGAAAAGGTAAACACATAGGTACTAATTGCTCCTAATTAACAAATTAACACATAAAAAAAGAAAATGCAAACTACTCAATTTTTAATTTTGAATACACAATTTTTAATTTTTATACCCTTTTTTGAAAAACACGAACGCAGATAAGCCGAAAAAAATCTAAAAAATTCTTGAATTTTTAATTTTGAAAAGGTAAAACTTTTTTTATTTTTTTAGAAAAAATACCATATTAAATACAGAAAATAATAAAATCATAGGAACAGTAAATAAAAATAACAACTGTCGTATGAATACAGCAAAAAAGAAAACCTAATCCATAACTAGATTTTCTTCTTCAATTATATCTGAAAACTTATCCTTAAACTCAACTAAACTTTTTCTTTTAGCATCAGGATAAACATTCTTACTGTTTTTAAGAGCTTCATAAATGTGTCTTATTCTAAGTTCATTAGTATTCTCAAAAACTGCATTACTAAAAGCATTCCCTAAAAGAGTTAAAGCAATATCTGGATATCTATTTCCTATTTCATAAATTCTCTTATATTCATCAGTAAATTCAGTAATAAACCTAAATATTTTTTGTTTTTGATATTCACTATAAGGAATTAACACCCCACTTTGCTTCTCTAGCTTAGGATAAGTTCCCATTAAAATATTTACAGTATCATCTATAGAAGGCTCGCACACATCAACCTTTTGAAATCTTCTAAGAAACGCACGGTCTCTTAAAATATAAGAATCATATTCCTCCGTAGTAGTAGCTCCTATCATTTTAATAGTTCCTCTATCCAAACCAGGCTTTAACATATTTGCAAAGTCAACATTCAAATTAGATGTATTTCTACTAACAAGCAAATGTGCTTCATCAATAAATAATATAATATTCTCTTGAGTCTTTAATTCATCAACTAAAATTTGAAGTTTATTCTCAACAACTCCACCATCACCTTGAACGTTACCAAGCAAACTAGAAACATTTATCTTAATTATTTCATAACCTTTAATAGCCTCTGGTATATCACCATTTTGCATTCTATAAGCAAGTCCTTCAACAATTGCAGTCTTACCTATACCTGGCTTACCTACTAACATAGCACTTTTCTCTGGAGTAAGCAAAATAAGAATCATCTCTTTAATCTCTTTATCTCTACCAATCGCAGGATTAGTAATATAAGATTTTCTACTTAAATTTTCTCCATAAGTTTCAAGCACACTAAAGCTTTTTTTTGACTCATTAAAATCCAATACTTCAAAATCTTTATTCATAATCTACACATCCTTAAGCATAACTATTACTATTATATAACATAATAATTAAAAAACTAACAATAAACTGAAAACTTTACACTCTACACTATAGATTATTATAATACAATTTGATATAAT
>CAJUGE010000071.1 GCA_910586295.1 uncultured Bacilli bacterium | reverse complement strand
GCATATCACTTGGATATAACCTAAATTTATAAGCCTTATTAATCATCATAATACCATGCCTCCTTTACCATAAATCAAGTGTAACATAGCAAATATATGATTGTCAAACATTTTTTTGTTTTTTTGAATTTTAGCATAACTATTATATAAAAAAATAGTACAACCATTAGATTATACTATTTTTCATTCATTTTTACTGCTGTTCCATAAGCGATTACTTCTGCTGCTCCACTCATTACTGAAGAACTGCCATATCTTACATTAATAATAGCATCAGCTCCTAAAGACTCTGCTTCGTCTACCATTCTTTTTGTAGCAATGGCTCTTGATTGATTTAACATGTCTGTGTAGTCTTTTATTTCTCCACCTACTATAGTTTTAAATCCTGATATTATATCTTTTCCTATGTTTTTTGACTGTACTACTGTTCCTTTAACTATGCCTAGACATTCTGTGATTTCACACCCTGGTATGTAATCAATATTTACTAGCTTCATCTTCTTCACCTCCTTTAATTTCTTTAATTCTTTCTACTATATTAAATCCTATACTTATTACTGGTGTGAGTAGAAATAGAATTATTACTAAATAAATTATCCAAGGAATATTATCTTTTCCTGTGAATTGGAAGTATGATATTAATGCTATGAATGTTATAAATATAAGTGAAAAAGTTATACCAGATAATAATGCTCCAAATATTTTTTTACTTTTTTCATCTTTTTTAGTATTCATTATAAATCCCTCCTTCCTTAGTTTGTTTATGTGTGTTAAGTATTTATCAATGTCTAAATCTTTGAAGTTATTGTTATTTTCTGATAGTTCTTTACACATAAATTTTATGCCTTTTAAGTTTTTTTCATATGTTTCAATTTTTGATATTCGACTATTGAGACACTCTTTTAATGTGATAGTACCTTTAAATAACTTTTTTATTTCTTCTATGCTGACATCTAGTTCTCTTAGTAGTTTTATTTTCTTTAGAGTTTCAATATCATTTTTTGTGTATGTTCTGTAGTCATTGTATTTGTTTCTTTCTGGTTTTATTAAGCCTTCACTTTCATAGTATCTTATACTTTTTTTAGATAGATTTAAAAGTGTTTCGACTTCATTTATAAGCATAAATATCACTTCCTTGACTATAATATTACAGTATTACCTAGGGGGAATGTCAACATTTTTTGAAAAAAATAAAAGATAGGAATTTCTTCCTACTTTTCTATATTAGATTTCTTATTAATTAATTTTGTCTATTTCAGTTACTGTGCTTTCTCTTTTGTATGAAATATTTAGTGTATCTCCTTGTTTTGTAAATGGAAGATTGTCACTTAGTAGGATTGATACTCTGTATTTTTGTCCTTCTGTACTTTCTATATAATAGTATGTGTTTCCATTTATGTTAGCAGTTGTAATATTACTTACTGTAATTGTTTTAGTTGTAAGTTCATCTTCTTTTATTTCAAATGAGGCATTTGTTAGATAATTTTGTGCGGCTGCTTGAATTCCTTTTGATGAGTCAGTTGCGACTACTTTTTGATAGTCTTTAACATCAATGAACGCATACATTTTTACAAGCCCTGAACTATCTTTTAGACTTACAACATATGTTGGTTTTCCATTTAGATTAATTAGTAATGGGAATGTAGACTTATATTTCATGTCTTGTACTTGTCCTTCTGCACTGGACATCGCACTGTATTCTTCTGCTCCTGGAACTACATAATATTTTGTTTCTCCTGTTCTCATGTTTGTTAGTACAAAGCCTAAATTTGATTCGTCTGCGACTACACTTGTAATTCCTGTGTATAAGTAAACATCATCATTCATTACTAAATAATTATAACCATCTGTAGTGTTTACTACATTTTTCTGTCCGAATATACTATTAAAGTAGCCACCTTTGTATGTTCCCCAGTCATCTAGTTGTTCAATTAATAAATCTGCATCATGAACATTGTCTACCCAAGATGGGACATCTTTTAAATCATATTTTTCTGATTCTCCTGTTATAGGATCAAGTATAATAGCACCTGTAACTTTTGCTTTTAATCCAACAGCTGTATATTTAATAGTTGGTATTATGTAATAAGGATTACCTTCGTTATCTATCTCAAATGATATACTTCCAAAGTTAGTTGTTGGGTAAGAAAATCTTAATTTTCTGTAAAGATTTTCATTAAAGTGTGCACTTTCAACATATTTCATACCTTTTTCTAGTTTTTGAAGTGTTGCTTCACCTGTAACACTATCTACAATTATATAGCCTTTGACTCCTTCTTTTCTGTTAGAAAACCATTTGTAAGTACTAGCATATTCTAACGGTGTTACTCTCACAATAGAATCGTTATAATTAATCTGCTTATATTGTTCTGATACAGAAAACTGACTAACTAATTCTGACATTTGTCCCATTACACGGTCGCCTAGCACTTTGCTAGAAGCCTTATCTATTAGAGGAAGTCTACTAAAATCTACTTCTTCTATATCTTCAAGAAAACTTCCTGTTTCATCAACTGCGATACGATTATGATAACTTTTAGCATTAAATATAGGTGAACATATGATGTTTAATACTATTATTCCACCAAATATTACTAAAATAGATGACCATAGAATTAAGTCAACTTTACTACTAGGCTTTATTTCTATGTGATTTGAATTAAATATTTTCTTTGAAACATTTTTTAGTTTTGTGACTGCACTTATTAGGTTATAAGTAAAAATCAAGAATACTAGAAATGCCCAAAAGCCAAAACTATTTATGTTAATTGCTGGGAGTGTAAAATAATAGACTATAAATCCAATTATTAAAGTTATTATTATATTTCTTACTATTTTCATTTAAACCTTCTTTCTGGTTATATTATACTACACCTTAGTATATTTGTTAATAAATTATAAAAATATTGCCATATAAATTGGATAAGATGTGATTTTATCTTTTTTTCCTATATTTTTACTTGATAATTTTATTCCACATTCTACTCCCCAGTTGTTAATTACAGAGTTTAACGATTTGGATTTTGTATTATCCGCAGATTTTACTTCTATACCTGTTACTTTTTTGTTAACGCTAATTATAAAATCTATTTCTAGTGTAGAGTTATGTTCAAAATAATATAATCTTTTACCAGATTTTGTGAATATGTCTGCGATTATGTTTTCGTAGATTGCACCTTTATATATTCCTAGATTTCCGTTCATAATTTCTTCCGTGTAGTTGTCTTCTAACATAGACATTAAAAACCTGTATCTATCATGTATATTTTAAAACAATCATCAATCGAATTTCCCTCTAGTGGCAGTTCTAAGTTCCTCATGTTATTACAAAAAGTTGTTATACCTGCATCTTTTAGCCATTCAAGACTTTTTTGAAATTTAGTTGAACGACCATTTTTTCTACAACATTAAATCTAAATTTTTTGTATAAATTTGCTAATTGCTTGGGTATTGATGTGAAACAAGCATGAATTTTTGCACGTTCATTATCTTTAGCATATTTTGAAATATCCATTTTATATGATCCTATGATTTCTTTTTGGATTTTCATAACTAAATTAAAATCTTTAGTTTCAATATATGTCGATACAACTTTTGGCGTTCCACCTATTACTATGTACAACCTAAATAATTCCATCATTTTTTCATGTAGTACTTTAGGAACACTTTTTTTGTTATCAAAATAATATTTTAATTCTTCTAAAGTGTTTTTTCTAATTCCATTTGCCATACAAAATTCTTCAAAATCTAGTGAATGCATTTCTAAGTATTCCACATACTTGCTGGATAGGATTTTACTTCTTTATAGTTTATACCTAGTAATAAGCCAGATGATATTATGTCATATGAATTATTTATCGTTAAAAATTTTAAGGTTGTTATTGCATTAGGACATTCTTGTATTTCGTCTAAAAATATTACTGTTTCATGAGGAATTATTTCAATATATGGTAATTTTACTTTAATCTTATTTATGATATCTTCTGCGTTTAGGCTATCTTCAAAAATCGTATTGTAACTTTCATTTTCATAGGAATAAATGTATTTTATTTATGTTTTTCCAAAGGAATATTTCTGATAGTAGAAAAAAATGGTTATAAATAATACCATTTTTATAATTTAGGATTTATTAATACTTTTATTTTTTCACTACTACCATTTGTTAGTTCTATAAATGCTTCTTGTACTTTTTCTAGGCTAATTGTTTCACTTACGAATTTTGAAACATCAATTTTCTTTTTTGATATTAAATCCATTGTAGTAATAAATTCTTCTTTGGTGTATGCTATTGCGCCTTGTAAAGATATTTCTTTTAGCACCGCCATTACTGTTGGAACTTCTATATTCGTAGTGGCTACACCTACAAGTATCACTTTTCCTCCTGGACGACAAGCCATTATAGCGCTTGTTACTGCTTGTGAATTTCCACAACATTCTAAGACTACATCAAATCCACCATTAGATATTTCTAATGCTTCATTAATAAAGTTTGGGTTTTTGGCATCTAAGAATTTTTCTGCTACTCCTAGATTAATTGCATTTTGTCCTCTCTTTTCATTTGTTTCTGATAATGCTACTAAACTTGCACCTTCATTATTTGCAAACATTGCAGATACTAATCCTATTATTCCTCCGCCAATTACCAAGACTTTTTGCCCAACTGTTATGTTTGCTAGATGAACCGCATGAAGTCCTACAGCGACAGGCTCTACCATTGCAATTTCTTCGTCTGTCATGTTTTCTGGAGCTTTTAATACTAAGTCTGGGTTCACTTTAATTATTTCTCCGTAAGCACCTTGATTAGATATAGAAAGTCCTAGTGCATTTTCCCAAGTATGTGCACAATATTGAGGGTTCCCTGTTTTGCAAGCTTGACACACACCGCATGGTGAGATAGGTAGAGAGGTTACTCTATCTCCTATGTTTAAATCGCTTCTTGAACCAGGATTTATTACTTTACCACAGTATTCATGCCCCATTACAAGTCCTTTAGGTTCTCCTGCTTCCCAATTATGAATATCTGAACCACATATTCCAGCTTTTGTCACTTCAATTATTACGTTTTTACCATCAGGTATTATGTTTTCTAGCTCTGTAACTTCTAATAGTTTTTTGTCTTTTATGATAACACTTTTCAAATTTTCACTCTCCTTATAGTAATAATTATAGCATTTTGTTTTTTCTTATATATTAATTTCTTTATTAGTTTACATTATTTTTATGTACTAGAACACAAAAATACTCAGAAATTATCCTAAGTATTTTATAAATTATTATTGTAATCTGTAGTAGCCGCTAATTTAATTTGAGATTTATATACTGTGAGTCTGGATTCAAGAGTAGTGATAGTTTCCTCAATTGCTTCTTTACCAAGTATTACTCTAAGTGGAGCGGGATTAATGTTAGCACTTTCTATAATTCTAGCAGCGATTAACATTGGATTTCCTGGTGAAGGAGTCATAGTTCTCGTTAAATAATTATGTGCAGGAGATATATCATATTCACTAAGAGTTCCTGTCGTTTTTACGCTTGCATATTCAAAGCTTGTTCTTGATTTTCCTGGTTCAATTATTGTTACACCTATATTAAAAGGTGCGATTTCTTGTGATAATGATTCACAAAAACCTTCAATTCCAAATTTCGTGGCATTATATATCGAACTTCCTGGAGTAGCAACTTGACCTTCATAACTAGATATTTGTATTATTCTTCCTCCACCTTGTTTTCTTAAATATGGCAATGTATTTTTTATAAACATTATTGAACCAGTCAAATTTGCTGAGATTATATCGTCTATTTCTTGTTTTGTCACTTCTTCTGCTGCTCCATATAATCCATAACCTGCATTACTTACAACTACATCTACTTTAGTATGTCTTTTGAATGCTCCTTCAACAACTTTACTAGATGTATAGGAATCTCTAATATCTAATACTTCATATTCAAATTGATTTGGATATGTTTCATAAAAGAATCTTATTTTTTCTGTTTCACTTTCTTTTTGTATTGTTCCAACTACATTGTTTCCACTTTCTAATAATTGTCTCGTTAGTTCATATCCGAAGCCACTACTGATTCCTGTTATTAACCATGTCTTTTGATTCATAATATTCTCCTACTTTCTATATGTTATTATATCACATTGTAAGTTTTCTTTTTTGTATTCTATCATTTTCTTCTTTTATATATGTTAAGATAGTGTCTATTAGTTCGGGTTCTTCATTAGAAATAAAACTTATTATGTTTAATGTTTCTTGCGTGTATCCTTTTCTTATTAGTCCACCAAAAGTTTCTTCTAAGAATCCTGTACTATAACCATAGCCACCATCTAAGTCTATTATTAATGTTTCTTCTTGTTCTTTACATCTTTCTATTAATGGTATTAAGTGGTTATTTCTAAAGTCTTCTCCTGAGTACTTACCTCCATTTATGTATCTACCTCCTGGTGTCTCAGTGTATTCTTTACTTATTTTATATATCATTATAATCTCCTTTATTGTAATTCGCAAATGCTAACTATTTTATGATTATTATTAACTAATATCTTTAAATTTATTATATCTCTACTTAGATATTTTATAATTTCAATACTTGGAAGTGTGTTGTCTTTTTCTAGTAGTTCTTGTGATTTGAGCCACATCGAATAATTTTCTTCAAATTCTTTTGGCATACCTTCATATTCTTTTACTACATATATATCAAAGTCATATATTTTATTGGGATATTCTATAATAACTTTCCCTTTATAAATCTCATTACTTATATCTATGCCTGTTTCTTCTTTAAATTCTCTTATTGAGGCTTGTTCAGATGTTTCGTTTTCTTCTATTTTACCGCCAGGTATATCATAGAAATCTAAGATGTTTCCACTTTTATATTTAATAGCTAGTACTTTATCTTCGTCTATTAAAAATGTTCTAACTGCCTTTCTCACTTCTTTATTCATCGTTTCTCTCTTTCATTATTTTTATTATATTTTTTAAATCATTATTAAATGTGATTGCACCAATAAAATATAGGACAAGTCCAACTATAGCAAATACACTTCCAACACCAAACAAGTATTGGTATGCAGGATATTTTATTATAAATCTTTTTGCTAATATTAAAGTTATTATTGCTGTTATAAATCCTAGTATTGCTAGAAATGAACCTAAAAATATAAAATTATAGCATGTACGTTTTTCTTTTTTACATAGTATTCTAAATTTTTTTCTTAATTCTTTATATTCCATTTTTCCTCACTTTGTTAATTCTTTTAATTCATTAACTTTTTCTCCAAATATTTTTAATGTCTCTTCTATAGGATATCCACTTATTAAGTCAACACCTGTATCTATTAATATATCCAGTGGATATTTACTACATCCACTTTTTAAGAAGTTTAGATATTTTTCTAGTGAACCTTCTTTTTTATTAATTATGTTATATGCTATGCAAACTGCTGAAGAAAGTCCAGTTGCGTATTTATAAACATAGAATGGTGTATAGAAATGTGGGATTCTTTCCCATTCATATCTTATTAAATTATCACTTATTACATTTTCACCAAAGTATAGTTTATTTAAGTTATAGTAAGTATTACTTAAATCTTTTTCGGTAATAGTTTCTTTATTTTGATATTTTTCGTGCATGATACTTTCAAATTCTGCGAACATAGTTTGTCTAAATACTGTGCTTTTTATTAAGTCTATTAGTTCATTAAGGTAGTAGCATTTTTCTTCTTTAGTTTTAGCTTGTTTATATAAGTAGTCATTTAGTAAAACTTCATTTACTGTTGAAGCAATTTCTGCTAAAAATATTGGATAAGAAGAGTAAACATATTCTTGATGTTTGTTTGAATAATAGCTATGCATTGCATGTCCTAATTCGTGTGCGGTTGTACTTACATCTCCAATAGTTCCCATAAAATTAAGTAATACTCTAGGTTCTGAGTCATATGAACCCCATTGGTAAGCTCCACTTCTTTTTCCTATGTTGGGATAAATATCAATCCAATTGTTATCAAAGCTTTTTGTCAAATCTTTTATATAAGTTTCTCCTAGTGGTTTTAAGGCTTCTAGTATGATATTTTTAGCTTCTTCAAAAGTATAAGATTTTTCTGGAATATCTATGATAGGTGCGTATATATCATACATGTGTAGCTCCTCGACTCCTAATAATTTTTTTCTTAAATTTTGATATTCATACATTTTGTCTAAGTTCTTGTGTACTGTTTCTATTAGATTTTTATATACATTCACTGATATTTTGTCAGAGAAGAGATACATTTCTAAGGCAGAACCATAGTTTCTTAAGTCTCTATTAAACTCTACTTCGCCAAGCTTTGCTTTGTAGATTGCAGAAACTGTGTTTTTGTGATTGTCCCAAAATGTGTGGAGTGTTTCGAATGCAGTTTTTCTAATGTTTCTTTCTTTGCTTTCTATATATATGTGATAATTACTAGATGTTAATTCTACTTCTTCGTCTTTCTCATTTTTTATGCTACCTAGTTTTATATCTGAATTATTTAAATAATAAAATATGTTGGATGAGTTATATAAATTTATGCTCGCTTTAGTTAGTAAATTTTCTTTTTCTTCACTTAATATATGTTCTTTTCTTCTAAATGCTTTTTCTAAGTCAAAGGTGTAGAGTTCTAGTTTGTTGTTTTCTTTAATGTACTTTAATACTTGGTCATAAGAAGAATTTAAAAGTTCTGGCATGATGAACGTTGTGTTTTCTTCTACTGTTTCAATTAGTTTTTCTATTTTTTCTTTTGTTTCTTGGCTTGCAGTGTCAGTAGTATCTTCATCTAGTTTAAGTGAAACATATACATATAATAAACCAACTAGTCTTGATAACTTGTCATTTAGTTCTAAAAATTCTAATAGTGTGGTAGAACTTTCCATTATCTTTCCTTTGTATTTTGTAACTTCTTTTAATAGTTTTTCTATTTCTTTACTTTTTTCTTGTAGGTCTTCTTCATCTTTGATTATTGATTTTAAATTCCATTTGTATTTATTTTCTACTTCTTCTCTTTTTAATAATTTCATGTTCCCTCCATATTGTTCATTATACTAGGTTATTTTAAAAATTTAAAGTCCATTTGTATATGATATCCATATTGAAGGTATTATATTTTTAATCCTGTTAAGCTTTAAATTTACTTTTTATATTTCTTCTCTATCTATGTTTTTAGAGTTTAAAACTTGTTTACTGGAATTATCTTTAAAATTTATTGTATATCCACATGCTGTTGCAATTCTTTCTATAGTTTCAAAGGTTGGTTGTACTAACCCTGTTTCATATTGAGATAAAGTGTTTTGAGGAATGCCAGTTAATTTGGTTATATCAGACTGTTTAAGTTTTCTTACTCGTCTCATAGTTCTTAAAATTTTGCCTATCATATTTTATCACCTATAAAAATTATCTATTATATAGATATTTTTTGCTTGACATATCTAGAATCTAGATATAAAATTTAGTTAATATATCTGCGTTGCAGATATATAGTAAGGGTAGAAAGGAACTTATGAAAAGTAAAATATTATTGATTGCTTTAATAATTTCAGTTTTTTTAACTGGATGCGAAAGTAAGAAAAAAGAGGAAAGTAAACAAGTAGTAGAAACAAATGGAATGCTAAGTTATACAATAGATGGCGAAGTAGCAAAAGAAAAACCTACAAAAGAAGATGGCTATTTTGTTAATAAGATAGTTTGTGATAACGGAACAGATATGATGTGGGATAATGATAACTGGGAAGTAGAACTTACTAAAGTTGAGAGTAGTGATAGATGTATGGTAGATTTTACAAAAGATATAAATAAAGAAGGCTATAGAGTAACTGTAAAATCAAATAATACGCTAAGTTTAGATAGTCTATCAAAAGCTACTACTCAAAATGGGACAATAAAGATATATTCAAGTTCTATAATAGAAAGTGTAACAGGATGTAATGGAGTAATAGATGGTAATAAAGTTATTATAAGTAATGTGAATTCTAATCAAACTTGTCATATAACAATAGAAGATAAGACTTTGGCTGGAACTATAAAGAATGCTTATAATGCTGATATAAATAGAAAGAGAACAAATTTTACTTTAATAGATAATAGTACTCATGTAGATACACCAGCAGGATTAACTGGAGGACTATATGCAGGAATTGATGATCAAGGGACAACATACTACTTTAGTGGAGATGGAAGTGGAATGAATAACTGGGTAAGTTTTGCTGGTAAATTATGGAGGATTATAAGAATAAACGGTAATGGTTCAGTGAGATTACTATATGCTGGAACTGGTGGAGAAGATGGATATATAGGAAGTACGCAGCACTATGCAACAAGTGACGGTCAATATGATCATCCAGCATATGTAGGATGGAAATATACATTAGGAGGAAGTTTGGCAGCAGATAGAGGAAATTCAACAAAGAGTAATGCATATACAACAGTAGAAGCATGGTATAATTCACTTTCAAGTGCCAATAAAAACTATATAGATTCAAATGCAATATATTGTAATGATAGAAATATAGGAAGTGGTTCATATAGTATGAATGCAACATTTTATTATGCAGCATATAGTAGATTAGCAAATAAAGGAATGCCAATATTTGCATGTAGTAACTCAAATGATAAATTCTCTACATTTGGAATAATGACAGCGGATGAAGTTGTATATGCAGGAGGGTTAAACGAAACAAAGAATCCTAATGCTTATTATTATTTAAATGCAAGTGGAGGAAGCTCAACTGGAGATAAATTTTGGTGGACAATGAGTCCATACCGTTTTGGTAGTAATGGCATTGCATGGGTATTTTATGTACGCGGTTCTAGTAACCCTGGCTACTTAAATCCTTACTATGTTAGTGATAATGCTGTTGTTAGACCAGTTATTTCATTAAAATCTGAAGTTTTAGTAACAGGTGGAAACGGAAGTGCTAATTCTCCATATGAAATAAATCTTTAAATTAAAGTAAAAGAATAGAAATTGAGAAATCTATTCTTTTTGTATGTACACTTCTGTTATTTCATCTACTATAATAAGGTTTTAAGCAAGAATAAGTAAAATCTATTGCAAGTATTATTAGAAGTATTATATATATTGTTCCTCTTACTTTTGGTTCTAGTCTCTTGTATAAGTCATCTAGGATGGGTACAAGTATATAGACAAAACCACACCTATTATTCCAAATAGAAGTAGTCCTTCTTCTATAGTATATGGTGGAAAGAAGCCTAAGTATTTCCAATATTTTAAGTATAAAAGAAGCTATAAATAGTTTGAATGGGTTGTCTCTAAGTCTTTTGAGATTTGATTTTTTGTTCAGTAAACGATTTTGTCTCATCCTTTAAAATTATCTTATAATCTAGTATTAAGAATATTAATGGTTCCAGTAAAATAATTTCAACTATATTCTCTTTGTTAAACAAATCTATATTTTTGAAATATATAATGCTAAAAAGTAGATGATAATTTTAATATTGTTAATAAAATAAGAGTTATAGACATAAATAATTATTTTCTTTTGTAAAAGTAATGTTTAAATAAATAGTAGATTAACCATAATATTATAAGTGAACCTAGAGTAAAAAATTCTGTTATATATAAGATATATTTTATTTTATACTCTCTATAATGATAAGTCTAGCATAGTAATTTCCATTTCTCATCTTGATATGATTTTTACTTTTCAATTCTATTAGGTTTTCTATTTTTCATATACATATTTATCACGCTTTTTTATAATTATGAGTTAGATTATCACAAAAATCAAAGAACTTATGTGACACTTTAACACATTTTCCTAACGACTTTTTGTCAATCGCTCACATTTTTTGATTTTTTTTGAAACTTTGGTCTTATTTTTCACTTATAAATTCTTCTGTTATTCCATTTCCTGTGTTAGGATTTATGCAAGAATAAACAAAGTCTATACTAAATATTATAATTAAAGTTATACATAAAATTGTTTTTATTTTTGGTTTTATTTTCTTGTATAAGTCATCTAGGAGTGGTGCTAGTATGTAGACAAAGCCACAGCCTCCTATTCCGAATAAAAGTAAACCTTCTAGACAAACACGTCCATGGATGTTTAAGAAAAATCCTGTGTAGTCCCAATATTTTAAATGGACAAATGTTTCTAAATACCAAGCTGTACTATATTCTATTATTCCACATAGTATAAAAGAAGCTATAAATAGTTTGAATGGGTTATCTCTAAATCTTTTAAGTAGAGATATTATAAGCACTCCACCCCATCCATATATTGGTAACCAAGGTCCATATTGAGTTCCACGGTTAACAAATACACCGTGTCCTAGTATGTGATAGAATACTTCCCAACACCAACCAATAAATGCGAATGTGAAGAAGAATAATATGTATGTTTTTAAAGAGTAAGACTTATTATAATCTAATTCAATCCAACTAATTTTTTCTCTAACTTTTTTATTGTATTTTTCTATTGGATAAGATTCGTCTATTGGTGCAGATATATTTAAATAATTATCAATAAATAATTTTTCATTGCCTTTATAGTTTTTATTTCTTAAATCCATATATATTTCAGCATATATTGTTTCTATGTAAATATCAGAATAGAAAATTCCACTTAGATTTAAAGTAAACGATTTTAATAAAGTCCATCCTAACATAGATATATCTACTTTAAATAAATTCCATTTGTTATTTTCAGTTAATTTTTTAGATAGTTTAAATGCATCATGCTTTGTTATACTTGGATTTTCTGCAAGAATATATGGTATCATCATGTACTCATAATGTTTTATAATGCCACCTACTATTGTAAACATCCAAAGAGTTTCATAAAGACTTTTGAAAAATAGTATATAAGCTATGTGAATATTTCTTTTTATTTTATAGGTGTATAATAGCTTGTCTATTTTTGTGTTTTTATATTTTCTTTGTTCTAGAAAATATCTTTTTTTACCAACTTCTAAGGTTTTTATACATATTAAAGTAAAGTTAAATAGTATTATGTTTCCTAATATAATAATAGCACCTATTCCAACTTTTCCTTCAAACACTAGTTTATTTATTCCATTTAATATTCCAAATATGATTGAACCACTTTTTGTAATTTCATTAAAAAATGTGGATAACACTCCATTAGTAAACTTATTTTCAATTTGTTTTTCTATTTTTTCAGAAACTTTGGTTTTATCTATAATTTGGTTTATTATTTCACTGTTTGTAATTTTTGTATTATTTATTATTAGATTTATCTGTTCGTTTGATGTTTCAACACTCAAGATATCTTTTGTTGTATAGCTAAACCCAGATGATAAAAGACAAGTGCATATAAAGACTATTATTACGTTTCTAAAATATTTGTTTTTTATATTATTTCTTGCAGATTTTTTTATTTCTTTTCTATTCATAATACCACCAACTACTAGTTTTATTATATTTTATCAAATGATTGGGGTTAATGCAATTATAGATAATTAGAGATAGTGTATAATGGTTTCGGAAACACAAAAAAGAACATCTGATATAATTATATTAAACAAAAATAGAAATCAGGTGTTCATATGAATATAATATCACAAAAATTTACAAATGTCTTAAAAATTTGATTAAAAAATAAAATTAATGTGTTAACAGACTGCTTATCCTGAAAATTTGAGTTTAGGTAAAAATAAATCTTGCCATGAAAAAAATCAGAATTGTGAATAACTTTTCTGATTTTTTGCTTTAAAATTAAGGTAAAACACTCCAAGATTTAGTATAATTTAATTAGAACATAAAATTAGTACTAAACAAAAACATTGGAGGTGTTCTACATGAATAATTCTACTACAAATACTTATGAAATGAAACGAGAAATTGTTAACTTTGCAAAAAATATTTCTGGATGTGTAAATAAATCAACTTCTAAGTTTGTTATGGATATGCAATACGGACTTGCTAGAAGTGGAAGTAGTTTAATATCAGAAATAGCAAGAAGTTTAGATGAAGACATTAAATTGTCTTATACGATAGAGAGAGTATGTGATAACTTAAATAACTTACAGGATGATGAAAAAGAAGTTATTTGGAATAATTATCTTAAAGAAGTAAGAAATAATGTCGATATAGAGAATGCTGTTGTACTTTTTGATGATAGTGATATGAACAAAGAATATAGTAAAAAGTTAGAAGACTTAGATAGAGTTATAGATGCATATTACATCTTCTTTACTTTTGATATCTATATCTATCGAGATGGAGAATAGGAGAACATTTTAGAGGTAAAAAGCAAGAGTATGATTTTGAGAATATGAGAGTAAGAACATTAAAGAGTATGAACAACTTAAATATGATGTTAACGATACACTTAGGACATATAGCAATTTTGGCAGATAATATGGACAATAAGTTATTAAGTATAAAAATAATATATGCAAGTAAGTCATTAAAACAAGACGCAATAGTATGGTTAAGTCAGTTCGCAAGAGGAATAAAAGAGATGTTAAAGTATGCATATGAAGGAATTAAGAAATGGCAACAAATAGAAGAAAGGTCTAAATATAAGCAACTAGAATTGATACTGTGAATTAATTTAGAATTTAAAATAAAAAATAGAGCATCAATGATGTTCAGTTTTAGTTATGGATTAAAATGGCAATTATTGATAAAAGTTAAGATATTTTATAAAATTATTTGAATAATATAATATTAGTCAAATAATTATCGTAAAAAACCTAAACTGAAACCAGAAAATTTGAGTTTCGGCAAAAATAAATGTTGACAGAAAAAAAGATGAAATTGTGAATAACTTTTTCATCTTTTTGCTTTAAATATAAGGTAAAACATTCCAAAATTTAGTATAATTTAATTAGAGTATAAAATTAGTACTAAACAAAAACATTGGAGGTGTTCTACATGACTAATTATACCACTGAAACATATCAAACTAAAAGAGATATTTTAAATTTTTGCAATAAAATTTCAGAAGGAATTTTTAAGCCTATTAAAAAATTGACTCAAGATATTGTTTATGGACTACTAAGTAGTAAGAGCTGTTTAATAACTGATATATCACGAGAACTAAAAGAAGAAATTAAACTCTCAAATACAGTTGATAGATTATCTAATAGATTAGCAAATATTGAAAGAGAAGAAATAAATAAAATTAAAGATAATTATTATAAAGAAGTAATGAAATATTTACCTGAGTGTTATGTTATAGTATTAAATGACGACACTGATTTAAATAAAGAATATAGTAGGAAATTAGAAGATTTATGTGTTATAAGAGATGCAAGTAGTCAAGTTGAAAGGTATGTAAATGGATATAAAGTATGTGAGTATGTTGCATTAAGTGAGAAACAAAAGACTCCAATAAGTTTATATAGTAAAATATATTCAACTGTGAGTGATAATTTTAAAAGTGAAAATGATGAAACAATACAAGGAGAAAATGAAGTTATAAGAGTATTAAAAGACTATGGAAAGAGACCGATATTCATAAGAGACAGAGGATATGATGCGAATGAGTATTTTGTTAAAGATATAAAGGAAGATAATAAGTTTGTAACAAGGTTAAAAGGAAATAGATATTTATTATTTAAAGGTAAGAAAAGATAAGTACTAAGTTAATGTATCATGGAGAAAATAAAGAATGTTATATAAGTAATACAAGAGTAGAACTACCATCAAGTAAAGGAAAAGAAATAACATTAGTAACAATACATGAATTGAGTGAAGATGGTTTACCTATGATGCTTTTAACAAATCTAGAAGTAAAAGATAAGGAAAGTGCAGAGCATATAGTAAGATTATATTTTTTAAGATGGAGGATAGAAGAATATTTTAAGGTAAAAAAAGACTATAAATGGGAAGAATCATTACTTAGAACACTAGAATCAATGAATAATATGAATATGTTTTTAACAATAGCAATGACACATTTAAGTATACAAGTAGAAAAGTTAGATAAGACATTTCATAGTAATTTAATATTAGAACGAGCAAAGTCATTAAAAGAGAAAGCAATCATATATTTAGGAATGATGGGAACTGGTATAAAAGAAATATTAAGGTATGCACATGAAGGAATAAGAAAATGGCAACATGTAGAAGAACGAGGATTATATAAACAACTAGAATTAAAAATATGAATTAACTAAAAATTTAAAATAAAAAAAGAGCATTTATGATGTTCAGTTTTAAGCATACATTAATTTTAAAAAAAGTTAAAGGTTTTTGAGACATTTTCATAAAAGAATAGAAAATAATAAAAATTATAAGAATTTATTGTAAAAAACCGAAACTCAAACCAGAAAAGGGTTGACATTAAATTTATAATGTGATACGATATTTGCTAATTTAAAGAAAGGAGTTATTTAAATAGTTATATCATAAACAAGTTTGAAACTAAAAAGTTTATGTTACTATTTTTATATAAAAAATCGAAATGAAATATATTAAAAAAAATATAAATACGCATAAAAAAAGCTTAATTTTTTTAATTTCTATGCTTGTTACAATTTCTTTGAGTTCTTGCTCGTCTGAAAACACCTATATTTCTTCATTAAAAATGGAAATTAGTGAACTTAGTGAAGATTTAGAAACAGAAAAAGAAAATAATAAAAAATTACAAGATATTAATAATGTTTTAAAAAAAGAAAACGAAGCATTAAAGGAAGAAAGAAATGATATAAAAGAAAAACAACAAAATGATACAATAAATTATAATATGAAAGACTTTGCAAAACGAATTTTTTATAATGAGAATGGCTATTTAGACGTTGATGAAATAGGTGAAGCATTTCAGTTTAAAGGTGTTGAAGGATACCAAGTAATTCCTGAAGGACCAGGTACTCTTGCTCATCTTTCTCCAATAAATCCTCATTATATGGGAGAATATTTTGTTGAACTTAACAAAGACGGCGTAGGATATTTAGTAAATGCTTCAGATTATACAGATATTAAAATTAGTGGAGATGGTCTTGCTAGTATTAATGAGCATAGCGAGGTAGCTTATTGTCCTTACTATGATCCTAAAAATAATGGCAAAGATAGTACAGAGGGGTATCCAGGGTATATATTATGTGTTAGCAATACACCTAGTGTAGAAGATAAAACAAAAACAATATATGATTTTGATACATTTGAAGTGTTGATAAGCGATTGTACATTAAGAGATAATAGTCTTGCATGGCATATGACTGATAGAGAAATATATATTGAACCATATTTAAAAGAAAATGGATATGAGGGAGAATATAATTGTACAATTATAAAAAAAGATGGTATCAATTATTTAGTTGATTATAGTTCTTTTAAACCCTTAGCAGAGGATGTCAAAGACATTGAGTGTAAAATAGATGATGCTGGAGTAAGAATTGTAACAATTACACATTCTGATGGAAGTGAAACTATTTACTTAAATGAAGCTTTACAACCCATTCAAACAGATATATTAACAAAAAAATTAAAAAAATAGAAGAGCTCATTTTTATTTAATATACCGTCATTAAATGTTTTAGCAATTTTTGAAGAGATTTCTTCGATAGCATACATATTATAAACTTATTACTAATTTGCTTCTTCTATTATCAGTAAAAAAGAGTAAATTAATTTAAAATGTAAAAATAGATGGAAAAGTCGTTTGAAAATTCTATCTATTTATTTTTTCTCCAAAATGTAGACATGCAAAAACACAAAAATGTAAAAAATCATCAACACTAGTTTTCAAGATGAGAAATAAGTGTAATGATGATTAGTTTGCTTATTTCTTTTTTTGTACTCAGTTTCATCTCTCTTAACAATATAGAATCATTAACTATGACTAAGGTTTTTAGCCTTAGTCATAGTTATTAGCTTAATTATTTTTGCAACTTTTTTAATGCTTCTTCGTTTAAGCCTCTAATTGATTCTATTGCATTTTCTTTTATTTCTGCTATGTCAATATCTACTTCACTTGTTTCTTCAATCTTTTTATCAATTTGTTCTTTTTGGTTTTGTAGTTTTTCAATATAAAACTCTCTTACCCTTAATTCTGCTAAAGAAAGTTCCACTCCAAAAACTTTTGCTAGACTTTCTTGAGCAGTATAATCTGCGATTACAGTATCTAATCCACCAAGTTTTTCTACTTCTTTAAGAAATGATTCTTTTGGCATTAATAGGCACATTGCCATGTATATGGCTTCTGATTCTTTTTCTAATCTTTCACTTAGTGTTACAGTTCTTATTCCTAGAATGTTATTCTTAATTAATTTCAGTTCTTTACTTGTTAATTTTCTCATTTTTTATTTTCTCCTCATATTACTTCTACACCTAGCATGGATACTAGCATAGGGCACTGGAACATATTAACTTTGATTCCTTTAATAGATTTTAAGTCAAATGTTGTAGAGCCTATTTCACATGTGGATAAGTCTACTCCTTTAAGTGTAGTTTCCATAAATTCAGTTCCATTTAAATTTGTAGAAGTTATTTCTATTTCTTTGGTTTCTACTTCATAGAAACTTGCATCTAGTATTTCACAGTTATTTAATAGGGTTGTCCGTAAACTACAAATTAGCAGTTTCAAAATTATAAATTTCACAAATTAATGTCATATATAATTTGAAATTTTTTCTTCTATTTCTAAACCTTGTACTTACTATTTTAAACTTTTTGATAAATGCATTTACGT
>CAJUGE010000070.1 GCA_910586295.1 uncultured Bacilli bacterium | reverse complement strand
CGAACAGTTTGCAACTTATGCACACAGTTTTAAGTATGGCTTGATATTTATTTGATAAAGCAGAAAGTTCCGATAAAACTGCTAAAGACATTTCTGGGAAAATTTAATATTTATCTTGACATATTACCAGATGTCTTTCTTGCTTTGATGATGTTAGTATAAACTAAAATGATTTCTTTTGCATTTGTGTAAATTTACTAATATATATTTTTTTTCAGTTAGTAAATAACAGTTAGTATATATACTAGGGGTAGGTTATAGGAAGGGGAAGAATGGAATAACTACTCCCACTATCTTGCTCCTTGTTGTTTCTGTCTTTCCATAGCCTTATTGTAATAATCTAATGCTTTATAAATGTGTTTAATCCATTCAGTCTGTGGCATACCTTTAGGCATTTTAGGTTGTAAGTCTTTAAAATCTAATTTTAGTTTTTCAACTTGGTTAGGTTTTTCACGACTCATTATTTCCTCGATTTTATCTTCATCTAAATTCCCACTTTGACTTAATCTTTTCATCTCTTGGGCTTGTGATAAAGATGGTGTGGCAACATTACATTCAATACTATTTAAAAGCCATTCTTGTTCTTGTTTAGTGAGATATGAAAGTTCTACTGCTGGATTAAATGCAATATCTTCACTATCTACCATATCAAGTAAAGACTTTGTTAATTCAGTAAGTCTAATAAATCTATGAACATTAGATTTGCTTTCGCCGACTTCTTCGGCTAATATCTCCAAAGATTTTTTACCACTTAACTTGTTACCAACTTGGGAACAAGTTAAATCTGTTCTTTGTCCTTGATGTGTCATTGCTTCCAATTTCATTTTATAAGCAAAGGCTCGTTCACTTGGCAATATCTTCTCTCTTTGTAAGTTGCTATCTACCATAATAATAGTGGCTTCATCATCTGTTAGGTTTCGTACTATACACGGTATTGTTTCTTTATTAGCAATTTCACTAGCCTTTTTTCTTCTATGTCCAGAAATCATTTGATAACTACCATTTTGAAGTGGTCTAACAAGTACAGGTAATAACACACCGTGTTCACTTATACTTTGTGCCATTTCTTGCATTTCTTCATTTACAATTACCTTAAACGGGTGATTTGGAAACTCTTGAATTTCTGTTAGTGATATATCAACAACCTTTTCTGAATTTTTATCTTGTCGTTCTTGTTCTGTTGTAAATAAATCATCTAACTTTGGCAATGGCATTTTTATTTCGCTCTTTGCCATCTTCAAGCACCTCCTTTGCAAACGAAGAATATGCTTCTGCCACTTTGCTATTTTTGTCATATTCAAAGATACTCATTCCAGTAGAAGTTGCTTCTGCTGTTTTTATTGCAAAAGGTATTTGTGTATCGTAGAACTTTACTGCACTTCCATAATTTTCTTGTAGTTGTTTTCTCATTTCTTTAGATAGATTTGTTCTTTTATCCACTAATGTTATCAAAACACCATCTACTTTTAATTGTGGATTAATTTGATTTCTAACTTTGCTAACTGTCTTTAACAATTCAGTCATTCCCATAGCAGACAAATATTGACTTTGCATTGGGATTACAACACTATCTGCACTTGCTAACGCATTAACTGTTAAAATTCCTAAAGATGGCTGACAATCTATTAGTATATAATCATAATTGTCTTTTACTTTTGATAAACAGTTTCTCATAGTGTATTCCCTACTCATAGCACTAAACAAAGACATTTCTAACACCGATAATCTCAAATTAGATGGAATTAAATCAACATTTTCCTTATGGTGCAATATAGATTCGTTTGTCTTAATATGCTCATCATTCATTGACTGTTCCATTAAATTTGCAATAGTTAGTGGTATTTTATCTAGTTCTCGCCAACCCATAGAAATAGTAAGGCTACCTTGTGGATCAGTATCTACCAATAATACTTTCTTACCATCTTTTGCTAAAGCAACACCTAGACTAAAAGTTGTGGTGGTCTTGCCCACTCCACCTTTTTGATTTGCAACTGCAATTACTTTGCATTGCGACATATACATTTTCCTCCTTTCTTTAAACTCTAGCCACTCTATAAATAAAATGGCTATGTATGGGCATAAAAAAAGAACTGACAATTATAATCAGTTCAAAATATGTTATATATTCCTTTATTTATCTACCTTGTTAAGAGGTATCCTTGATGCCCAGCATCAATAACCACACCAGTAAGTGCTCTATAATCATTATTCATAGTATCATCACCTATAGTAATGTATGAAATAACAAATATTAAGTTACTAATAAAACATGACTTCTAATAGCTTCACAATATCAAATAAACTTTTCATCCTTACTTTACACATTAAATAACATTTAAATCTTTAGCTTTTCCATACTAAAATATAAAAACTAATACTTTCATCAATATTACATTATGACAAAAAGAAATAGAATCATCAAAATCATACAAAAATCTTTCTAATTTCATAACTAAACCAAATAATCAAACAATTATTATCTAGATACAAGCAAAATACAACTAAATTTTCAACAGCAACTATCTCTTAACGTTCCAAACCAATCACTTCTAAAACCTTGATATAATTACAAATAAAACTACTCATAAATAAACGCTACTCTCATAGAAATAACTCAATTATTCAAACTTATATTTACTACCAGTTTTATCACATACACTATTTAATAAGTTTATATAGGCTCATCTAACACAAGACTTGTCACTAGTCTCAAGAAATTTAACTAAAATTTTTATTAACTCTTCTCTATTTTTCATAGTTTCTCCTCACTATACTATTAATTATACCAAAATACTAATAATACTCACTTCTTTCTTGATGTAAATTATCTACCATCATTTGCTTATCCACATGTTGCTGTAACTCATCTAAATTAAATTCATTTATATCATAAGGATCAAAAGAACAACTTTCACCACTAAAAACAGCATTAAGTCCATTCACACCACCACAATCTTCTACTATTCCATAACCTAATCCACTTAAAATTTCAAATTCCTTATCATAAAATCCAGAATTAACTTTACTTACTCTAACATTAAATTGCCAATTATCACCATAATCATAAATAACCTTAAATTTAGATCCAACAGACAATTCCAAATAACTTAATTTTTCATCTAAAATATTTTCATCACTCAATCTCTTATTAAACTTAACTGTATATAAATGGTCAATTTCCCCTTGCATAGATACAATTACTGCTCTACAAAATTTATCTATTAAAATATTATTATTAACTATAATTTTTCTTTTAATTTCTTTATCAAAGCCATTTAGAGAAACATTCATTACTATACTTTTAGGAGAATACATTTCTTCATACAACTTGCCATAATCATCTATTAATTTACTAACCTCATCTAACAAAAATTTTAAATTAAAATACTTATTTAAAGTTTTATAATAATCAAGAATATTTTCTCTCCACTTTTTATTTTTTGTATATATTAATTCCTTAATAAAAAACATATCTTCACTTTGACAAATACCATATCCTTGCCCATCTAATATTTCTATTTTCTTTATATTGAACCCTTCATTTTTTTCCAAAACAACAAATTCTAAATTCCAAAGCTTATCATCATAGTTATATTCTATTGTATAAATATCTCCTACTTTTAAATTTAACATAGATAAATCATCACTATCATCAAACTCTACTACATCCCTGCTTTTTTCTAATAAATATAAATTTCTAGTACTACCATTCATTGATAAAATTAAACTCTTAACAAATAACTGAATTGATATATTGTCATTTACAACAACTGTACGATTTATACTCTTAATATCACTTACATATAAATTGATTACATAACTCATAACTTTTCTCTCATTACATTTTTTAATACTTACTAATCATTCTTAGAACTTATTTATTTACAAAATTCCACCTATTTTAAGTGTAACTTCATCTATACAAATATCTTTTAATTTATCCGATTCTTTCATCTCTAATAACTCATTAATAGAAAAGCCATTATATACCCACATTCTAAAATCCTTTTCCAATTCTTTAAATTTTCTATATAAATCTGTAACTTCTTTATTACCTAAAGTCACTTTAAACTCCTTCAAAATTTTATTAAAAGACTTCTTATCCATACCATTAGCAAGCATCATAGGAATGCTCATTTCAAATACTTCGCTAGTAATATAATCTTCAAATAAGCTTTTAACTTTAAAATAACTATTTTGTTGTTCTTCCTCTACTGCATCTAAATCATCCAATATTCTATACTCTAAAATCTTACTTTTACACTGAATATAATTTTTAACTATATAATCTGGTACCCCTTTTATTACTAAATTATTACCCTTCACTTCCACATCCAATAAATCATCTACTAAATCCCTAACCTTACTTTCGTTAACATCAAAATTATGATGCTCATTCAAAATAGAAACCAACTTTTCTATACTCATAACTCCATTAATAGTCATATACATATGAATATAACCCGTTATTTTATCTTCTTCATTACTAAAATCAAAATCTATAAAACTCATTCTACTTACCTCCTCCTATTCATTCTTAAGTTCCTTATACATTTCTTTTAAACTTTTTCTATAATCAATTTTACCTATATTACTTTCATATTCTTTAATCCATACATCTCTTAATTCCAAATTGTAAATTAGATTTAAAAGAATAAACTCCATAATTTCTATATCTCTTTCCTCAATATAATTATCTTTAAAATATTTTATACCTTTATCAAATTTTCCTAAAGTTAAATACATTTCAGTTAAACTCAAAACAAAATTATTAATATTTTCTTTTATATCAAACTTACTGTGACTATCATTAGCCTTACCATATTTTTCTTTTAAATCTCCTATTTTAGAAAGAACAACCTCCATAGTCTTTTCTCTCATACTAATAGTATTTTCAATTAGTACTTTAAACATCATATAATCTCCAGAACCATAAGGATCCTTAGGTACTTCTAACAAATCGACTATTTTTTCTAAACCATTATCTATATTACTTTGTAGCACTCTCTTAACTATATTATCGTAATACACCTCTTGTTTGACACCAACTGCTCTAAAAGTCTCCCAATTAACAAACTGCAAATAATTAGAACCTACACTTAATCTTTTAAAAATCTCAATAAGTAAATCTGTGCAAATCATTCCTTCACTACTTGTAGAAAATACTTTATTTAATTCTTTATAATATCTCTTAACTTTAAATCTCCAAGAACTTCTTTCCTCTTTATTAATAACTTTATTTGGTGTAGAATAATATCCATCATCTACACAAGACAAAAAATACTCTATCTCTTTAACTAAATCTTCTAAACTAACATTCTCTTTTTTAACTGTCTCTTTTACTTTACCATTAATTATTAAATCATCAATATTATAATTTTCCTTTACTTTTTTTGGAACTCTTTTATATAACTCAATAATAATATCTTCTAGTCCCTTAGTATCATATTTTTTTAAATTACTTCTAATTTCACTCACTAACATATTTTATCTCCTATTATCCAAAAAATCTATAAGTAGATTTTCTAAATCACTTTTTAATTTTGTATCTTTCTCTTCATTAATCTTTTCATTAATTTTACTAACTGCACTATTACCAAGGGCTAAAAAATATTCATCAAATAAATACAAATATAGATAATACTTACAATTAGGATTATTAATAAGTCTATCTTCAAAATACTCTATACCATCATCTAATTTTCCAGTAAATACATAACACGTATTAAGTCTATCTAAAAATATACTTTCATTATCATCATTCAAATCGAAATTATCATAAAAGAAATCTACTAATTTTTTTAATTCATCAACATATTTTTCACCTTTATTCATAATAATCTCACTATACTTAATAAAGAAAGCTAAAATCCCAAAATGTATACTCACATTTTCATCATAGTCTCTAATAGTTTTAAAATTATTATTATAAACTACTTCTTTTATAAGTGGAAAAGCTTCATTTAAATATTCATAATCTATATTATTTTCTTTATTTATATTTCTCTCAATATTTAAAGGAATTATCTTATTTTTAAGAGCTTTATATAACAATTTATCTATCTCTATATATTCTTGTTTAAAATACTTATAAAAACTATTTTCATTATCTGACTCTTTAGGATACCTAGACAAAGACTTATCTATAAAATCCTGATAAGGCAAACTATTATCCATCTTTTCCATACAACATTTCTTATACTTCTTCCCACTTCCACAAGGACAAGGATCGTTTCTTCCAACCTTATTAGAAACAACATCCGTCTTTTTCAAAAAATTTTGTATATCACTTCCATACTCACCCGTAGATTTATTAGTAGTAGGACACACTTCAAAATATGCCCACCAAGGAAATTGAATTTTTATATCAGTTATAAGAGTAACTTTTTCTTTTTTATCATCGAAATCAAAAATAATATCTACAAAATCATCATAACCACCAATATATCTTTTATCAACTACTCCTCTCTCAAAAAGACCTCTAACAAAATCCATCATTTCAAAAATATGACATTCACAAATTATAGAAACTACTCTAGCATTCATACCTTCATCATCATTAAACATATTTGATATTTTTTTTAAATAACTAATGACCTCTTCTTTGCTAACCATACCTTCATTATAAAAATATTCATATACATTTATTAATTGTTCTCTAGTAGAATGATTAATATTTTTATTTTTAATACATTTATTTATTCTCTCATAATCACCATCAAAAACACTAACAATAATTGATGGAAGCTTATCAAAAACACCAATAACATTCTTAAATAAATTATCTTGTTTTTCTACATAATCCATTATTACCTGAAAGCTTCTTTTTTCTCTAAACTCTGCAAGTATAAAAACTATGTAGTCAAAAGCAATTGGTATATCCTCATTATTACCATATTCGTTAATTAATTCTTCAAGTTCTTCTATCAAATAATCATTTATTTCTCCTTTATATTTTCTTATCTCATTTACTGCACTTTCATTATACTTATCAGTATTATCATATAACTTTTTAATAATCTCTTTCATACACTACTTCCTTCACTTATATTATATAATACAACAATAAATTATAAAAGAAAAACTATTATTTAACCTACACATCAAATAATAAGTTCTAACTCAAAAGAGAAATCTCCAATCTTAGTAATTACATATTATCTATATTTACAAGCTCATTTATTAATCCTCTTAACACTTCAAATCTTTTAGGAGAAAGAGAAACTACATGAACTTCTAGCTCTTCAAGCACTATTGTAAGTCTTTCAATTTCAACACCATAGTCTGTTATTTGATAACGAAATTTTTTATTCTTAAAATCATCTAATGTCTGTATATTCTTAACATCTTGAACAGTAGTCAAACTCTTATTATCCACAAGAACACTTAAATCTCTTTCTAAATCTTCTAAAGTATAATCAACAATCTTTTAATTCTTCATAAATCTCTTCTTTTTACTAGATTGTTCAAGATTTCTAAAAAATAACCTCAAAATCAGACGATACCTATAAGTATTCTCTGTAGATAAATACTTAACCTCAGTAATCTCAGTTTGTAATGTTTTATAATTTCCATACTTCAAAACTTCCTTATAACCTTATTTTATCTTAAATTAATAATATATGGAAATATTCTTATTTCAAATATCATTTTTTTGAATTAGACAAGTAAATAACATTCTAAATTAATTTTCATAACTTACCTTTTTAGAATATAATCTTAATCCACAAAACTATTTATAACTTCATTAAGTTTATTCACCAATTTATCCTCAATTTTAGAATCCTTAGTAGAAAACCTAATAAGAGGTATATTTATCTTTCTAAGAATTTCATTCTTCATAGCATCCTTATATAACTGTTTCTTACTTCTGTGAAAAGTATAACCGTCAACCTCAATAGCAAGCAAAGGCATTTTATTAAACTTATCATATATAAGAAAATCAACATGTGCATTATTATTTATATATCTTCTTTCATCAAAATTCAAAACATCAAAATTCCTCACAAGTTTTCTTATTGGATAAACCTTAGGCTTCACAGCATAATTATTATAATCACTATTATTAAGTATTTCACAAATAACATTAAACATAATGTTTTCGGAATCGAATTTAGAAAATATCAAACGATTGGATAAATAACTTTTTTTCTTATCTTCATTAACTTTATACAATAAATCAAAAACAGAATTAATCTCACTTTGAACCACTTCCAAATTATTATAATTTATATAATTTATCAAACTTAAAATACTAGAATTTTTACCCTTATATTCATAAGGAGTAACAATAATAAATTTATCAATTGCTCTAGAAACAGAAACATTAATAACATTTGGATCATCTATAAACTCATTAAGTTTATCAGCAACAGTACTAAAAACAATTACATCCTTTTCTCTTCCTTGAAAACCATGTACAGTATCCACTTCCACATTCTTACAATTAAAATTATTAAGTATATATATATTGCTTTTGTGCTCTATAAGGAGTAATAACACCTATACTACCATTAGAAAAGTCAATCTTTTCCTTTAAAAAAACTTCATCAAAAATAACTTCTGCTTGTCTCTTATTGTAAGAACTCTTATCTTTAACCATATGAAAATTACCTTTAACACATTTATACTGCTTCATAGGAGCATCATTATTCGCTTTAGACAAAATAATTAATTCATCATTATAAAATTTCTTATTACAAAAATCAATAATTTTAGGATGACACCTATAATGTTCTTTAAGCAAAGTTATAGGAATATTAGAATTTATATTTTTTGTTAAATCTAATAAACTACTAGAAGTATAATTATACTTTTCATTCAAATCATATTTATTAAAAATAGAGTTAAACAAAGAAATTTTTTCGGAATTAACAATATTAGGAAGTTGTTTTGAATCCCCTACCACAACCGCATTTCTAGCCAATCTTAAAGTCGGAAAAGCAGAAACAATATCAACTTGAGACGACTCATCAATAATAACATAATCAAACATAAAACCATCCATCACGCACTTTGATAACGAATAAGTTGTACTCATAACTATTGGATAATCTTTAACAAGTCTTTGAGTATTCATAAAAGTTATTTTATCATAAACTTCTTTATTATTATAATTCCTAACAATAATATTTCTAAATAACAACATAGAAAGTCTAGTATATTCTTCAAATCCCTCTCCAAATTTAAGTTTATCATATCATCTTCTATATTCTTTTTCTCATCCTCTAACTTTAAAATCAATTTTAAATAAACTTCATCTTCAAGACTTTCTAAAATATCTTTTATAGTATTCTTATACAAATCAATATCTAAAAACTTAAACTTCAACATAGACAACAACTGAACTCTTAAATTAAAAAATTCACTTTTATTATTTTGTTTATTTAAATATAAAAAGAATTCATGCAATTGACTCGCATCCATAAAAGGAAAAGTTATTTTTTTAAGTTCACTATAATTCTTACTTTTAAGAAAATACTCCCTTTCTAATTTTAAATCTTCTAACTCTTGACTTATACTTGCAAGATTATTTCTTTGATATAAATATTTATTAATGATAAAATTCATATTTTTTAACTTTTCATAAATATCATTAACCTGAGTTTCATCAAGTTCCCAATTACTAGGATACTTTTTAAAGTCACTTTGACTCTTGAGAAATACATTAACATTATCTCTCTTACCCAAAGTAGCACATAAAAACGATAATCCTTGCTTTTCTAATTTATCACAAACATTCTTTGTAGCAGTATTGTTATTTGATACTACTGCAACTGTTTTATTTCTCATTGTTGCATTAACTATTATATTTAAAATAGTTTGTGTCTTACCAGTACCTGGCGGTCCTTCAATAACAGAAATTTTATTACTAAATACTTTCTTCAAAGCATCTTGCTGACTCAAATTAAAACTAAAAGGATAAATAAAAGTATCACAGTCATTTTTTACACTATTTTCCACATCAAAACAATAATTAGAAATAACAGAAGAATCACTAACAAAACGAATATTACTATAAACTTTTTCTAAAAACCTTTCTTTTAAATTACCAAAACTACCTTCATTAGTATTATTTAAATCCTCAATTGTTAAATTACTAGCCATTTCACTAAAATAATTAAATAGTTCCATTACTCTAGGATTTTTAAGCAGATTATTCTCAATAAAAAGGTCTCTCTCACTATAAACTTTATTTGTCCCATTATTAAAAAATATCTTATAATAAGAATCAAATTTCAAAATTTTAGCTATATTATTTAATATTCCAAAATTGGTTTTAACTACTACCTCACTTATCAATACAGGATTTCTAAATAACGTCAAAGAAGACTTATTATAGGTATAAATTTTACCATTCCCAAAATCTACATATACAATATCATCTTCATAATCTATCATTTTCTTAGTAACATCAACACCATTAGAATCTATTATCAATACAGCTTCTTCGTCAAACATATTAACCCCTCACAAAAAAATTAAAAATATTATAACACTAATGGCAATATTTAACAATAAATATTTAAAGAAAAAAGTCTAGTCACCTAAACCTCCATCTTTCATCTTCATATCAACAAATCTCTCTACCAAATCTCTATCAAACAACTCCCCGTAACCTCCATTATCTTGAGACAAACTGCATTTTTCTAACTCATTAAGTGCCTCTCTAACACTTTTACCTTTCTTATAAACTCTATCACTAATCATAGCGTCGAAGCTATCTGCAATGCCAAGAATCCTAGCACCAAGTTCCGGACTTTTTCCACTAGGATAACCACTACCATCAACCCTTTCATGGTGTGACATCACTGTATCAAGTACATCATCATCCAAAAAATTATGCAAAATATCCCAAGCATAATCAGTATGTTTTTTCATGATTCTATATTCAACCCCACTAAGTCTTTCCTTCTTACTCACAATATCATCAGGTATTAAATATTTTCCAGTATCATGTAAAATCGCTGCCATATAAATATCTCTACATTCTCCATCACTAAGCCTCAGTTCCCTTGCAAGTTCATAGGCATACTTACCTACTCTAAGCAAATGTCCAAGACACCCCTCTTCCAACATTTCTATACTTTCATTCATTTTCAAAAACTCTTGCACTTGCCTAATCTTGTATTCATCACAACTATACACATTATTCAGACTATAATCTTTAGCACTTACAACAGGAATATCTAACATATCATACAAAAGCAGTAACTCATCTAAAACGTCACTTTTCTCACTCACAACCAAAGGACATACTAAATCATACAAATGCTCTTCAACATTAATACTATTCTTAGGCAAAATATCGATATCTTTCTTATTAATTTTATAATAACCAACCATACTACTTAACCTCTTCTCTATATAGTAATATTCCCAAATACTTAACATAATATTCTAATATAGAAAAAACTATGATATAATTTATTTAGATTTGGAAGTGATTTTTATGAGTATAATATGGATTATAATTTTCATAATTCTAACATTTATAGAACTTACAACTATAAACTTAGTTTCAATATGGTTTATTATAGGCTCAGTTGCAAGTTTTATAACAAGTCTATTCACAGACAACATTACAATACAACTAGCAGTTTTCATAATAGTAAGCTTCATAAGCCTAATATGTACAAGAAAAATAGTAAAAAAAATTAAAACAAAGAAAATCACACCAACAAACCTAGACAGAGTAATAGGTTTAACTGGAATAGTAACTGAAGAAATTAATAATGACTATCCAGGAGAAGTCAAAGTTGATGGAAAACATTGGACTGCAACTGCAAATGAATTGATAACAAAAGATAGTAAAGTAGAAATACTTTCTATAGAAGGAGTAAAATTATCCGTTAAAAAAATTAAGGAAGGTGAATAAAATGATATGGATATTTTTAGGTATAATTCTATTTATAATTATTATAGGAGTAAAAATTATACCACAATCACGCGCAAAAGTTATAGAAAGGCTAGGCTCTTATCATACAACTTTAGGAACTGGACTACATTATGTAATACCATTTATAGATAGAGTAGCACAAGATGTAAGTTTAAAAGAAATAGTAAAAGATTTCGTTCCACAACCAGTTATAACAAAAGATAACGTAACTATGCAAATAGATACAGTAGTATACTTTCAAATAACAGATCCCAAACTATACACATATGGTGTTGAAAACCCAATAAACGCAATAGAAAACTTAACAGCAACAACATTAAGAAATATTATTGGAGAACTTGAACTTGACCAAACTCTTACAAGCCGTGACATAATAAACACAAAAATGCGTGCTATTTTGGACGAAGCTACAGATCCTTGGGGAATAAAAGTTAACCGTGTAGAAGTTAAAAACATCATTCCACCTAGAGACATACAAGAAGCAATGGAAAAACAAATGAGAGCAGAGCGTGAAAGACGTGAAAAAATACTTCAAGCAGAAGGAGAAAAAAAGGCTGCAGTACTTATTGCTGAAGGAGAAAAAGAAAGTGCAATATTAAGAGCAGACGCTAAACGAGAAACCCACATACGTGAAGCTGAAGGAGAGGCTCAAGCAATTATCAAAATACAAGAAGCAAACGCTCAAGGAATAAGACTTCTAAAAGAAGCAGGAGCAGATGAGTCTGTTTTAAAACTTAAAAGTTACGAAGCCATGGTAGAAGTTGCAAAAGGAAACTCAACTAAAATAATAGTACCTAGCGACTTACAAAACTTAGTAACAACAGGTACTATCCTATCAGAAACAATTAATAAAGATAAAAAACAAATATAATAAAAAAGGGGCTGTAATGAAATGAAATAATTTCATTCAGCTTCTTTTTTCTATCTTACGAAAACATAACTGTATAAGGATTATCTCCACTGCCGTCTCCTCCAGTAACAATAACTTCTGCTTTTAATGAAATAACTGGACGAACGACGTTACCAGTGTAAGCACGGTTCCAATCCAAGTAGCCGGGGTATCTAGAGCCACACACATTGAGCGCGTAAGCACCGCCACTGCTACTATAGCTATACGGACTCAATGTCCACCAATAACTGTCTCCAGTGATACTACCACTTCCATCTTTCGCTAAGTAATAATATGCTATTGGATTATTTATTCCATATACTCCTCCTGCATATGATACTTCGTCTGCTGTCATTAACCCGAAATTATTGAATCTATCACTTGTGTTACTACACTTGAATGTTGGTGCCTTATTTGTTTGAAGTCTTTCTCTTGCTGCATAGTAGAATGTACTACTCGTACTATATAACCCACTCCCTATACTTCTATCATTACAATATATTGCTGATGTATCTATATAACTTGAATATGATGGAACTATACTTGAATTATACCATGATTCTACTACTCCATATATTGTGCTCTTATTTGTATTTGCTCTATTACTTATTAAGTCTCCACTTGTTCCATATTTCCATCCTACATACATCGGATTATTATATAAATTATTGAATGCACTTTCTCCTATATCCGTCGCATCATTTCCGTCTCCTGCATACAAAAGTCTTACACTTCCATTTCCGTTTATTCTTATGATTCTCCATAAGCTTCCTGCAAAACTTACCCAGTTATTCATATTTGTTCCATCCCCACTAAAATAGTACGTTGTTCCTTGGTCATCAGTATCTATATATAGACCTGGTGCTCCATCATCAATTACACTAAAATCAGTTCTTCCTTCCTTTGGTGGATATGCTGTTTTTATAGCATCTGCTAAAGTTTGTTCTATAACTATATTACATGTTTGATTTTCTGTTACATTTTTAACTATTATCTTGTTATCTTCTACTCTTCCATTACATCCCGTTACACTATTTATTGTAGATTTAGAATATATGATTACTGTTCCATTCTCAGTTGTAGCTTTTGATAAACTATCTAAACTAGATGTGCTATTAGTCGTAACTGTAATTCTATACCCAGGAGCATTACTATCTTTTGTAAAATCTACCATACATCTGTCTTTACTTTTCACTTCAGTTAATTCTACTTCCCAATTATCATTATCCCACATTATATCAGAACCATTGTCGCACACTATCTTATTAACAAAATAGTCGTCCTCTTTTGTGGGTTTTTCTTTTGCTACTTCACCATCTATTGTATAACTTAGCATTCCATTTGTTTCTACTACTTGTTTACTTTCCTCCTGCTTTTTATTTTCACATTCAGTTAAAAATACTGAAATTATCAAAGTAATAAATAATATTTTCTTTTTCATAAGTTCCCTTTCTACCCTCACATTTACAACATATATGTTGTAAATATATTTTATAACAAACATGTTCACTTTTCAACTTTTTTGTTGTAAAAAATTATATAACTTCTATAAGAGGAGCTAAATATGAATTTTAAAGAAAAATTAGAACATGCAAGAAAATATAGAAAAATAAGCATTACTGAGTTATCTTACAAGTTAGGAATAAAACAATCTTCATATAGTAGATTTAAAAACAATAACAGTACCACAAATGTAATAACTTTAACAAAAATATGTAAAACACTACTAATATCATCAGAATACTTTTTAGACTTTACCAATACCATAAAAGAAATTAAACCACTAAATATAGACAACTACTATAACATTAGACTAAAAGAAACAAGAGAATATGAGGGAATAAAAATTAAAGAAATAGCAAACTACATTGGAATTAGCATACAACAATATACTAGAAACGAAAAAGGAATAAATACAATGAATTTAGACCATTTTAAATCAGCTTGTGAATATCTCAATGTTTCTCCAGACTACATTCTAGGGTTATCTAACAAAAAAGAAAATCTAAATAATAAAAGGAGAAGCAAATGAAATACACAGAAAGAATAAAATATATAAGGAAACAAAAAAAACTCTCTCAGAAAGAAATAGCAGAAAAACTAAATATTAAACAACAACAATACGAAAGATACGAAAATGAAAAAAATGCCTTACCAATTAATTATCTAATAGGTATTTGTAAAATCTTAGATATCTCCCCAGAATACATATTAGGTTTTACAAACTCAATAAAATCAATTCCAAAACAAACTAAAAAAAGCAATTAAAATACTTCAATCGCTTCTACATTATTGCCTTATTTATTAGAGTCAAATAATTTCATTCAACTCTTTACACACATCTTCCCATTTTTGTTTAAAATCAATAGTAACGACTTCAATTTCATAAGAGCCATCACATCTCTTAAATTTTTGTCTTAAAGCATTCAAATCATTAAGACAATGATTATAAGGATAAATCAAAACACCCCTTAATTTTTTATTAGGATACTTACACTTACAAACCTCCAAATACGAAGTTAATTGATATAAATTATCTGATATAAACATTTTCTTATTACGATACTCTACTAATGATGTTTCATAACACTTAGCATCTATTATAATAATCTCATCATCCTTTTCTATTTCAATATCCGTTCTCATATTAGGCAACAATGAAATATTAGCATCTTCTAAAGGTTCCAAATCCCATTCATACTTTGAAGACAAAACATCATTAATATTAAGCGTATTTTTATTATAAAAATAATAATTTCTAATAAACTCTTGATAAATCCACCATAAATAACCATCAACATCAATATATTTTCTATTACGATTATCTTTTCTTACAGAACCCAAAAGATATCTACAAATAACAATCAACACTTCATAATTCAAATTATTAGAATCAAACCTAATACTATCTAAATCACTTAAGTTAACATCTATTAACTTAACATCGTTAAAATAATAATAAGTATTCAAAAGTCTATTCTTTAATTTTTTATTCTTACAAACATAATAAGTATTAAGCAAATAATAAGTTATACTTTTTACTATCCTATTCAAACTATTATCTAAAGACATACAATCATAAACACAAGCCACCTTATTATTATAATTAACAACAGTTTTCTTAATATTTATCTTACCTTTAACATAATACAAATCTTCTTCTTTATAAATATACTTTTTTAAAGGTTTAGTCATAATTACCTTATTTACTTCATCTAAAAAAAGATTAACAAGAAATTCATAATTAGAAACATACTTATCAAATCCTAAAAAATCTTCTTCAAACTTAAATTTATCTTTATTAGAACTCAAAGATAACAAAATCATATTTTTTAAAACACTAGGCTCAAAATTATCAACAGTTCTTTTATTCTTTACTTTCATTCTTTTCTAAACCCTCTAATAATTCATTAAAAATACTTACATTAGAATCAGTAGACTTAAAAACCTTACATATTTCTTCATCATCATTAAGCATATACTCTCTTAGCAAAGGAATAATATCATATTTAAGAATTCTAATATATTCTTCTTCATCAAAACACTCTATAAAATAACTATGACCTATATTAAAGTTATCAGAACCAAATTGTTCTCTCAATTTCTTATTAATATGATTCATTGTACCAATAATTTGATTTTTCACAACACTTTCCTCTAATGTTTTCAAAAACTTAAAATTACCAAATGCAGTCTTTAAGTGAAAAAACGAAAATCTTCTCCTTAAAGCATAATCGATAGGCTCTAAAGAACGGTCTGCTGTATTCATAGTACCTATAATATAGACATTCTCGGGAACATAAAAATCTATTTTTTCTTCATTTCTCATTTTAGAATACATTAACTTAACACTATATTTTGGTTTTCTCTTATCAGCCTCAATACACATAAGTAACTCGCCAAATACTTTAGAAACATTTCCTCTATTAATTTCATCAATAATAATATAATAGTTCAAGTTTTCATTCTTTAAAGCATCATCTACCAACTTCTTAAAAATGCCATCAACAGAAACTAATTTACCGTCATTTAAAACCACACCTTCAACAAATTCTTCATAACCATAACTTTGATGAAACTGCGTAAACACAACCCTATTTATTAAGTCAGATGAAATACTATGTTTTTGTTTTAACTCTAATAATTTAATAATATCAAAAGCAATATGTGTCTTTCCTACGCCAGGAACACCAGCTAATATTATATTCTTTTTCTCATCAAATACTTCAATAATATCATCTATAAAGCCATCTTCTTGATAAATACTATTTCTTATATCATCAACATCACTATTAGTATTTATATCATTATCAATATCTTTCTTTTTACTTACTTCATATAGAAAATAATCAACTAACAACAAATCACAAGGTTTATCGCTTTTCTCGCTTATCATACTTCCAATTTCTTTACCATATTCACAAACTTCTAAATAACTTTTACCATCATTTTTATTAGAATATTTAATACCAAATCTACTATATGCTTTTCTTGTTGTTGCATTAAAAACAATACACTCATAAGGATAAATATGAGCAAGAAGTTCACTCATCATCGAAGGACCTACTCCCTTTAAATCTTTATAAACAGTATTCCATCTTGATGCTAAATCATCATCTCCATATAACAGATAAGCAAAACCTTGCTTTACTTTATCAAAACCGTTTTCTTTAATCCTCTTTAAACTTATATGAAATGGATTATACATCCAAAGCTTTTTAATATAATTATCAAGTTCTTCCTCTGTCATATTTAGAATTTTTTCTTTAGAATAACCTTGATAAAACTTCTTTTTCTCTTCTCTTTCTTCTAATTCTAATTCACTATTCTCTTTATCCAAATTAGCCAAATACTCTTCAATTTTCTGTTGAACTAAAAGTTTATTCATTATTTTCATCTCCCACACAAACTTTATAATACATCTATATTATCATATAAAGTACTAAAGCTCAACCTATCTTTACATAGCATACTCTTATTATACTTCCAAAACAGTTATAGAATCTAATTACACACTTTTTAAAAAGAAGATATTTCTATCTTCTCTAAAGTTCAAACTGTGAATTATATAAATCCGCATAGAAACCTTTCTTCTCCATCAATTCATCATGATTACCAGTCTCTATAATATTACCATCTTTCATAACTAGTATTAAATCCGCATTTTTAATTGTAGAAAGCCTATGTGCAATAATAAATGAAGTTCTACCTTCCATAAGTTTATCCATAGCGTGTTGTACCAACTCCTCAGTTCTTGTATCTACATTGCTTGTAGCCTCATCCAAAATTAAGAAAGGTGCATCCTCAATCATACCACGTGCAATTGTAAGAAGTTGTCTCTGCCCAGCAGACACAGAATCATTTTGACTTATATCTGTATCAAATCCCTGAGGTAAAGTCTTAATGAAATGAGTAAGTCCCACAGTATCACAAACTTCATTTATCTTTTCTTCACTCACATTCTCTCTATTATAAATTATATTCTCCTTAACAGTTCCTCCAAACAACCAAGTATCTTGAAGAACCATAGTAAATAATGAATGTATATTTTCTCTAGAAAGTTCCTTAGTAGAAACACCATCTATTAAAATATCTCCAGAATTTATCTCATAAAACTTCATAAGCAAATTAACCATAGTAGTCTTACCAGCACCAGTAGGACCTACAATTGCAATCTTTTGTCCAGGAGTTGCTTTAGCACTAAAATCATTAATAATAACTTTAGATTCATCGTATCCAAACTTAACATGTTTAAATTCAATATTTCCTTTAACTTTTGACTTTTTTAAAACCTTTGTTATATTCTCCTGATTATCCATCTCTTCCTCATCAAGAAATTCAAATACTCTCTCACTAGCAGCAGCAGTACTCTGCATACTATTCATAGCCTGTGCTATCTCAGCCAAAGGAGATGTAAATAGTCTTACATAAGTAATAAATGCAACTATAACTCCAAAAGTAATACTCCCATTAACTGTAAGAAGCGCACCCACTATACATACAGCCACATATCCAAAATTACCAATAAACATCATCATAGGCTGCATAATACCAGCTAAAAATTGACTCTTTCTATTAGCATCATACACTTTTTTATTTATCTCATCAAATTTTTCATCTGAAGTAGCCTTGCCATTATAAGCCTTAACTACTAACAATCCGGAATAAACTTCTTCGATATGAGAATTAAGTCTTCCAAGTTCCTCTTGTCTAGCTCTAAAATACTTTTGAGACTTACTTAAAATCATAAACATAAACACAAAGCCTATCAAACTAGCAACAATTGCAGTAATCGCCATCAAATAATTAGTAACAAACATCATTATAACAGTACCAACTAAAAGCGTAGTAGCGCTCACCAAACTAGCCAAAGATTGATTCATACTCTGAGCAATTGTATCAACATCATTAGTAACCCTCGAAAGAACATCACCAGTTTGATTCTTATCAAAATATCTTAAAGGAAGATTATTAATCTTTATAGAAATTCTATTTCTAAGTTTTCTAGCGAAATTATTAGAAACTACTGTCATAATAATACCTTGAAAGAAATTTAAAAGTGCACTAAGTAAATATAAACATCCCAAAAATATAGCAATTCTCTTAACCTTCTCCAAATCCATAAAAGGCTTAATAGCTTCTCTTATTGACTCTGGACATTCATCTATTTTTTTATAAATAACACTTGCACTTGCTTTATCATCAATACTACTAAGTACATCTAAAAGTTCTAATTGGTCAAGAGTATTTATTTCTATATTATCGATTTTAATGTTAGGTAAAATAATTCCTAACGTATTTTCGGAAAGTCCCATAAGCTCGCTAATAAATTCTTCATTTGACTTTCCATCAGAACCTGTCATAACACTTAAAAATTCCTGTTTTTCTAAATCATTTAATTTATAACTACTAATAACACTATTAACATCTATACTAGTTAAACTCTCATTAATACTATTAGCTATAATTTCAAACTTTTCTTGATTAACTACTAAACCACTTGAAATCGTATCAGTTAATTTTGAAAGCTTATTAGGAGCAACAATAGAAAGGATACTTCCACTAACAGCGAAAATCAAAGCTACTAAAATTAAAACTCTAAAACTTCTAAGTTCACTAAAAAGTCTCTTAATAGATTGTCCAAAATTCTTTGACTTTTCCATTCCTCCTCGCTTATTCATTATTTAATTCCTCCTCTGAAAGTTGTGAAAGTGCTATTTGTTTATAGACTTCACAATTCTTTAAAAGCTCTTTATGTGTCCCAATTCCAACACAATTACCATTATCTAAAACTAATATTTTATCTGCATTCATAACAGTTCCTATTCTCTGAGCAACTATTAAGCTAGTAGCATTATTAGTATATTTCTTTAACTCCTTACGAAGTGTTGCATCAGTTTTATAATCAAGTGCCGAAAAACTATCATCAAAAATATAAATCTCAGGATCTCTTGCTATAGCACGAGCTATTGCAAGCCTTTGTCTTTGACCACCAGAAACATTAGTACCACCTTGAGCTATATGAGCTTCATACTGCCCCTCCATCTTTTCAACAAAATCTGTTCCTTGCGCAACTCTAATAGCCTCTTTTATGACTTTATCGGTCTTTTCTCCCTTACCATTATCACCATAAGCAACATTTGAAGCAACAGTACCATCAAACATAACAGCTTTTTGAGGAACATAACCGATTTTATTATGAAGAATATCTTGTTTGTAATTTTTAACATTCACTCCATCAATTAAAATTTCACCTTCGGTTACATCATAAAATCTTGGAACTAAATTTATAAGAGTACTCTTCCCACTTCCAGTACTTCCTATAAAAGCGACTGTTTCTCCTTTATTAGCTTTAAAAGAAATATTTTTAAGTAAGCACTCCTCTGCATCTGGATACTTAAAACTAACATTCTTAAACTCAACAGTTCCAACCAAATTACTATCGCTCTTTTCTATCTCGCCATCTTTAACACTAATCTCACTATCAATAACCTCATTAATACGTTCTGCAGAAACTTGAGCTCTAGGAACCATCATAAATATCATAGCAAGCATTAAAAACGACATTATAACTTGCATTGCATAAGAACTAAATACGACCATATCTCCAAACAATACTAACTTCTCAGACATTAAAGCACCATCTATAAGATGAGCCCCTACAAAATATATTGTCAAAGTCAAAAAGTACATTATCATATACATAACAGGAGACATTATACTAAAAGCTTTTTGATTAAATAACTGCATATTAGTTAATTCATCATTAGCATTCTCAAACTTATCTTCTTGATACTTCTCAGCATTAAAAGCTCGAACAACTCTTATACCAATAACATTTTCTCTTACAATACCATTTATCTTATCAATCATTTTTTGAACTTTCTTAAATCTTGGAAGAACAATAATCATAAGCGTAACAATAGTACTCAAAAGCACTAAAACAGCAACTGCCACAATCGCGCTCCATTGCCAACTTTTATTAAGAATCTTAGTTATTGCCCAAACTGCAGTTATAGGCGCTTTTATTATTAATTGAAGCCCCATAGAAATAAGCATTTGAATTTGAGTAATATCATTAGTAGTTCTAGTAATTAAACTACTAGTAGAAAATTGTTTAACTTCATGAATCCCTAATTTCAAGACCTTACTAAATAACTTCTTTCTAACACGCATAGAAAAACTAGCAGAAATATTAGAAGCAGTATATCCAACGATAATAGCAGACATTAAACTACCTAATGCACACAAAAGCATATAACCACCATTAATAAGTATATCTTTAATACTACTACCCTCAGTCTGAACCAAAACTGTTATTTCAGACATATAATCAGGTAACTTCAAATCAAGCCAAACTTGACCAACTATCAAAACAATAGCAACAATTATTAAAATAATATCTTTTTTACTAAAATTTTTAAATAATTTAAACATAAAATACCTCCTCTATTTATTTTATCACTAAATGAGTATAGAAAATTATATAACCTCCTTTTACCAAAGTCAATAACTATTATATTACATTTCCATCATAATAACACAAATTTAACAAAAATTTCACAAACGTAAAACAATGTAAAAAACACAAACTAAACTACGTCAAATTTTACGCTTTTATTTTTTCTAAAAAAATTTAAAAGCGTTTTTTATATCTAGCGTCGTATATAGTAAGTAGAGGGGCATAATTTCCCTCTAAGAAAGGAGGATTTAAAAATGACTAAAAACGAATTACTTTTAATTCAAGGTGGAATGATTTTGTTTCCATTTAGAAACATATTCACAAAAACTATAAGCTTTTTCTACAAAGTCATAAATTTTATAGTTAAATAATTTCACACAAAATGCAGGAAAAATAAAATCCTGCATTACTTAAAAAGCATAAATGAATTAAAGTTCATTTTTCCATAAAGAATGTTTATTACAATAAGCAAAAGCTTGAAGTCCATTTTCATATGGAATTACACACTCTGGTAATTCTCCTGGATTAAACTTTAAAAGTTTAGAATAACTAGTCCCCACAACAAGTATCCATTTTATATAATGTTCCTCATCCATAGGATGCTGTTCTTCTCCCACTTTAATATAAACTTGATTATCTTCTACTTGCATAACAGGCTTATGCTTAACTTCTCCATCCCCATTTCTAACCAAAATTTCATTTAAACTTTCTCCACAGCACTTTAACAATTGTTCATTTCCTTCTATCATCGCAACAATATTACCACACTTATTACACTTAAAAACTTTCACAAAATTACCTCCATTCACAAACTATTATACACAATTTAAAATGACATTTCAACACTTTACTTGACACACATCTACTATTAGTTAAATACAAAATTTAAAAGTTACAACCTAATTATGATATAATATATTATAATTAGGAGTAAGCAAATGAAAGACAAAAAAATAGCTAAACCAAAAGAAGATAAAAAGATATTCGCGGATGGTATTTGTTGGCAAAAATTATTTATAATATTCATAATAGGTTGTCTATTTGGTAACTACTATGAAATGATTTTAAACTTAGTAAGACACTACCTCAGAGACGGCTCAATATTTTGGGAAGTTAGACGCGGTTTCATTTATTTCCCACTAAGCCCTGTTTATGGCGCTGGAGCAGTATTAATGACTCTTGCATTCGCAGGAAAAAATTATAAATGGCATCAAATTTTAATATACGGATCAATACTAGGAGGCTCATTCGAATATATTATAAGTTTCTTACAAGAAACATTTATAGGAACAGTATCTTGGAACTACACAAAATATCCACTCGATATAAATGGAAGAACTACAATTCCAATAATGTTTCTTTGGGGTACACTTTGTGTAATCTTTGTAAAATTAATTTATCCTTATCTAAGTAAATCAATAGAAAGAATACCACATAAAATCGGTAACACTTTAACAAAAATACTAGTTATAATTGTAGTTTTGGATGCAACAATATCATTCACAGCAATAATAAGACAATCCCTAAGAAGAGAAGGAATAAAACCTTTCACATTCATAGGGGAAATATGTGATAAAATATATACTGACGAAAGACTAAAAAAAGCATACCCAAACATGAAATTGCCTAAGAAAAAGGATGTGAAAAAATGATTTTATATTTAGGACTTGCAATACTATTATTAGGAATTGTCTTGAACATATCCAAAAGAATTATATCTAAATTGAATAAAAATTACCCTACTAAACAAAAAATAAAAAATGTTGAATTTTGCATACTAATACCAGCCAGATATGAAAGTAAAGTAATAAGTGACATTCTAGAAAGTATAAAAAATCAAACAGAAAAAATAAACATGAAGAACGTTTATGTTATAATCGAAGACCTAACAGATCCAACACTTAAAATAACAAAATCATTTAACGCAAATATAATAATGAGAAAGAAAGTTCATCTTAAAAGAAAAGGCTACGCACTTATGGAAGCAATTGAATATTTAAATGAAAGAAAAAAATTCTATGATGCTTACTTTATATTTGACGCAGATAACATACTAGACAAAAATTATCTAAAAAACATGCTAAAAACATTTAAAAATGGGTACGACATAGGAATAGGATATAGAAATACAAAAAATGGAAACACAAATGCTATTGCTTCTTCTTCTAGTTTAATATTTTCAATAATTAACACACTAGGAAACAACAGAAAAACAAAAAACTCTATGAACAGTACCATTTCTGGAACTGGATTCTACATAAGTGGAAAATTTATTAAAGAATGGAAAAGCTATCCATTTCACTCATTAACAGAAGACTATGAATTATCACTTTATGCAATCACACATAACATGACAACTTACTACAACAAAGACGCTATATACTTTGATGAACAACCAGAACATTATAAAGCATACAAAACGCAACGAATAAGATGGATTAAAGGATACTTTGAAGCAAGAAAACTTTATAAAAAAGAATTAATAGAAAATTTAAAACTATCTAATCCAAATATTGGCTCAGTTTATACTGAACTTCTAGGTGTTTGGGATATAATTCTTATAGCTTTTGGAATTATTCTTATGATAATACATACTTTTATAAATATCATTACAAAAACTATTATTAGCAAGTTTATTCTTTTAATACTAACTATATATATTATTCTCATACTGCTAACTATTTACTTACTAATAAAAGAACAAAAAAGATTTAAACTAAACAAAAAAATCGTATTAAAAACAATATTCTTACATCCAATTCTACTAATCACATACATTCCACTTGCAATTGAATCTTTATTCATTAAAAATTTAGAATGGAAAACAATTGAACACAACTCAGGAAGTGGAAATTAATATGAAGAAAAAGTACAAAGATTTCATAATAACTTTAACATTATTACTACTAACTAATGCATTTCTATACTTCATAATAAAATTTATCCCAACCACGCCTCATCTTATGACTACAAAATTAAATTTTCCGCTAATAAAAGAATTTGTATATATCTATAATAGTTGGTATCCATTTATCATAATATCATCTTTCATAATCTACAAAAACGATAAAAAAAATTGGAAAAAACTCATAAGTACACTATTTATAGGAATAATATTAGTAGACATCACTTATATAATATTTCCAACGATAATAGAAAGACCATTAATTAATATCAATTCTTTCACTGATTTAGTTCTTGATATAACTTACAAACTAGATACGCCAGCACTTAATTGTATGCCATCCGCGCACTGTTTATTTTGCTTTATACTATCATTCTATACAATTAAAACAAAAAATTTATTAACAAAGCACAAACTATTAATAATTTCATATTTTATGTTAATAACTATTTCTACTTTGTTAATAAAACAACACATATTAATTGATGTCATAACAGCATTTATATATACTATAATTTCATTGTTAATAACTCAATTCACATACACAAAAAAAGTTTCTAAGAAATCATCCTAGAAACTTTTTATAATTAAACTTACTATTTACAAGTAAATCCACTTTTTTCTAATTGTTCCTTTGTATCATCATAACTAGCTTTAGATTCACCCAATTTTAATTGTTCAAAATATTTACTATCAGCATCTGCAGTAAGTTTTAATCCTGTTTCAGAATCCTCAACTTTGAAATCTGCTTTTTCATAAAATGCTCTTAAAACTTCCTTTTGAGCTTGTAAAGATTCTGGAATTTCAACATCCATAGTCATATTCATATCTTCAACAGTCTTTCCATCAAACTTTACAACCACCGTAGAATCGATTTTAGCACCACTCTCTTCAGTACTCATAGTACAAGTTAATTCTTTCTTACCACAACCAGTTAAAACTAAAACAGTAATTAAAGATAATAAAACTAATTTACCTCTCTTCATAATACACCTCCTCTTACCACTCAATAATAACATTTTATGAAACATTTTTCAATATTATGAAATAAAAATTTTCACAATAATTACACAATATTATTCTTCCTACCAATTTGCATTCCACATTCTACCAAAGTCTCAACATCTTCACTTGTATTTTTTAAAATATCATCATCTACAACTAATATACCTTTTTTAACTAATAAAACTATAGTAGAACCACCAAACTCAAAATGCCCTTTCTCTTCACCACGTTTGAACTGCCAATCATTATGATAGTTGCATATCTTTCCAACCAACATCGCACCAACTTCTATTTGAATTATATCCCCAAAATTTTGAGTTCTAAGAAGAGTATACTCTCTAGCATTACGTTTATACACTGGTTCACTCTCTAACGCAATAGGCCTCACAGTATGCAAAATACCTGGTATTCTCACATTTCTACTCTTAGTTCCGTTATCAATATAAACATATCTATGATAATCCTTTGGTCTTAATCTAAAAATTAAAATATATCCATCTTTATATTCATTACTTATAGCATCCCCATTCAATAAATCACTCACAGTATAACAAGAATTTTTAATCTTAAAATCACTATTCTCTCCTATCTTATATACAAGTAACTTTCCATCACATGGAGAAATAAAACTATCGTTATTATAATCAATATGAATATTTTCACGTTTCCTAAGTCTAGTAAAAAACTCATTAAAACTATTAAATTCACTTTTTTCATATAAATTCAAATCTATATTATTTTTAAGAACAAAATTTTTAACCATATGACTAGACAAAGAACTATTTAAATATAATGCACTTACTTTAGATATAAAAGGACATGCCAAAACTCTAGCAATTAACCTACCAAATTCATTACCATATAAAAACTTCATAAACTTTGTATCTTTATCAATATCTAATTTTCCATTTCTATCTCTGCCTACTATAACCATACTAACATCCTCATTTTCCTTTATATTCCTCTAAAGAGCTAAACAATTTAACAATATTTTTTTCAGGTATTAACATATTTATATCTTTATTAATAGTAAAAAGAAATTCCCTTGTATTATGTTTATACTCTTCTCCATCTATTACCCAACTAGGTGGCATCTCTTCAAAAATAATTCTAAACCTATTAGTTTTGTAAACTTCTAAACCTGGCATAGATTTAATTTCTCCAGCAAGTATCTTAGTTCCTAAAAATGCAAGTTCCGCCTTAGTCTTAGCTGTACAAAGTACAACTTCAAACATATCATCATCCAGCTTAACATCTTTATAGATATTATTAAAGCCACCCATTCTACATGTATTAGAAACAAACACAAAAGAATAAGTACCACTTACTATCTTATCATCAACTTCATAAGTCAAATTAAATAATCTTACTTTATCCTTTAACTCAACTAAAGTATGCATAAAATAAGCAAGTCTCCCAAACTTTTTCTTAAGTTTCCTTGGCGTATTAAAAGAAGCATCTACATAACTTCCAATACAAGCTACATATACAAAAGGTTTTCCGTTAATCATGCAAACATCAATATTTCTAACACTACCATCACATAACATCTGTGCATTCACAACCATATTCTTAGTAAATCCATACATGCTACCAACATCATTAACAGTTCCCACAGGTAAATGTCCCATTAATATTTTATTATCTCTACTTAGATTTCCAGTGACTCCTTCATTTAATGTACCATCTCCACCACAGCAAATAACTAAATCTGTATCATTTGGTAAATTTTTAATAATATTAACAGCATCTTTAGGCCCCTTAGTAGGGCATAAACTAGCATCATACCCGTTAAGCTCTAAAATAGATGGTAACATCTTTATATCTTTCTTATCTCTAGGTTTACCACTTTCTGGATTATAAATAACTGCACACTTCTTCATAGAATCACCTTAATACATAACTTAATTATACTAGTTTTATCTTAAATTTTCAATTACTCCACAATAGACTATACACTTACTAAACAAAAAAGAAAACATTTCATAATAAAGTTTTCTTTAAAGAGTTTCCTTCCAAATAAGAGTTAACTTCATCTAAATCATTTACACCAAGACCGAAATTCTTACTCAAATATTCCATATCTCTTCTAGATATATCTAAAAATTTAGCAAATTGTATAACCTCGCCTGTCTCCATATTCACTTTCCATGGTATGGTCTTTCCAATTTCAAAAACTTTCATAATCACAAATATTCCATCCATATCAATTTCTGCTCCATATATTGGACATTGAGTAGAAAAAAGAAAAGTCTCTTTCGTTTGACTTGTAAAAGAGAATCCATAATGAATTTCGCAAAAAACGACGCCTCCAGCACTACTAAGATATTCTCCATACTTGCCAACAAAAAAACGCTTACCATCTTTTCCATCATCCCATAAATAAGCAGGATTATCAAATCTTAAATTTATCATATTGTACACATTCCTATTTAAACACTAGCTTTATCTTATAATTATTAACATATTATAGAAAATAAAAAATTGCTTCCTTAATATGTCTAAATTATTATAAAAACATCTTAATTTTCCTTCTATAAAAATCTGATTAGTTAAGCTTTAATTTTAACCAAAGTCTCATTTTAGAATTAAGATTAATAGATGGATTTTGGTTTCTCGTATAAGAATTAGCAATATCAATAAAGCTCTCACCTAAACCATAAATTTTCTTAAAATATTTAACATCTAATCTATGCTTTTTATCAAATTGACCATATTGAATAATACTTCCAGTTACTTTATTTATTTTCCAATTAATAGATTTTCCATATTCATAGATTAAAATAATATCGTTTTCTATTTCCGAAACACCAACTCCAATTATAGGGTGCTGAGTATAATAAGTTACACTTTCCCCATTAGCTATAGTTATATTAAATCCATAGTGCAAATCTTCCAAATTTAGAAAAAAGTCATCAACCACATGTTCTTGATTTCCATTAATCTGAAATACCCTATCTTCAGTAACTTTTAATTTAAGCGGATTAAATTCTTTACATTTTAACACAAAAATTTCTCCTTCCTAGGATATATCATACATTAGCTTTAAAATGAAGTCAAGAAAAACAAAAGTTAACCAATAAAACAAAATGAATTTTCTTTAAACCTTTTTTTAGTTTAATTCACCTCTTTGCAAAACATAGATTTGAAATAATGTATTATTAAAATAATAGAATTAAAAATATTAAATATAAAATTTAGAAAAACAGTATGAATTTCATAAAGGCTTATTTACCAGAATTATCAAAAGCATCAAAATATAAACTAAATAGTGGAATAAAACTTTTGCTTACTTTAATAGATACGTTGTTTTTAAATTTAACATATTATAAAACATTTAAAATGTTAGTATCTCTTGTATAGATGAAATAGACACAAATAGAATTTATAAGTAAAAATGTGTATAAAGCTTTTGCTAAAAGAAGAATAGATTATTTTAATTTATTTGAAAATAGTATAAGAATATTGATCGAACATAGAAATTGTTAATTAAAAATATTGTATTTTTTGAGCAACTTTTCATAAGTTCTTAAATATCTTTATAACTTTATTTATATGGTTTTTGATACTTTTGTTCTGGGATATATTCACATATATTTTTATAATCCCTTATATTTTTGCTATTAAAAGTAGTAAATTAGTAGTAAAAATTTTAAGACTTTCAAAGTACTAATTTTAAATATTTAAAAAATACTATGTAATGTCATAGTATCAAAGTATACCCTGTGAGCGGGTCTAGTGGCGTAGCCACTAAAGTCCTCGCCATAATAAGGATAGTATTACCATTATTATGTATCATGAAGCATGTAGCAAATGTTTTTATTGATTCTTTTCGTAAGCATTAAATTATTTATTTCTGCAGAAAAAATAATTTAATATTTTTGACTTTAAAGTTAAAACTTGTTTTCTATCTATTTCATAATTATCTGTTAAATCTATAACATCATCTAAATATGGCATATCTTGTATAAGAACTTTTTTATCAACCAATATATTAGCAATTTCTCTCAAATTTTCTAATGTACGTATATTATCTGATAAAACATGGTATTGTCTTCTTGTTATTCTTTGTAATACTTCTCCATACATTGTAAGATAAAAAGATAAAATTATTGATAATTTATCTGTATCTTCTACTGTAGATACTCTAGATTTTCTATAATCAACTAAGAATTCTTTAAGTAATCTAGAAAAAAATGGTGAACGATGTTCTTTATAAGTACAACCATTAATATCACAAAATGCAACGTTTCCTTTATTATCAATTAATATATTTTCAAAACTTAGGTCTTGACAACATATACCATTGTTATGAATATCTCTTAATATCTTACTTGCTTTATATACATAGATAAATAATTCATTGCAATTAAAATATCTTTTTAAAAATTTATCTGATAATGGTATGGAATTTTCAAAATATCTCATAGTATAACCGTATAATATACCATCTTTAATTATTAAATCTTGAGGTAATAATACATTATTAATCTTTATTCCATCCATATCAAGAAACTTTTTGTGCAAATCTCTTTTTTCATCTGGATAAAGACCATCCAGAAATTTATAACATATGTTTCCATCAGTATAAATTGTACTTTTTGTTCCTTAACTTTGTAATTTTTGTAGAGCAAATAAATCTATTTCCTTCGATTTTATTTCTTTCATAATAGAATTCTCCTTTAAAATTAGTGTTTATATTACCATAAAAATTGATTTTATGCAAAATTTGTCTAACTTTAGTTCAAAATCATCTTTGTTTTTTTATTTAGTATTCTGTATAATTTCAATAATATTATCATCTAATATATCCTCGTCATATTTTTCATTTTATAAAAGTAATATGAATTTATAAAGTAGTAAACTAGTAGTAAAACACCACTAAAATCCTACATATACCCCTAAAATAAAGACATTTAATCAAAAATCACAACTTTTATAACAAAAAGTATTCAGAATTTTAGATAATAGGTATGTAGTAACAGAAGTAAATTTTAGTTGAAGAACACTTTTATCTATTAATCATATGATTTTGCTTTAATTTAGTTTAGTAAGATATCGATACTTTTTATTTTCAATATCTTTACAAAAAAGCCACTTACCACAAAAGCCACTTACCACAAAAGCTCATGACTTAAATTCTAATTACTTGATAATTTAACATTAACCCTTTCTTCATTACCATCCCTTAATACGGTAATCTCTATTGTCTCTTCTGGAGAATAACTATAAAGCCTATATCTAAATTCTGCAATATCACTTACCCAATCATCACCAACTTTAACAATTACATCTCCACGTTTTAAACCTGCTTTATCTCCAGGACTTCCACTTTCTATTTCAACAACAACAACACCATCTTCAATATTTCTATCTATTCTAAGACCTGCATAAGCAAGTTGCATTGTACTACTAGCATTTAACATACTCACACCAATATAAGGTCTACTAACACTTCCTTTTTCTCTTATACTCTTAGAATAACTTATCGCATCTTCTATAGGAATAGAAAATCCAAGCCCCTCAATAGTATCTTTCACTATCTTTAAAGAATTAATACCAATAACCTCTCCATTAGCATTACATAAAGGTCCACCACTATTTCCAGGATTAATCGCAGCATCTGTCTGCATAACATTCATAATCCAATCTGCTTGATTAGAATTAACATTAACAGAAACTAACCTGTCTTTCCCACTAAGTATTCCCCTAGTAACAGTACCTCTAAAATCAATTCCCATAGGACTACCAATAGTGAACACAGTATCTCCAACTTTCATATCGGTACTACTTCCAATAACTGCAACACTCTTTATATCTTTCTTAGGTACTCTAAGAACTGCAATATCTGCATATTGGTCACTTCCAACCACACTTGCACTACCTTCACTATCATCACTATAAGTAATACTTATATCTCCAGCGTCCTCAATAACATGGTGATTAGTCATAATATAACCAAAATCATCATCTTGATCATATACAAACCCAGTACCAGTACTAACTAAATCCTTACCACTATAAACCTCAATTACCACCACAGAATCTTTAATTTTGTCAACTGCAGCACTTATACCAGTATCAGTAATATTAACATTCTCTTCCCTTATAGTTTTAACTATTGTCTTAGGATACAAATAAAGCACCCCAAACATAACACCAGAACCTAGTATAAAACATAGTAAACATAACAAAACATAAGCAATTTTCTTTCTCAAACTATATCATCCTTCCATATACATAATATCTTTATAATTAGGTGGAAATCCCATTTTATCTAATACATCATCAATACTAATAGTATGCAACTTACCACTTAATCTATCAAACTCATAATTTATTTCATTCATCATCATCTTAAAATCTGTCTGAGTCAGAAGAAACTTCAAAATAATTATAAGAGCAAAAATATCATTTTTACCATACACATACTCATCATTAGTTTTATCAATATTTAATAAATTATGATACTTATTATCAGGAATAACTCTCTGAGTAAAATGGTCAAACACTATATCTTCATGCGCACATAAATTTCTGTAATTCGCAAGTATCGGTAAAAACACTTCCATCTCCTCTGGAGTAATATGATAAATATCTGCAATTTCTTCTTTATTATGATACTTAAGTACACTAAACATCTCACTCATAATACCAAAACTTATAACTTTAATACCTATCCAAAGAGGAATATAACCATAATTATCCATATAATGACTAGTCGCCCCATGATTTTTACCATTTATTCTAAGTTGTCTCTTAATTTTTCTAACCAAATCATTAATCTGTCTACTCTTCTCTTTACTAGTATCAAAATTCTTACTATTAAGATAATCTTTCTCCTTATAACCATAATCTTTACTTAAAACATGACTAAATATAGATTTATAGTTATTCTCAACAATAAGTATATTCTTAAATATAATATTTCTAAACATTCTATCAAACACAAATAAACTATATAATTCTTCAAACGTAGAACCATCTTTAAACTTTCTAGTCGTATCATGTTTCACAAACAAATGCCTATAACCCATAATAAAGAAATAGTTTTCACGAAGCAATATTTCTTTAGCATAATCTTCATCATTAATTATAAGACCTTTGTCTCTCAAAATATTAATTTGCTCATCTAAATTTTTAAATACTTTATTTGCCAACCCTCGTCACCTAAAGTAAATTCTATCATAAACTTAACACTTTAACCACATTTTTCACATAATTTTCTTTTTATAATACACTTTTTATGTTAATAATATGCTAGGAGGAATTAACAATGAATGACACACAAACATTTGAAAAAACAACTTACAGAAGTTACATATACGAAACTATAAGTTGTCTAGAAAAACTATATGACAGAGATAATGGCTACTTAGTAGGAAAAGTAACACTCACACCATTAGAAGATGGAAAAGTAAAAATAAGTGTACCAATTTCAAGAAAAGAAATACCTGCTGGTACTCACGAGGAAGTCTTTGTAAAATCATGTGCACCAAGTGATGTTAGTAGTGTAATAGAAGGACTAACTAATACCTACACTAGAGACTCAGGATGGACTATTGGAGAAAGAGAAATAATTGAAGTAGACGAACTATCTTCAGTTGTAAGAGTAGAATTAAAAAAAGCCGCTAAAGGGCCTTTCCTAAATAGCTAGTTTAACTAGTTATTTTTTAATGACTTAATATTGTCACGCAAACTATCATCTAACTCTATAGTACCATAATCATGAACAGATTGTACAAAATCATCCCGCGTACATCTATAAGATTTCCACTTATCAGGCTCAGTTACTATTTTCATAGAAATATCTCCGTTTATTCTAGAACCAACTAAATCATTAATAGACTGTACAGAAGATAAGGCTATATCTTTATTATTATTAATAATAACTCCAAAATAAGACTGATTATTTATACTTTCTTTAAAACGCTTAACAAAGAATTCTAAATTCATAAAAGGAATAGGCACACTATCAATCTGTACACGTTCAATATTTAAAACATAATTTTTATAAGACTCTAAATAAAACTCTATTGATTCTTTAAAAACTGCAAGCAAGTGATTTAAGTCTTGAATATCCTTAAAACCAGGAGTTTTAAATCCTCTATTCAAACGATTAATTAATTCTTGAACTCTTTTATTTAATTCATCAAATCCAACACTTTCCTTAGCATTAGACAAAATCCTATATATAATTGAAAACCACAAATATTCTCTGCTAATTGACCACGTCTCATACATATCAACAAGTCCCTTATCATACTCAATATTTGGTAATCCATATTCTTCCAAATAAATACCCATTGGTTTATCAGAATCCATCACTATTGGATAACTCTTTTCCAAAGACTCACAAAATTCCTTTCTCTTGGTAGTATCATATCCATAAACAAAATGATGCCTACTTTCACTCATTATAGTTTCTTTAAATCTTTCCATAAAAACCTCCTACTTAATTATATCATTATCTTCATTATTTGCAAATCAATATAAAAAGCCCGAAATATTTCGGACCGTAAATTTATCTCTTACTAAATTGTGGAGCACGTCTTGCTTTCTTAAGACCGTATTTCTTACGCTCTTTAATTCTAGCATCTCTAGTTATCATACCAGCACCTTTTAAAGTAGGTCTATAACCTTCACTATTAACTTCAAGTAAAGCTCTAGCAATACCTAATCTTATCGCACCAGTTTGACCATCAAATCCTCCACCTTTAACAGTAACTTCAACATCAAAATCATTTTCAGTTCCAGTAAGTACTAGAGGTTGTTTCAAATCCATAACCAAAGTATCATAAGGTAAATATTCTCTAACATCTACACCATTAACAGTTATTTTACCTTTACCACTAACTAATGTTACTTGTGCTACCGCTCTTTTTCTTCTACCAGTAGCTCTATATTTCTTTGCTTCTGCCATAGTTTCCTCCTATAATTCTAACTTCTCTGGTTTTTGAGCCTCGTGTTTATGTTCACTACCTTCATATACATAAAGATTTCTAAACATATCTCTTCCAAGTCTATTCTTAGGAAGCATTCCTTTAATAGCTCTCTCAACCATTTCAACTGGATATTTTTCTTTCATAACTTTAGCAGTTCTTTCTCTTAAACCACCTGGATATCCACTATGATTGTAATAAACCTTCTTATCAAGTTTATCTCCAGTAAGATTTACCTTACTAGCATTAATGATAATAACCGCATCTCCGCAATTAACATGAGGAGTAAATGTAGGCTTATGTTTTCCACGTAAAATATGTGCAGCTTTACTAGCAACTCTACCTAAATTTTGCCCTTCAGCATCAATCACGAACCATTTAGTATTAACATCTTCTTTTCTTAACATAAATGTTTTCATAATAATATTTCTCCTTCTATCTGTCCTTAATATATATGCCTTCCCACAACATAAATACCAGAACAATAAAAATGTACCAACTATCATTATACTATAAAGTTTTACAAAGTCAAACAAAATCTCATATTTTCAATTAAAAAGACAATATTTTGCATGAAAAACAGCATAAAAAACATTAGTAAAGAGTAAAATTAGATAGTTGACATAAAAGGACATCTATTATAAAATAAACATATAGTAAAAAGAATAAGAAGTTGGAGGAATAAAACTTATGAAAAAGAAAAACAAAAAAGGATTAATAATAACTCTTATAGGACTAATTGTTATATGCTTAGCATGTGGAACAATAGGCTATTTAGAAAGTTCAAAAACAGACAAACCTAAAGATAAAGATAAAAATGAAACTTATAAAGTTACATATATGTATTATATAGACAATGAAAAAGTTGAAGAATTACCAGAAAAAGAAGAATTAAAAGTTATAAATCCAGATTTCGAAGGTGCAGAAGACGACACACTAGTATATCAATTTGAAAGAGCAGCATGTACTAACACTAAAGAACCAAATGAAACTGGAACTTGGGATGAAGAAGAATGGGAATTTACACCACCAGAATTATCTTCTAATTCAACTTGTAGATTATACTTTCTAAAGAGTTTACACAAAATAACTATTAAAGCAAGTAATGGAGAATTGCCAAACAAAGAAAATGAACAAGAATTTGATGCGTTATTAAATGACGAAACAACAATAATTGTTAAACCTAATGAAGGCTATAAGTATGATAATGAAATAAAAGTTAGTTGTACAAATGGAGCAAAAGCAGAATATGACGAAGCTACTGGAGATTTAAAAGTTACTGATGTAACAAAAGATTCAACTTGTACAATCCCATTTAAAATAAGTGATTACACAGTTGAAGTTGAAGCAAACTTTGGAACCATAACTGGTGAAAGAGCTAAATCAGTAAATCATGGTGGAAACGTAGAATTTGAAATAGAAGAAGCAGAGAACTATATATATGACACTTACACTTGCACTAATAATCAAAAGGCTTCATTTGTAAACGGAAAACTTACAGTTCGTGAAATAACAAATAATACTAAATGTACAGTAACATTTAAACCAAAAAAACTATCTGTAACACTTACAGTAGAAGGTGGAAAAATAACAGATGGCACTAGCCCAATGGAAGTATCTGAAGGACAAACTGCAACATTTATTATAAAAGCGGAAACAGGTTACAGTTACAATAATATGAATGTTGACTGTGATGGAAGCACCAGAGGTGATTATCAATCAACTGGAGACACTGCAATAGTTAAAGTATATGACGTTAAAACCAACGCAATATGTAAAGTTACATTAAAAAAAGTATCTACTGAAGCAGATTAGTTAAAAACTAATTTGCTTTTTTTCATATATAAAGTATAATTATCTCATGAAGTGGAAAATAGGAAATATTACAATTAATAATAGAATAGTATTTGCGCCCATGGCTGGAGTTTCTAACATTAGTTATAGAACTATTATAAAAGAAATGGGTGCTGGTTTAATATACTCTGAGATGATATCATCTACTGGTATTACATATGGTAGCAAAAAAACTATAAATCTTATCAATTTTAATGAAGAAGAAAGACCAATAAGTATTCAAATATTCGGACACGATACTAATTCATTTGTAACTGCAGCAAAATACATTGAAGAAAACTTTCATCCAGATATTATAGACATAAACATGGGATGTCCTGTTCCCAAAGTTGCTATAAAAAGTCAAGCAGGAAGTGCACTCTTAAAAAATCCAGACAAAATATACGAAATAGTTAAATCTGTAGTAGAAAATACAAATACTCCTATAACAGTAAAAATAAGAAGTGGATGGGACGAGAATAATATAAATGCAATTGAAGTTGCTAAAAAAATAGAACTAGCTGGAGCTTCTGCAATTGCAATACATGCAAGAACTAGAAGTCAAGGCTATAGTGGAACAGCCGACTGGAACATAATTAAACAAGTTAAAGAAAATGTAAAAATTCCTGTTATAGGAAATGGAGATATTAAAACAATCGAAGATGCAAAAAGAATGTTAGAAACTACAAACTGTGATGCTATTATGATAGGGCGTGCCACACTTGGAAATCCTTGGTTTATAAAAGAGTGTATCGAATATGTAGAAAACGATAATATAATACCAACCCCTACACCAAAAGAGAAAATAAATATGATAAAAAGACACTACGAGCTTCTAAAACAATATGAAAATACTAATGTAGCACTATTAGAAATAAGAACACACGCACTCTGGTATTTAAAAGGTATTCCAAACACAAAAGAAATAAAAAACAAAATAGTAACTTGTAAAACTGAAGAAGAATTAATAAATACAATAAATTCAATCGAAGACGCATTAAATTAATTTTCAAAAAAGCTAGACGTAATTTCTTATACTAGTATAATATAATTAATGAAGAAGAAATTCTTCAACTTAGGTCTGAACAGCATTACAACATAAGTTGAGATATAAGTCTGGTAAGGACCGACCAGTGCTAGTTAAAAAACACTAGTAAGAAGACTACCCTTATGGAGTAGTTTTTCTTTTTATTTAAGTCTTTTATACTTAATATCACTTACTAAATAAATAAAATTTTTATCATAAAAACTTTGATTTTCGATGTGAATTCTTTATTTTAAACGATGTATGAATAATCTAATACTACTTTATATAAAATCTTCATACAATCACATAAAAATGATACATTTTTTCTGATATGAATTTTTGACAATAATTATAAAATGTGTTATTATGAATATGTCAAGGGAACTTGCATAAAATAAAAAAGGGAACATTCAGTTTTTGCGAGTTGAATGTCTACCCAATGAATTGTGAAGACATTTAATTCAATGAAGAATTAAGTGTCATTTTTTTATTACTACTATCATAATGATAAGGAGAAATAAAATGATAGCAATGAGCTTAAGAGCTTTAATGATAAAAGTCCTAGTTTTCATTTTTATCAATCCTCCTCTCTATTAGAGATTCGGTAGACACTCAACAACTGATATTCCCTAAAAGAATTATACTATAAGTTAGTTTATTAAACAAGCGAACATGCTAATTTTTATAAACTTAAAGTCGTTTATTATAAATTAGTATTATGGAGATGAGTTAATGAATGTGAATGAAGAATTAAAAAGATATATTGAACAAAACATATTTCCACGATATAAACTAAATGATAAAGGACATCAAATAGAGCATATTAACTATGTTATCAATAGATGCTATAAATTAAGTAAAAATATGGATATTGATAATAACATGCTTTATGTAATAGCGGCATATCATGATATTGGTTATTATGTAGATTATAAAAATCATGAAAAAGTTTCTGCTCAAATTATGTATAATGATACGAACTTAAATAATTTTTTTAATGACAAGAACTTAATAATAATGAAAGAGGCAATAGAAGATCATAGGGCTTCATTAAATCGAGAGCCTAGAAGTATTTATGGAAAAATATTATCATCTGCAGATAGAAATATCGATGTTGATGATTCATTAAAACGAATTTATCTTTATAGCATTACACATTTTAATAAACTTAGTGAGAAAGAAACAATTGAGGAATGTTATAAACATACATTAGAAAAATTTGGAAACGGTGGTTATGCTAATTTCTTTGTAGAAGATATGGAGTATAACAATTATTTAAAAGAATTACGCAATCTTTTAAATAATAAAAAAGAATTTGTCGAAAGACTAAAAGAAATTAAAACTAAAATTAAATAAAAAATTTGCTACATGCTACACGCTACATAATAAGGGTAATACTATACCTTATTATGGCGAGGACTTTGTGGCTACACCACTAGTCTCGCTCATAAGACTATACTTTAATAATGTACAATGTCACAGCATTTTTAATATTTAAAATTAATGTCTCAAAAAATATTTAAATTTTTACTACTAATTTACTACTTTTGAAAGAAAAAATATAAGAAATTATAAAAATATATTCAAACATTTTCTAAAAATAAAATGTCGTAAATCCTCATAAAATAAGAATATAACAGCATTTAAGAACTTATAAAAAGTTACTTAAAAAATACTATACTTTTTAAGATAAAAAAACTCTTTCTCATTCTTACTAAAAGCAATCTATTTTTTATTTTAAAATCTAGTTTATCAAAAACTGTAAGCATATCTGCTACTTGAAATATTCTATTATCTTTATGATTAAACTTTGATACAAACTCTACATCATCATAAAATATAATCACTTTTTTATAAGAATTTATATAATTCCCATTTTCTCGTATAAACTTCTCCATTTCATCTTTCAATTTCTTCTTTAATCGTATTCTCATATTAAAATATTTCTTATCAATAACAACACTCTTTAATCTAACTCCTATTTTTCTAGCAAAATTATACAATGTAGAAAAAACATCTTTTCTCTTTTCAAAAGACCATTTATTATACTCATTCTTTCTTGAAACAAGTAATGCTGTATGTATCATACCTTTATGACCTAACAAGTCTCTTATTAAGATAGCTAACATCTCCATCTATTGAAGAAACATCATCATAAAAAACAAAAGATACAACATACAACATAGAACTTCCTTCACTAAAACCAAAGTCTACACTTTCGTCTATATAAACATATAAAATATTATTCATACTTACCTCCCGATTAGAATAAATTTCACAAACTTAAGCCTATAATACTACAATTTTGATAAAAAACTAGATGTAACTTCTTACATTATAAAGCCGATAAAAGGAAAATTTAAACCTTTACTCTACATGAAGAATAAAGCAGTTGACAAACAACAACAATTATTATAAAATGTAGCCATAAATCGATGAGAAAGACGAGTAATATTAGAAACTATTTATAGAAAGCCAAATAAGATGGAAATTGGTAACAAGCCTAATATGAATAAAAACTTTCGAGTGGCTTATGCCCGGTTAATAACCGTTATAAATAATAAGATCAAGTTATTGATAAATTAGGGTGGTACCACGGGTAAACTCGTCCCTTAAATTCAATAACTTTTTATTTTAGGAGGAGAGAAAATTGAGAGAATTAACAGAACAAGAAATTGTAAGAAGGGAAAAATTAGATAGCATATCAGAATTTTGTAACCCTTATCCAGAAAAATTTAAGAAAACACACACACTAAAAGATGCACAAAACCTTAGTGATGGAGAAACAAACATATCACTAGCAGGTAGAATAGTATTCATGAGAAAAATGGGAAAACTTAGCTTCATAAAAATTAGAGACTTAGAAGGAGCAATGCAACTAGAACTTAAAATTGATTTAGTAGGCGAAGAAAAATATGACTTCTTTAAAAAACTAATTGATACTGGAGACTTCATAGGTGCTACTGGAGAAATATTCACAACACAAACTGGAGAAAAAACACTTAGAGTCCATTCATTTGAATTTCTAGGAAAAGCACTAAGACCATTACCAGAAAAATTCCACGGATTACAAGATACAGAAATAAAATATAGACAAAGATATGTTGACTTAATTACTAATGAAGAATCAAGACGTATTTTCATAGGAAGAAGTAAATTCTATTCATTTCTACATAAGTATTTAGGAGAAAATGGTTTCCTACAAGTAGAAACTCCAATTCTCCAAACAGCAGTCTCTGGTGCATCTGCTAAACCATTTTTTACACACCACAATGCATTAGACATGGACTGCAATCTACGAATAGCACCTGAAATTTACTTAAAAGAATGTATCGCAGGCGGATTCGACAAAGTCTATGAAATATCTAAATGTTTTAGAAACGAAGGAATGGACACAGAACACTTACAAGAATTTACTCAAGTTGAATGGTATGCTTCCTACTGGAACTATGAAGACAACATGAAATTTTACACTAACTTCATAAAAGAGCTACTAAAAGAACTCACAGGTGGAACTACTATAGAATATCAAGGTAACACTCTTGACTTTGGAAAAGAAGAATGGAATAAAATCAATTACTGCGAAGAAATGAACAAAGTATTTGGTTTTGACTTTCTAAACATAGAAGAACCAGACGAGCTAAAACAAAAAATAGTAGAAAAAGGATTGTTTACATTGACAGAACTAGAAGACTACCATTCACTAAGTCAAATAATCGATTTTGTATACAAAAATAAAATTCGTAAAAACATAATCGAGCCAACAATAATTTATAACTATCCAGCAGTACTTATTCCATTAGCAAGAAGAAACGACAAAGACTCAAAAAGAATAGACGTATTCCAAGTAATCGCAGGCGGAACCGAACTTTGCAAAGCATATTCAGAACTTGTAAATCCTAAGACACAAAGAGAAACATTTGAAGAACAACTTAAAGCAAAAAGTCAAGGTGATGATGAAACTATGGACCTAGACGAAAACTTTTTACTAGCAATGGAGCAAGGAATGCCACCAATTTCAGGACTAGGATTCGGAATTGATAGACTTATGATGTTAATATACAATACTGACTCAATAAGAGATGTTGTCTTATTCCCACTTATGAAACCAGAAAATAACAATTAAAGGAAATAGAAATGAAAATATTAAGCCTTTTAAAAAGTAGAAAAAGAGTATTAGAACAAAAGAGAAATCAAGAAGAAGAGAAAACCAAAATTGACAACATAGAAATAATAATAGAAAATGATTGCAACTTATTTGAGAATGAAAAAGAAATAATTATAGAAAACGCATTATTATTACTAGAAAATGGAGCAGTAAAAACAATAGAAGAAGGTGTAATAATTTTTGCCGTAATGTTTAGAGGTCTAAGACATAAAAAAGTAGATAAAGACGAATATGGAAAAACAATTATAACATTACTAGACGAAAGTAATAAAAAAATACTAAAAAAATAAGAATTTACTATAAATTAATTATATGTTATAATACATACCAAGGGGAAAAATAAAAAATGAAAAAATTAGCTTTATATGAAAAATTAGGAGCACTTAAGTTTAAAAAAGTAGTTCTAAAAGTAGAAGAATTAAAATTCAAACTAACAAAACCTTTTTATAAAAAGATAATAAATTTGAATGATAAATTATTAGATAAAAAACTTAATAAAATGCTAAAAAAAGAAAATAATGACGAAAATAGAAAAATGTTAATTAGATATTTTAACAGAGAAAAACTAAGAGCAAGAATAGAATATAATAACAATGAAAATAGAAACTATCACTTTAACACTTTAAACCCTAATGAAACACTTAACTATCTCAACATCAACAAAAAAATTCATATAAATGGAATTAAATCTAACTTATTATATATTGCTATTTCAATAGTTGGAATAATTTTCATAAAAAGCATAACTATCCCTTTGGTTATATCAATTAGTTTAAACTCTATTAGTATCTTTATAAACTTTGAATGCATTAATTTACAAAATTATAATATAACTAGAATAGAACAAAAACTAGAAAAACTAACTAAAATTAGAAAACACAAATTAAGTCAAAAAATCAAACTTTACAAAAACATTTCTAAATCTCTAGCGCCTCTTTTAGAAAGAGATAAAAAAGTACCTAGTAAACAAGACATTATTGAATGTATACAAACAAAAGAAGAAACTTTAGAACTAGAATTACTAATTGAACATACAATTAAATCAAAAGAAAGGAAATTAAAATTATGATACAATCATTAATAAATTTATTTACATTTGGAGGTAATAGCACTTTGCTTTTTGGTAGTGCTTTATCTCCATCAATATCTACAACTTTTTCTGACGAAATCTTACAAACAGTTTTATCAGAAGACTCACCTTCTACTTCTACATCTCTAACTGTAACTTCCGTAAGTTCTGCACTTATAAATAGCGCGAGTGCAATGGATATTGAAACACAAGTAGAAGACACACAAATGATAATAGAATCAATGAGCATAGAAGAATTAAGTGAATTAAAAGAACTAATAATAGAAAAAGGAAGCTCACTTACACTACATAAAGACTAAATACTTTATGTGGTATTTTTTATATTAATTTGTAATTTTTGTGAAACTAACATAAAAACTTGTAAAACTTGACATCTTTAGTGTATAATTGTAACAGGAGGTAATAAGAAAATGAAAACGAACGCTAAGTTCAAAATGATTGCAAGTATCGCAGCAATAATACTAATAATCGTAGGAATATTTGTACCAACAAACATTGGAATGCCAATGGAAATCATAGGTACAACAACTCTATTCGTACTTTCTATAATAAAATGGATTGTACCATCAGAGAAAAATACAATTCTAAAATTATTAGGATTAATTGTTCTATACTTAGGAGCATTAAGTTGGGTAATCCCAGCAGCAACATTCCAATATGGAGAATTTCAAAGTATAGGATTTGAAAGAATGTCATTATTTAATTTAATAGACTATCCTTATCTTTCAGTACAATTCTTCTTACAACCAATGTTATTCATATTTGCAGTTGGAGGATTATACGGAGTATTAGCTGAAACAGGAAAATACAGAAATACACTAGATAAAATAGTAAAAAAATTAAAAGGAAAAGAAGAATACTTTCTAATTGGAGCATCACTTGTACTAACACTAGTAAGTGCATTGTTCGCAGCTAATGTTGAAAAAGGTGGACTATATGGACCTAACCTTGTATTATTTCTAATAATACCTGCTATATGTGCTATTGTCCTATTAATGGGTTACAACAAAATGACTGCATTTCTAACTGGATTTATATCACCTATAATTGGTATAATTGGAGGAATCTATAGTCCAGCAACAAGTTACATTAACGAAATAGTTGGAAGTGACTATAGTACAGAGCTAATTTGGAAAATTGCACTATTGGTAATATGTTATACTCTATACTTATTTGTACTTCTAAAACAAGCAAAAAAATCTAAAGAAAGAAAAATAGAGACTAAAGAAGAAAAAGAAGAATCAAGTAAAAACAACATACCACTAATAGGCGAGAAAAAACAAAGCAAAAAAGCAAGCTGGCCTATATTCCTTATACTAGGATTACTTATCTTAGTAATGATACTAGGAATGTTCGATTGGGAAAAAATATTTGAAGTAACTTTCTTTTCAGACTTACATACAAACATTACAGAATTTGAAATCAAAGATTACACAATATTCAATTATCTAATCGCTGGTATAACATCATTTGGCTCTTGGACATCATTAGCAGAAATAACAGTATTGACACTTGGGGCAACACTTATAATAAGCTTAATCTACAAATTAGATTTTGAAACTATTATAACTTCATTTGCTAAAGGTGTAAAACAAGTACTAAAACCAGTTATAGTGATGACATTAGCATACACAATAGTAATAATAACTGCTTATAATCCATTCTTCATGAGTATTACAGACTGGCTAATCAACTCTTTAGGTGGAGGAATCATAGATGCTCTTGGAAAAGTAAGCTTCTTAAGTGGTGCTATGGAAACAATTTCACAAATAGTATACATCTTAGTAGCAGGATTAGATACTATCATAAGTACCATACTTAATATAGACATTCTATACGTAATACAATCTGGATTACCATACTTAGTATCAACATATCCAGAAGCTACAAATTCACTTGCAATCATATCACAATCTTTACATGGATTAACTCTAATAATCGCACCTACATCTGCGTTAATGATTGTAGGACTTGAATACTTAGGAATATCATATAAAGAATGGTTAAAAACAAGTTGGAAATTAGTATTACAACTACTAGCTATAATACTAATAATAATCCTAATTGTAGTATTCATATAAAAATATCACGAAAGTGATGTTTTTTTGTATAAAAATTTCTTAAACAACACAATATAACATAGAATATAAGAGAGGTGTTTATGAATAAATATACAGAAGAACTAAGAAAAGTTTTAAAAGGAAGTGAAAACGAAGCATTAGAAAACAAAAACAACCTGGTTGGAACAGAACACATACTACTAAGTGTACTCAAAATAGAAACAAGCATTTCAGAAAGCCTAAAAAAGGAAGGATTAACCTACAATAAAGTTAAATCAAAAATCCAAAAAGGAACATCAAAAGAAGAATACATATTCTATAAAAAAGAACTACTAAAAATAATAGAAGACATAATAATTAAGAAAAGTGACTTTGAAAGTGAAATAACACTTCCAACACTTATAAATAAAATTCTAAACAACAATTCTACAACAGCATATAAAATACTTAGATCTCTAGAAATAGATATAGAAAATCTAAAAAATAACCTTTTAAATACAGACACTCTTGGAAAATCCTTATTAATTAAAGAATTAGCAACTAATCTAAATGACTTAGCCAAAAAAGGAGAATTAGACAAAGTAATAGGCAGAGACAAAGAAATAGAAAGAGTCATAGAAATTCTAGCAAGAAAAAATAAAAATAATCCTATACTAATAGGAGAAGCAGGAGTAGGAAAAACAGCTATTGTAGAAGAACTAGCAAGAAGAATAGTAAATAATAACGTTCCAAAATTATTAAAAAATAAAGAAATATTAAACCTTAATATAGCCTCAGTAATCGCTGGAACAAAATATCGAGGAGAATTTGAAGAAAAACTTTCTAATATTATAACAGAACTAGAAAGCAATAAAAACCTAATATTATTTATAGACGAAATACACACAATCGTAGGAGCAGGTGGAGCAGAAGGTGCAATAGATGCTTCTAACATACTAAAACCCGCACTTGCTAGAGGAAAAATAAAATGTATAGGTGCAACTACAAACGCAGAATTTAAAACTAGCATAGAAAAAGACAAAGCATTAGAAAGAAGATTCCAAAAAATATATGTGAATGAACCAAATGCAGAAGAAACAAAAATAATTCTCAAAAAAATAAAAAAAGATTATGAAAAATACCACAATGTCATAATACCCGATAAAATACTTGATGAAACAATAAAACTAGTAGATAAATATATCGTTGGGCGAAACGAACCAGACAAAAGCATAGACATCTTAGACGAAATATGTGCGACTACAAGTATTATAGAAAAAAATAACGAATACAAAAAATTATATACTAAAATAGAAAATCTTAATAAAGAAAAAAACAAATACTTACTTCAAAATGATATCTTAAATGCTAGCCTAACGAAAGAACAAATAAACAATTTACAAAACAAATTATCTAAAACAAAGGATGAAAATAATAAAAACAGAGTAACTCTTACAACTCTAAAGAAAGTATTAGAAACAAAAACCAATAGCACGATATTTGAACTAGAAGACAAAAAATATCTTGCCGATCTAAATAGTCAACTTAAAGACAAAATAATCGGTCAAAACGAAGCGATTGATAAGCTAACAAGCATAACATCAAACTACACAGAAAAAACCAATAACAAGCCATATTCAATATTGTTAAAAGGAAATACTGGAACTGGAAAAACTACACTAATTAAAGAATATTCTAAAATATTAAAATACAACTTACTAACTTTAGACATGAATGAATACAACACAGAAATATCTATAAATAAACTATTAGGAAGCCCAGCAGGGTATGTCGGATATGACGAAAAAAACACTGTGTTTGAAAGTATAAAAAATTTTCCACTTTCAATAATAGTGATAGACAATTATGAACTGGCCCATAAAGATGTAATTAATATAATATATAAAATATTAGAAACTGGAGAACTAAAATTATCAAATAATACTACAACAAAATTTAACAATACACTATTTATATTCACTACCACAATTACTAAAAATAAAGAAACTATTGGATTTATAAAAAATAATAACGAAATAAAAAGAGAAAATTTTCACGTAACAATTAACTTAAAAGACTTATGTATAGAAGACATAAAAAAAATAATAGAAAATATAGACAAAAATCTAAAACCTAATGAAATAGAGAAAATAATAGACAAATCAGATTACAAAAATATTGGAGCAAAACGTATATCCTCTCTAATAAATGAAAGTTATATGGAATTTGTAGTATAGATAACACATCTGTGGTATAATTAACTAAGGAGAGTGATTATGGAAACATTATGTATATTAATAATAATATTTCTGCCATTAATAGCTCAATTATATATCAGCATTACATATGGTAAAAGTACAAAGAAAGAAACAAGCAAAGGACTAACAGGATTTGATGTAGCAAGACAAATCCTAGATAAATATAACTTAGAAGATGTATTAATTTTAGAAACAAGTGGAACATTAACAGACCATTATAATCCATCAAGAAAAGTTGTAAAATTATCTAAAGAAATCTATCATGGAACTAGCATAGCAGCTAATGCAGTAGCAGCACATGAAGTAGGACATGCAATCCAAGATAAAGAAGGCTACACATTTCTAAAAATTAGAAGTATGCTATTTCCAATAGTTAGTATAACATCCAGATTTTCTTACTTAATAATAATTTTTGGATTCATCTTCGAAGCAATAAACCTAATATGGCTAGGAATTATAACTGTAGGTATAGGAATTATATTTCAAATAGTAACTTTACCAGTTGAATTTAACGCTTCTAGTCGTGCGCTAATAGAATTGAATAATCTGAATATAGCAGACGACAGAGACTCAAATGGCATAAGAAAAATGCTCGTCGCAGCAGCGTTCACATATGTAGCGAGTACAATAGCAGAAATATTTCAATTATTAAGATTAATAAATATGGTAAATGATAGAAACTGATAACCTCAGTTTTTTCTTTAAATTCAAGATAATCCTCTTAGCATGCCCATAAACACTATACATTAATTTATAAAGATAATAATATTTCTTATCGACTATTAAATCAAATTCACCAATATATTCTACAACATATCCTCCAAAACCCCGCTTAAATTCATATATTCCATAATCAGAAGAATCTTTATCAAAAACCCCACTAATCCCGCCAAAATCATACACAGAAATATTATTACTAATAGCATAATTAATCATCAAAAACTGTAATTTATATTGAAAACATAATCTCATATATTCTTTAATAGTTCCACCATAAACATAATGAACAAAATTTTTATCAATAATGAAAACTCCTGCAGTAACTGGAATAAATTCTCTGTCTTCTTTTGCAACAATATCATATAATTTATCATCTTTAAAACTGCTCAAATATTCATCACGTAATAAATAAATAATAAGCAACTTAGCTCTATCTTTCAAGATATGTTTAATTTGTCTATAATAATCTAAAGACCTATCATAGCAACTATGCCTACTACAAGTATGCTCCATAATAACCTTAAAATCCATTATACTATCATCATCTACTTCCTTTATTATATACGGATACTTATCACTTCTTCTAATACTTCTTCTACATCTTTTATCCATATCTTGAATAATTTTTTCTTTCTCAACTATATCTAAATAAAAAGACCATCTAAATTGCACATCGTCACTAAAACCTGTAGTAAAACCATTATGTTTAAAACCTACACTTTTTAAATAATTTATTAAATCTAAATTATTGCTATCCCCTATAAGCAAACCATTTAAATCTCTTTCACAGAAAGAAACTAAAGGATCAATCTTTAACAAGAATCCACCCATTGATTTTATATACTTATTTACTTCTTTAGTAAAAAAATCCAAAATATCAAAACTATTATAATCACAAAGTATACCTCTAGGAGAATAAAAAATCTTTTTACCGAATAATATATTCTTATATAATAACATTGAAATAGCTAAAAACTCACTTCCATCGTAAACTCCAACAAACACTCTACTCCATCCAGTCATTTCTTTCAATTGTCCCCAATTTGAAGTTTGAAAATAATTGCTATTTTCAAAATCGTTTTCTATTTCTTTGTAATCTTCTTCACTTATTAACTTAAAACTTAACTTTTTCAATAAAAAATCACCACTTTACAATTATCATAGATTAATTATACTTAAAAACAAAAAAACGTTTTTTAAAATTTTCTTATATAATTCTTAACTTTTTATTAAAAAAATAGATAATTATAAAGATTTTCTTTTAATAAATTCTAAAATTAACCATTTAAAGCAATAAAAAAATAGCACAACTAAATGCTATTTTACAAATGGAATCAATCCCATAAATCTTGCTCTTTTAACTTGCATTGCAATATATCTTTGATGCTTAGCACAAGCGCCTGTCATTCTCTTAGGTAAAATTCTACCCTTTTCATTTATATACTTAAGTATTATAGGTACATCTTTATAATCTACGCTTTTACCAGCACACATCTGACAAATTTTTTTCTTTCTTGGATAAAAATCCTTCATTATATTTCCTCCTAACTTTAAATATTAAAATGGTAAATCATCATCACTTAATGAAACTTCACTGCCAAAATTCTTAAAAGGATCCTCTGTAGAAACATCTACGCCAATTTCAGGACTTGGCTCATCCATATAAACTGAACTAGTTGTATCAACATAAGCACTAACAGGAGTCTGGCCATTATTAGGGTTATTCCTACTACTACTCATAAATTCAACATTATCTGCTATAACCTCAGTAACATATCTCTTGCTACCATCTTGAGCATCATAACTTCTAGTTTGTATTCTTCCTTCGCAACCAACTAAACTTCCTTTAGTAACATACTTCCCAACATTCTCAGCTTGTCTTCCAAATATAGAAACATTAATAAAATCCGCATCGACATTTCCATCTTTATTCTTAAATGGTCTATTAATTGCCAAAGAAAATGAAGCAACTGGATTTCCATTAGGCATAGTTCTAACTTCTGGATCCCTAGTAAGTCTTCCTACTAGTATTACTTTATTCATACTACACTTCCTCTCTTATTATTAAATGTCTTAAAATCTTTTCATCGATTAATGCTTTTCTGTCAAATTCTTTAACAGCATCACTATTACATTCAACATTAAGTAAGTGATAGTATCCTCTAACTTGTTTCTTTATTTCATAAGCTAACTTCTTTTGACCTAAATCCTTAGAATTATCAATCTTAGCACCCAAATCAGTCAAAATTTTCTCAAAAGACTTAACAGTTTCTTTAACTTCATCCTCTGTAATATCAGCTCTTACAATGAACATAATCTCATACTTATTCATTATTTCACCTCCCTTTGGTCTATCGGCTTCCTAAATTATTAAGAAGCAAGGAGCTTTTGCTCTTACGAACGTATTATAACAAATAAAAATTCCTTTGTCTAGGAAATTCTATGCAAAAAAGTAAAAGGTAAAACCAATAATTCTCATTCTTGGTTAAGTTTATCATTATCTTTAGAAACATCTAATTCTTTTTCTACATATAATTTCAAAATAAACTCTATTTGCTTATTAATACTCCTATTATCTCTCTCAGCTAAACACTTAATATCTTCATATAATTCTTCGTCTATTCTTATCAAAGTAGCTATCCTATTGTCTAATTTTCTCATAACTTTCACCTATTACATAATGATATCAAAATGATATAAAATAAGATATTTACAAAATGATAACATTATGATATCATTTTTAAGTAAGAGGTAGAAAGGAAATCTATGAAAATTAAAATTATTTTAATTACTTTACTAACTATATTAATAGTAATTACTGGATGTAATAAAGAAGAAAATGAAAATACTTTAGAAACTAATGGTATGTTAAGTTATACAATTGACGGGGAAGTAGCTTTAGAAAAGCCGACTAAAGAAGAAGGATACATTGTCAATAAAATCGTATGTGATAATGATTCAGATATGATGTGGGATAATGATAACTGGGAAGTAGAATTAACTAATATTAAGAGTAATGATAGATGTACAGTAGATTTTACTAAAGATGTAAATACACCTGGGTATAGAGTAACAGTCACTTCTAATGTTCCACAAAACTTAGATAGCAGCTCAAAGACCACCGTAAATAATGGAACTGTTATCATATATTCAACTTCACCAATACAAAATGTAACAGGATGTAAAGCTAGAATAGAAGATAATAAAGTGATAGTAGAAAATATGACATCAAATCAAACTTGTAATATTGTATTAGAAGATAAAACGTTGGCAGGCATAATAAAAGCAGCATATCCTAGTAGTGGAACAAGAAGTTCATTTATTAGTATATATACTGAGGCAGCACTGCATGAAGCAAAAGACTATAATGCAAGTGGTTCATTTAGCGGAACAAGTTATTACTTTACAGGAAATCCAAATAACTGGGTAAGCTTTGCAGGAAGTTTATGGAGAATAATCAGAATCAATGGAAACGGAAGTGTAAGACTACTATATGCAGGAAGTGGAGGAGAAGATGGATATATAGAAAGCGCACAAACATATAGTGTGAATGGAGAATATAACCATCCGCAATATGTAGGATGGCAGTATACTAAGGGAGATAGTCTATCAACAAATAGAGAAAATGCTACTAAGAGTAATGCTTATGCAGCAGTAGAAACATGGTATAATTCAAATATTGCTTCGTCATATTCAAATTATATAGATACTAATGCTATATATTGTAATGATAGAGGAGAAAATGGAGCATACAGTACAAGTAATCAATTCTACTATGCAGCATATACAAGACTAATAACAAATAAGAGACCCACATATGAATGTAGAAATGAAGCAGATAGATTCTATAATTTCGGATTAATGACAGCAGATGAGGTTTCATATGCTGGAGGATTATATGATGTTAATAATGAAAGTGCATATTATTACTTGAATACAGAAGGTGGAAGTTCAACTGGAATACGTTACTGGTGGACAATGAGCCCATCTTACTTCCACAGTACTATCAGCACACTTATATTCATTGTGCATATTGGCAATCCTGGCCGCTTAGTAGACACATCTGTGTCTACTAAGGGTGTTGTTCGCCCAGTAGTCTCTCTCGTGTCTAATGTACTAGTAACTGGAGGGGATGGCAGTGGGAATAATCCATACACGATAGCTCTACCAAACTAAAAATATCGTATCTATATCTGATACAATATTTTTTTATAATTCTTATTTTTCTTGTTTAAGTCTCTTTAACTCTTCATAATACATTGCATAAGAAACAGCAGAATATGGAATAACATATATAAATACTATACCGAAAGTAAATATTGATAACAAATACCAACCCACAAAACTTAAAATAAATAAGAAAATATCTCCCTTATAACCATCTGTAAGTCTTTTACTTTCTGCAAGTATTTCCATAACATTCATATCATCATTATCTACTAAAATATAATTACAAAATGAATAAGATAAATATGCTATAACACCTGGCACTATAAACAGGAATGCCCATAATACACTAATCAAAGAGACTAAGAAACCTACCCCAAAGACTATAAATATTCGTCTATCGTAATATACAAAAATTTCATCAAATTTTACTTCCTCATCTCTAATTATTTTTAGAATGTACCTTATTAAACCAACAGACAATGGCATAAATATAAAAACTCTAAATAAAGATGCAACATCATACATCAAAGTTTTTGAATCAAGTAGCTTATCCACTAATAACATAGATAAAGCCATAATAACATAGACAAAAAAACTTGCTTTAAATATCTTCCAAAAATACTTATCTAAAACTTCCTTTGCACCTTCTTTGATATTTATTCTATTTATTACTCCACCAGAACTATACTTATGTTTACTTGCGCAATTCTTGCATATACCGTTAGTCTTTCTTAAATCTGCACCACATTCTCCACAATATTTAATCATAAAAAGTCTCCTAAACTAAAGCATTTCCATCAGAATCTTTAATACTTCCTGTTAAAATCATTATAAATTCAATAAATGCCCAAATTCCAGTAGCCATTATAAATAATGAACCAATGAGAAATACTAATGTGAAATAACCAATCAAAGTCAATACTAACTGAGTTACAGCTTTACTAGTATAACCTAAATAAAAATTATGTGCTCCAAAAGTTCCTAAAAAGAACGCAAGTAAAGCAGCAGCAATCTTATTTTTACTACCAGTTTGAGCAGTAGAACTACCAACCATTTTTCCGCACTTAGTACATACATCTGCACCTTCAACTAGTTCATTTCCACAATTTGAACAAAACTTCTTCATAATCAATCCTCCTCTTACTTACATTATATCATTTTATCTTTGATTTTGCTACAACAACATAACAAACTTGTCATAGAAAAAGGATACTAAGTACCCTAAACATTAAATCTAAAATGACATATATCTCCATCCTGCATAGTATAATCCTTTCCTTCAAGTCTTACCTTACCAGCTTCTTTTACCTTGACTTCATTACCACATTCAATCAAATCTTCATAAGACATAACTTCTGCCTTAATAAAACCTTTTTGAAAATCTGTATGAATTATACCAGCACATTCAGGTGCTTTCATTCCATCTCTAAAAGTCCAAGCTCGCACTTCATCACTACCAACAGTAAAAAAAGTCTTGAGACCTAATATCTTATAAGTAGTATTTATTAATTGATCAAGTCCACTCTCTTTTATACCTAATTCTTCTAAAAATACTTTTCTATCACTATCTTCAAGCTCTGCAAGCTCACTCTCTATCTTAGTACACATTAAGACTACTTCACATGCATGATTACTAGCATATTCTCTAACACTATCAATATATTCATTATTATTCATAACCAAATCCATCTCATTAACATTTGCTAAATAAATCATAGGTTTAAGAGTAATAAAATTAAATGCCTTAATAACTTCAAGCTCATCATCTGTAAACTCCAAATCCCTAAGAGCACCACCACCAGCCAAATGATCCTTACAACGACTTAAAATGCCAACTTCCTTCAAAGCAACTTTATCATTACTAGTTTGAGCTTTCTTAGTAATTCTGTCTAACCTATTACTAACAATCTCCATATCACTTATAGCAAGTTCTAAATTTATAATTTCAATATCTCTTATTGGATCTAAACTACCCTCAACATGTATAATATCCTTATCTTCAAAACATCTAACTACATGAATAACTGCATCTACTTCTCTTATATGACTTAAAAATTTATTTCCAAGTCCCTCACCAGAAGAAGCTCCCTTAACAAGACCTGCAATATCAGTAAACTCATACTGAGTGGGAATGGTTCTCTCTGGAACATACATATCTTCTAAAACTGACAACCTCTTATCTGGGACTGTAACAGTGCCTAAATTCGGATCTATAGTTGCAAAAGGATAATTTGCTGCCAAAATATTTTTTTTAGTTATTGCATTAAAAAGTGTACTCTTCCCAACATTGGGCATACCTATAATTCCTGCCTTAAGTGCCATAAAATCCCCTCCTATTTAAAATGACAAACTAGGTGTACTTCCTATACCAATTGGAAGACCTGATATATAAAAGCCTAATATCAAAAGTATCCAAAGAACTATCATTGTTGCTCCATAACTTCTCATATAACTAAATGACTTAGTAAGTGTTACTTGATTACTCTTATCATATTTCTCCATATAAGCAACATAAATTACATAATACAACATAATTGGAGTAAAAGCAAGTGACAAACTAGAACCTCCAACATATACTATCTGAGCAAATTCTGGGCTTACACTAGCATTCATCAAAGCAGGTACTACTTGTCCACTCATAACTTGCCACTTTGAAACTAAACCTGTATAAAAGAGTCCAGCAATAATAGAAATAATAAATAATAAAATTACTAACCCTATCCCAGAAAAATTAAATACATTCATTAATTGAGATAAAAGTGCTACAACAACCAATCCTATATTACTCTTTTGAAAAGTGCTAATAAACAAACTAGAAACAAAAATTAAAACTAATATGCTACCAACCCCATCCAAAGAATATGATAAACAATCACTAACATCCTGATTAGTTTTTAGAGTCTTTGCCATAAACCCATATGATAAGCCAATCACTATGAAAAGAAAAGTTATTATAAACACAAAGCCTTGACTAAATAAAGAATTAACACCAAAAAGCTTATCAATGTAAAAAGTTCCATTAGAATCCAAAAGACCACCACTAAAAGGCAGACCAGGTACTATCATATAAACTACAGCTAATATATATAATAAAGCCGCCCCAATACCTACTACTAACCCTCTTAATTCTCTATTAGTAAATATAACCTTATCTAAAGTTTCAACTTCATCAAACTCATATTTACCTAACTTAGGCATAATAGTTTTTTCTGTCACTCTTGTCATAACAATTGAAGCTGCAATTATAGCAACAATCATAAAAAACAAAGAAAAATATTGACCAACAACATAGTCAGTATCAATTACTCTTGCTGCAGATAAAGTAAAACTTAATAAACTACTATCAGTACTAGACATAAAAATATTTATTCCATATCCAAAACACATTCCTGCAAAAGAAGCAATAATTCCTCCAAATGGATGTCTATGTCCATACTTAAACAACATAGCGCCTATAGGTAATAATAAAACAAAACCAATTTCTCCAAACAAACTTGCAAGAATACTAATAAGAATCAAAGCAAAAGTTATACTATTCTTTCTAAAATTTTGAGTAATCAAGGTAAAGAATGTTTTAGCAAAACCTGACTTTTCCAAAACTCCAATGCCTATTAATATAATAATCAAAGTACTAAGTGGAGCAAAATCAACAAAATTACTAACTGTATTAGAAATAATATACTTAATACCAGTGCCACTAAATAAATTCTCAACTTGAATAACATTATTTTGCAAAGTATTAGTATATGAATTAACTGTACTGTATTCAGCTTGCAAATTAAAAAGAGATAAAACAAAACTAAGTAGTATTGTAACAAACGTCATTATAATAAAAATAAATATAGGATTAAATCTCTTTTTTTTCATCTTCCACCACTTTCTTTAGTTTTCTTTCAAATTCTATTCTATCCATCATTATTGTTCTTCCACACTTAACACACTCAAGTTTAATATCTACACCAAGTCTAATAACCTTCCACAAATTTTCACCACAAGGATGAGCTTTCTTCATTATTACTATACTTCCAAGTTCGTATTTCATACTCCACCTAATCTACATTTAAATTAATATTAATAATTTCAAGTATCCTTTCAAGGTCACTATCACTATCAAAAGGAATAACTATATTCTTATTATTAACTTTAACCAATGTACCTATTTTCTCTCTCATAATTCTCTGAATATGAACATGTCTTTCATCTTTAGGTTCTTTTTTCTTAATAACTATCTTTTTTTCAAAATCACCTTCACTAAGCGCATTTTCTAAATCTCTAACACTTAATTTCTCTTCTACAACTCTATTAGCCATATTAAGTATTTGCTCTTCATTATTAAGTTTACTAAGACATCTAGCATGCCCCATACTTAACTTATTTGATAAAACCATATCTTGCACACTCTTAGGCAAACATAAAATTCCCAAGATATTAGTTATATGACTTCTACTCTTACCAACTTTCTTACTAAGTTCTTCTTGAGTTAAATGAAGTTTCTCTAACATATTCTTATAAGCCATAGCTTCTTCTATAATATTCAAATTTTCTCTTTGAATATTCTCTAAAATTGCTATACTCATCATTTCTTCATCAGTAAACTCACGCACAATAGCAGGTATAGTTTCAAGTCCAGCCTTCTTAGCAGCCAAACTTCTTCTTTCACCTGCAACAATCTCAAATCCTTTAATACTTTTCTTAACTATAATAGGTTCAATAACACCATATTCTCTAATACTACTTGTAAGCTCATCTAATTTTTCTGGATCAAAAACCTTTCTAGGTTGATAAGGATTACTTCTTAATTCACTTAAATTAACTTGAACAACATCTTCTTTAGAAGTCGTCTCTACTATAGACTTTTCAAATTCATCTATATTAAAAGCCTCATTACTAAATAATTGTTCAAGCCCCCTCCCTAGCGCTTTCCTCTTGTTTTCCATCTCTTTCAATCACTTCCTTCGCTAAATTAATGTAAGCAAGTGCACCTCTACACTTCGGATCATATTCTAATATTGGTTTTCCATGACTTGGTGCTTCAACTAATCTTACTAGTCTTGGAATAATTGTATTAAATACTTTTTCTTTAAAAAACTTTCTAACATCTTCCACAACTTCTAATCCAACCAAAGTTCTACCATCAAGCATAGTTAGTAGTACACCTTCTATATCAAGTTTTGGATTAATTTTACTTTGAGTAAGAAGAATTGTATTTAGTAACTGTGTCACTCCCTCTAGTGAATAATACTCACACTGCACTGGTATTAAAACACTATCACTAGCCGCTAAAGCATTAGTAGTCAAAACACCTAAAGTAGGAGGACAATCTATCAAAATATAATCATATCTATCTCTAATAGTATCAATCTGCAATTTTAATTGATCACCTATTATATAGTCTTGTTCTGTCATAGCATTTTGCATAAGCTCCATCTCAGCACCACTAAGATATATCATAGAAGGAATAACACTAAGGTTTTTAAACTTAGTTTTAAGTATTGCCTCCTTAATATCACAACTATGCATAATAACATCATAAATACTTTTATTAATATCAGCCTTATTAAGACCTATCCCAGTAGTACTATTACTCTGAGGGTCAAAGTCAATTAACAAAACTTTTTTTCCCAAATGTCCTAAAGCGCTGCTTAAGTTAATACTAGTGGTTGTTTTGCCTACCCCACCTTTTTGATTTACAAGTGATATAACCTTTCCCATAATATACTACCTCACTATAAACAATTTTAGCACAAATTATAAAATAAATATACAGTTATTTTAATATATTTCAATTATTTTGCCTATTATAAGAATAACATTTTTTTTACTATTCTTCAAGTACATTTAAAAGAAAACAAAAAGCCAAGATACACTTGACTTAAAACTAAAATGGTAAATCTCTTTGTCTTAATTTTCTAGCAAAGTATTCTTCAGATACTTTCATTTCCTTAGTATCATCACATTCAGCTAAAATACCTAAAAGTTCATCTAACTCTTTCTCATCACTAACAATACTTAAAACACTTTTAAAGTTTAAAATATTTTTACTAGCAGAATTAGTGTCTATTGCAATTAATTGCTGTCCAATATCACAAAGTGCTACAAAATCATAAGCAATAAATAAATTAATATTAGGTCTAAAAGTATCACATATTTTTCTCATTAATAATATTTGTTCATCTACACCTCTATATTTTAAAACCACTTCAGATATAGCAATTTCATAAGCATTCCTATCATAACCTAACTCTTTTAAAACTGCTATTAATTTTAGCAAATCTTCATTATTTCTATTTTTTAATACATTAATGTCAGTAACAAGCTCCATAATATATGCATTATAATTATTTAAAACAACCTGTTCTAATAATTTAAATGATTCTTCATTTGTTCTATTTTCCAGTATAGCCTCAGATGACAATACTTCTCTTGCTCTATAATCAAAACCACATTCACTTAACTTATCAATTAAAGCTATATGCTCATTAGCAGTTCTACCTACTACTAAATCTTCATTAGTTAATAAATCTAATACAATAGAACTATATTTATATTTCTTTAAAACTAAAACATAATTTTCTACATCTTCAAATGTCCTATTTTCTAATAAACATTTATTACGTAATAAATCAATTACCTTATTATTACATCTATGTTTCTTTACAATAGTCATTATTTGTAATTGTTCTTCTAAAAACCTATTTTTCAATATATTTTCATCTCTAGCAATCATAAGAATTGAGGACTTATATCTATACAACTTTGCTTTTTCAATTAATTTCATATGTTCAGAATGATTTCTATATCGTAAAATATAAACATCATAAAACATAAGAAAATCGGTTTCTTCACTAACCTTATCCATTGATTCTAATATTTCATCTACACTTCTATATATATAAATAAAATCTCCATAAACTAACTTTAAAGCATTATCATTAAATGACAATTGCTCCAACTTATCCATAATTTTAAAAACATCATCAAGACTTCCATATTGATTTAAAATTAACTTATTAACTAAACTAACAAACACATCTCTATTATTTGAATTTTTTAATCTTTTATATACCCTCTTAAAATCTTTTTCACCCATATTACTTAAAACTAGCAATAAATTCTTTAAATCATAAAATTGCAAATTCATTTCTCTTATTTCTTTAACAAAACTATATTTCATTAAAACTACCACCCTAAACTAATTATACAATATAACTTTTCATAAAGCCATATTTACTTTCAACCAAATCTTATGTTATAATTAACATACATTGATTAGTATTCGTGTCATAAATGGCTAAACTTTAATAGTTAGAAGCCCCGACGTTTTACTAATCAATTTTTTCTTTTAAAACAAAAACCAAAGATTTTACTCTAAGGTTTAAGAGCATTTATAGGAACTATATATATACCAGTTTCATCATCCCTACAAATAGCATCGTAATGTCCAACTATAATACACATAAATTTAGGCTTAACAGAAACATTATCATAAAATTTCTTTAAACTTTTCTTTGCCTCTTCAATATAATTAAAACTAAGTTTAACCTCTACTGCTGCATAACTAGAATCAGCAAACTCTAAAATAACATCCACTTCAGCTCCACTAATATTATCTCTAAAATAAAATACTTTACCATTGGTAGTATCCATATATATTTTTAAATCACGAAGTACAAGCGACTCAAACATAAGACCAAAAGTATTAAAATCATTCATAAGCTTAGAAACATTCAAGCCTAAACTAGCACAAGCTAAACTAGGATCCACAAAATGTCTCTTAGGTGATTTACCAATTCTTTTAGAAGAACGATAATTAATACTAAATGCTTCTTGATTCAAAGTTAAATATAAACTATCTAAAACACTTAAATAATCAGCAACCGTAATCCTACTCGTTAAAAGCTCTTCTTCACTTTCATATTCTTCTATATCTTTCACTAAAGTATTAAAACTAACCACACTAGACTCATTTCTTGCAAGTGCTCTAATAAGCATACTCATTTTATTAGAATCTCTTTTTTTATCTTTTCTTTCATTTATATCTTTATTTATGATAGACTCTAAATACATCTTAGGCAATATCGTAATATCTTCATCACTAACCTTTATATTTTCTGGCCAACCACCTCTTACTATTAGCCTAGCGATTTCTGGAAGTTCTAAACTCTTGAATCCCTTATTCTCAATCTTTTGATTAAGCATATCTAAAATACTAACGATGCCACTAGAGTCTCCAGACTCATAACAACTCATAGGATACATTCTACAGTCTACTATTCTACCCATCCCAGTATGAAACACCTCATCTTTATCATTCTTAATTAAAGTAGTAGAGCCAGTCAAAATAAACTTCCCCTTGTTTTTATCAACATCACACTCATGCCTAACTGCATCCCAAATACTAGGCACTAACTGCCATTCATCAATTAACTGTGGTCTATCATCATCGAAAATAAACTTAGGATTTTCCATCGCTAAAGCTCTTTTATCCTTTAAAGTCATATAAGTAACACTATTAGAATGATTTAGTGCAGTCCAAGTTTTCCCACACCATTTAGGACCATATAAATGAACTGCACAAATAAAGTCAAATACTTATCTATTTTTTTATCAACTAATCTTTCTACATATTCTTCTTTCCTTAAAGACATAATATCATCTCCATTATTATTATATCATTTCAATATACCATTTTCAGGTTTTTTTATACCATTTTCAAGAGTTTCAATATACCATTTTCACAGAATTCGATATATCGTTTTCACAAACTAAAAACCAAAGATTTTACTCTTCAGTATCTTCTTTGGTTTTATTTTTCTTACCCTTATTACCAGATTTATAATCTTTAACTATTTCTTCGATTTCTTCCTTAGTCAAAGTTTCTTTTTCTTCTAAAGTATGAGCAAGTATATCAACTAATTCCTTATTTTTACTTAGAATATCCTTAGCTTTCTTATAACACTCATCCATAATCTTTCTAATCTCTTGGTCTATCTCTAGTGCAACAGCATCAGAATAATTCTTAGAACTATTAGTATAATCTCTACCTAAGAAAACTTCTCCACTTCTATGCTCTAATTGAACTGGTCCTAAATCACTCATACCATACTCAGTAACCATACTTCTAGCAATAGCAGTTGCTCTCTTAAAGTCATCACTAGCACCTGTACTAATTTCACCTAAGAATAATTCTTCACTAACACGTCCACCTAAATAACTAACTATTCTCTGAAGTAACTCATCCTTAGTAGAAATCATAGTTCTCTCTTCTTTAGGAAGCATCTGAGTATATCCTCCAGCCATACCTCTAGGAATAATAGTAATCTTATGAACTTCTTCACCATTAGGAAGTTCTATACCAAGAACTGCATGTCCACTCTCATGATAAGCAACTACCTTTTTCTCAAAAGGAGTAACTTTTCTACTTACCTTAGCAGGTCCCATAAGAACCCTATCACTTGCTTCATCCATTTCGTCCATAGTTATACATTCTTTATTTCTTCTAACCGCTAGTAAAGCTGCTTCATTAAGTAAATTCTCTAAATCTGCACCACTATATCCAGGAGTTCTCTCTGCTAAATGTTTCAAAGTGACATCCTCTGATATTATCTTCCCTTTAGCATGAACACCAAGTATAGCTTCTCTTTCTCTAACATCAGGTAAATTAACAGTCACTTGTCTATCAAATCTACCAGGTCTTAAAAGGGCAGGATCAAGAACATCAGGCCTATTAGTTGCTGCTATAATTATAATTCCTTCATTCGCACCAAATCCATCCATCTCAGTAAGTAATTGATTAAGAGTTTGCTCTCTCTCATCATGTCCACCACCAAGACCAGTTCCTCTTTGTCTACCAACTGCATCTATCTCATCAATGAATATTAGACAAGGAGCAGTTTGCTTTGCCTGTTTAAACATATCTCTAACACGACTAGCACCGACACCTACAAATAGTTCAACAAAATCACTACCACTTATATAGTAAAAGGGAACTTTTGCTTCACCCGCAACTGCCTTAGCAAGTAATGTCTTACCAGTTCCTGGAGGTCCTACTAAAAGAACACCCTTAGGAATTCTAGCACCTAGTTTTTGAAATTTCTTAGGATTTCTAAGAAAATCAATTAACTCTTTAACTTCCTCTTTCTCTTCATTAAGTCCAGCAACATCTTTAAATGTAACTTTACCACCATCTTGATTTAACTTAGCTCTACTTCTACCAAAATCTAAAGTACCACCTTTACCTTGACTAAGCATAGCCCTCATCAAATAGAAAGTAACAATGCCTATAAGTGCAAGTGGAATAAGTTCCATAATTATAGAAATCCAACTAATACTACCAGGATCTTTATTTATTTCAACATTCAATCCTTGCTTAGTAGCCTCATCTAAAACATTCTCAATTACACTATCAGTATAAGGAACTATTAATTCAAAAGTTTCATTATCTTTATAACCTTCAAGTTTACCCTCCAAATAATAAATACTATCTCTACTCTTTGGAGTAACCTCTAATTTACTAACTTGTTCCTTAGTTAAATTACTCATAAATTCATTATAATTCAACTCATGAATAACAACACTTTTCATATTATATAGAAAGAATACAATCATAACTACAACAAAAAGTGCTACATAAGGCATAAATAGCCTTGTCATACTTGTTTTTTTCTTCATAAACTTTCTCCTCTCAATTTAATAATACTTTAGTATTATATCATACTCTTCTTTAATATCTTTGTCAAATTTACTTTTTTTTAATCCTGGAAGCCACACAATATTATTATTAGCATCACATACTATAGGCCATATATTTCTATCTCTAGTTACCAACTTCTTCTCTATAAATATATCATTTACTTTTTTGTGTCCATCCATTCCTTTAACTTCAAATTTATCACCGTTTCTTCTAGTTCTAACATGAAGAGGCAAAAGAACTTCCTTACTACTTAACCTAGTTACATAATTAGAAGTATCATCACTAGAATTTACTATCTCTATATTCTTCCCATTTGGCAAATTAACAACACTATTAATTTCTATCTCATAAATATCTGCTTGCTCTTCGTCATACCCAAATCCGATATCAGTATAACTCTTAATTACCTTAACATTATTTGGTAAATGCACTATCGCCTGAGCTTTACTACCATTAATTAAATCGAATATAAGTTTAACATGAGTATTAGTAATAATAAACAAATCATCTCCATAAATTCTCTCCAAAATATTATATATTATTTTAGTTTGAATCAAATGATCTAATTCTTGAAACTTAGAAGTATCTAAAACTCCATTCTTGAATACTCTATTAAAAACTAAATTCATTTCTCTATCAATATAATTATTATACTCCATCAAAGTTTCACTAAATTTAAGAAACTTTTCGTGTACCATTGGATCTTCTGTTTTCAAAAAAGGAAGTACATATTTACGATATCTATTTCTTGTATAAACGTCCTTCATATTAGATTTATCAACAAAATACTTAATTTTATTAACTTTACAATAATCCTCAAGTTCGCTCTTAGTCATTGATATAAGAGGCCTTAAAATTACATAATTATCTTTTTCTACTCTCTTAGAAAAACCACTATATCCCTTTAAAGTACTTCCTCTAACCATTCTCATAAGTATTGTCTCTATCAAATCATCACCATGATGAGCTGTCATAAGCACAGTTGCCTTATACTCTTTACAAACCTTATCAAAGAAATTATACCTAATAGTCCTTGCTTCATTATGAAAATTATCATCTCCATAATTCTCTATCTTCATATACTCAAAATGAAGTCCTTCATCTTCACAAAATTTTTCCAAATATTTTGCTTCCTCCTCACTTTCTTCTCTAAGTCCATGATTAATATGACACACCACAACTATCAAATCAAGCTCACTTTTAAGTTTAATAACTATATCAAGCAAAGCCATAGAATCTGGTCCACCAGAAACTCCAATACAAATTGTATCACGATATTTTATACCACTTTCATTTAGCAAATACTTTACTACATCTTCCATACTATTCTCCTAGTTTTTGCACAACATTCAATTTATTATTGTCCTTTATCAAATAGAAAGTTCCAGTTTTATCATACCCCAAATCTTTCTCATATTCCCAAGTAACACTAACTTTATATGCTTCATAACTATTATCATTATATGTATAATTCTCACTTATGATTTCACCTATTGTAACATCACTTACTGTAGGAAGTTCTTGAACTCTATCTCCATAAACATTATTCTTAACATGATTATACATAGTATCTCCAGCGTGCATTATAAAATTATCTACCATATCTATATGTATAAATTCCACACCACCTATATCACTACTAGTTATCTTATTACTTAGAGTATAAAAGTCTGCCACAAATATCTTAGTTAAACCAGTTGCATATTGCTCCCAATCTAATTCGTCTTTATTTAAAATATCCTTCAATTCATCAAAATATGTTTTATATAAAGGTGTATCTAAATCATCTAAAGTATAACCATATAACTCCAAATTATCCAGCTCTTTCTTAGATTGAATTTCTCTTGAATCACCGACAAAGAAATCAAACACAACCTTAACAGAAGTCACAGCTACTATTATAACAGCAATTACAATAACTGCAAAGTAAAATACTCTATTTTTGTTTATTTTTTTATTTACTGCTTTCTTATTTGTCTTTTTCATTAAGTATCACCCTTTCTAAATTATTCTCTTCCTTCTCAATTAAATCATGTACTATAATAGACTTACTTACATCAAGCCTTACTTCTGCATACTCTTTTAATCTCTCAATATATTGAGTATCAATAGGTTCTTCCGTTAAAGGTATATATTCATCTCTTAAATTATTATAAAATACCTTATTTGTTAAAACATCTCCATTAGGAAATACTACTAACTTCTCATTATCAGAAAAGATATCGTTTCCAAGGGCATATTTATAATCAAATCCAAACATATTTGCAATTGTAGGCATTACATCCCACATCCCCATAACATCAGTAACCTCTCTTTTCAAAGTATCATCACCTGTCCAAATAATTAACGGTGTATTCTTAATTAAATCATATTTATAATTATCAAAGCTTACAAATGTTGGATCATCTTCACTCTTAATACTTTCAGTCATTGGATCATAATTATATAACAAACTCAAATTCTTTTTTCCTAACTTACTCTCATGATCTCCATAAAACACTATAACAGTATCTTCAAACATTCCAGAAACCTTGAGTGCCTCAAAAAACTCACCTAAAGCCTCATCTGCATAATGAGCACTCTTCAAATAATTACCCATCTCAGTATTCTCTAAATAAGGAACAGTCACTGTCTCTCTTATTTCTACTCCATTATTATCAAATTCTCCTGTGCCTTTTTCAAATGTAATACTAAAGTCTAATTTACCATATTTGTCAACATCTGCAAACGGACTATGATTACTTAAAGTTATTACTGTGCCCATAAAAGGCTGCTCACTATTCCTTAGTTCTTCAAGTATTGGCATAATCTGTTTAAAGAAAGATTTATCAGAAAGTCCAAGTCCTATAAAATTTGCATCATCAGTATCCTCTGGAACAATAAAACTATCTTTTGCATAAAACTTATCATATCCTAAAGATTTATACATAGTTTCTCTATTCCAATAACTTGCTGCATTAGCATGCATACTAAACGTATAATATCCTAGTGACTTAAACTTCTTTTGTATTGTTTCATAATTCCTGTTAGCATAATTAACAAATACTGTTCCACTAGAACTAGGAAGTAAACTAGTACTTAAAGTAAATTCTGTATCACTACTAGTTCCTATACTTATTTGTGGATAAAAACTAGAAAAATATAACCCTTCATGTGCAATTTTATTTAAATTTGGTGTTATTTCTATTCCATTAACCTCTAAATCTATTAAGTAATTTTGAATACTCTCACCATGAATAAATATTACATTCTTTCCCTTGAATATATCAGTATATTCATTTTTATTTTTAGTATAATCTTTATCCGAATAAAAATCTCTAAACATTTTAGCCGCACTATCATATCCAAACATCGGACTAATAGATGGTTGAATACTTTGTATAAAATCATTAGCAGTATAGAAATACAAACCAAACCTTTGCACTATAAAATCCCTATTCCACTGTTTCACAAGTCTACTTCCCTCAGAGTTTGATAAAGTAGTTAACAAAAATACTAAACATATAAATGAAAGTAAAGAAGTTCTAATAAACATTTTCTTACCATTTTCATATTTACCTACTATAAAATGGTATTTCCTCTTAGAAAGAAACCTATTAACTACTATTAACATTAAGGGAGCAATTAAATAAATGAAATATAAGATTTCCAATTTATTTGTAACAGAATCACTCACTTCTCCCAACATTGATAAAGTGCCAAGCAAACTAACACTAACAAAGCTCATATAAAAAGTATAATAAATATGATTTAATATACATAGAAATGTATTAAAAATGCTAAGTCCTAAAAAATATTTAAATTGATGTTTGGGTTTAACTAAATAACCAAAAGAACCAAGCAACATAACTACAACTAAATCACAAAAAATTGCTTTAAAATCATTTATAATACCAATAGTAAAATATCTTAAGAGAAAACTAATAAAAACAGAAGTAATAAGATAAGTCAAAAACAAAATATTTGTTGAAAAATATTTTCTTATTTTCCTAAGTAGTTTTTTATAAGCAACTTTTAAACGTTCAACTTTAAATTTTTTATTTATATCTTTAAACATTTTTCTTTACCTCGATAAAGATATTATACCAAAAATATATGCTTTTTTCAAATAAATGAAAAAACACTATGTATATATAGTGTTTACTGAGCATTAGGTTTAGTTGTTGTCCCACCTTGATTAGCATCATTATAATAAATATCACTTTCTCCTAAATCTGCATATAATGTTGCCTCAAAAGTTTTTCCTTGATCATAATTTTGATTTTGATTTGTATCAGGAAAACTTGCAGTTAATGTATAATTATACTTAATAGTATTATCACTGGCAGGTACTGTTAATTCAACTAATGTTGTAGTATTACTCGCTGAATCAGCTGACATTTCTTTAACAAGGGAAACACTTCCCTTAGCACCATTAATACCATTTCCCTCACCGACAGTGCCATTAACATTAAGTTCCAAATCTTTAAACCCATTAACATAATCTAATCTTATATATATTACTTGATCTACTACAGAAGGAGAAACCTCAATAGAAAAAGTCTTAGTAGCACTCCACCCTGGTTCAATTTCTGTTGACATAGAGAAATCTTGACCACCGTCAAAAGTTACACTACCAATAGAAGCAGTTGTAGAAGAAATGGCTCCTTCTGTCCCAGATATACCATCAGTAAAATAAGCAAACGATACTCCAACGGCTGTTACTAATACAGTCATAATAGTTATAACACTTAAATATATTTCATACTTTTTGCCATTCATAACAAACCTTCTTTCTGCACTATTTATTATACATTAGGATCTCCTTTAGCAACTATTTTACCTTTAAATGTCTTGCCTTGTAAAGAATCTTGAGGAGTCCCACTTTCTCTTAACATAACTTTTAATTGACAATGATGAGTAACTCCAGTATTAATCATTCCAGTTCCGATATTTGTACTAATAGTAGGAACTTTTCTAGAATTAGATACTTTAATAAGTGTATTCTTTTCACTTTCATTTATTTCTTTACCTTCTTTAGTACTAGTGCACTCTAATGTATAAACAAAATTATCATCATTAATTGTATTTTCTTCAATCTCCCAAGCTAGTGTATAATTAGCATACAAATTATCTTCTGGGCTAGTGTTTACAATTGTGAAATTTAAAGTACTGCTCCAACCAGGTAAAATATTCTCTGAATCAATACTATCTGTAGCATTAAACATCGCATAAACACGAGCACTCTTCAAAACTGTTTCGCCATTCTTCTCATTACCTACAACACTAGCCATGTAAGCTGCATATGTTGTTCCAATCGTAACAGCAATAAAAGACAAAACGGGAATAACTGCAATAATAATTTCTTTTAATCTTGAATTTTTATTCTTTTTCTCTTCTTCCATATTTTCACCATTATTCTAAACTAACTCAATAATACCATTTTTTCCAGTAAAATACAACTATTGGAACAAAATTTTACAAAAATATATTATAAATGTAACAGAAAACCGCCAAATTAAAATGTTATATATAAAACAAATAACAAGCATACAACTTTATTTTTGAAAAACTACACACTTACTTCATTAATAAAAGTTCAAAAAAAGTCAGCCTATAAATCGCTAACTTATTTTTTTAATATAGTAAATTACTATGTCAAACCATTTTCAAATTAAGGTTGTGGAGTTGGTGTTCCTGTAGGTTTAGTAGTAGTTCCACCTTGATTAGCATCATTATAATAAACACCATCAGCACTCTCTAAACCACAACTAACTGTAGCATTGAATCTTTTACCTTGTTGAGCATTTTGCTCTGAACCAGTTTCTTGGAAAGTAATTGCATACTTCATAGTCTTAGACTCACCAGATTTTAAAGTTCCTTCAGCAATCTTAATCTTTTGAGCTGTACCAGCTGGAGTTAACTCAGTTGTACCATCTTCACCAAAAGTAGGATACACAACCAAAGGTAATCTTTGATTATTAGCAGCAGCAATAATATTTTCACCACTAACCTTTAAGAACATATCTGTAACTTCGTTACCAGTTACCTCTAAATTGCATACATAATTAACATCAAAATCAGAAGTTCCTAAACTAACTGTAACACTCTTCTCTTCAGAAGTCTTACCTGGTAAAATATTAGGAAGATTTAAAGCCTCAGCAGTATAAGTAACAGCACCTAAAGTACCAGTAGTAGCTGTTACGCCAGCTTTAGTACCATCCATTGTAGTAGTGAAATATGCAAATGTAGCACCTATAATAGCAACTAATAAAGTAGCAATACCAATTACTGATAAGAAAATAGTTTGTCCTCTGTTATCGTTCATAGTTCTTTACCTCCTTTACTATATACAATCATACCAAGAGTTACTAAGAAAAGCAAGAAAAACTTAAAATTATTTATGACAATTTACAACAAATAAATACAAATAAAAAAAAACGCAATTAAGCGAATCTTTTATTATTTAGTGACAATCTTTAACCTTCCAAAAATTATCTTGCCATTATCAACACTCTGATCAGTATTATTTTTATTAAATTCATAGTTTATTACATAATTATGAGTTTCACCAGGTTTTATACTAATACTACTAACAAACTTTTCACCATTATTAGCAGAATACGAAAATCTACCATTTTGAATAGCAACTAAAGTATTACCATCCTTTACAACACTATAAAAAGGTCTATTTTCATAAGTAAAAGTATTAACTAAATCATCCCATTCAATATCATAGATAATAGTCTCACTACTATTATTAGTAACCTTAAAGGTTTTTGTACCTTTCCATCCAGGAATCATTTCACTAAAATTTGGATACTTATCTAAATAATCCAAACTATAAGACAATTCTTTAGCCGAAATTAGGACATCCTTTACTATATCGGCTTTAGTATCAATTATATCTCTATCAGGTTTTCTATCATCATCAGTATCAAGATTAGCATCAGCCTTACCATCATCATTTAAATCAATATTAACATCTGCTTTGCCATCTCCATCAATGTCTATATTTATATCAGGTATTCCATTACCATCTAAATCACAATTCAAAATACACTTACCATTTTCTTCTTGATTCATTAAATTTTTATCTGGAATATTATCTCCATTAGTATCAAGATTTATGTCTGCTTTACCATCTCTATCATAATCAAGATTTATGTAAACATTATTTCCCAAGCTAACATTAATATCTGCTATACCATCATTATCTGTATCACAATTTAAATCACACTTACCATCGCCAATTATATCTATATTTAACTCAGCCAAATTATCTCCATTAGTATCAAGATTTATGTCTGCTTCTCCGTCACCATCCATATCAACATTTAAAACTGGAAAGTAACCATTTTCTAAAACACAATTAACCTCACACTTACCATTTTTCGTCTGGTTTATTAAATTTTCATCTGGCTTGCCATCTCCATTAGTATCTATACCAAAAATTGGATTTTCATAATCACTTCCATATGTAACATTAACTTCTGGTTTATCATCATTATTAATATCGATATTAACATCTGGCTTGCCATCTTTATCAGTATCTATATTTACCTGAGCAGTCCTTAAACCTAAAACATCACAATTCAAATCACACTTTCCATCATTATTATTATCAATATTAATTCTCGCAACTCCAGTACTACTAAAATCTAAATTTGTATCAGGATATCCATCACCATTTGTATCACAATTCAAGTCACACTTGCCATCACCATTTATATCTTGGTTTATTAGATTACTATCTGGTTTGCCATCTCCATCTATATCTATATTAAAAAATGCAATTAAAGTTTTTTTATAACCTATATTAGTATCTGGCTTATTGTCACCATCTGTATCACAATTAACTTCACATTTGCCATCACCATTAACATCAACGTTTAAATCTGGCCATCCATCTTCATCGGTATCGATATTAACAGCTAATGTCTTTCTAGCATGAAAATAATTGATAATGACTAAAGTCGTCGCAACAGTTGCACCCATAAATATAATTAAAGAAAATATCATCATAACCTTTTGCTTGGTTTTTTGCTTTTTATTCTTAGGATCTCTAAAATATAATCCATCCTCCTCAAGTATACGTCTCTTTTCTTCTTCTCTTCTAATTTGCTCATATCTTTCTCTATCCATATTATCGTCTCCCTATTATTCTACTTTAAATAATAACACAAACACATACTTAAATCAAATAAAATGATTACACTTACCATTAACTTTACTAAAAAAAGAACTGCTATATTTTAATAACAATTCCTTTTATTTTAATTTAATTTAAAGTATCAACTCTAAGCTTAGTACTAAATGTCTTATCCTTATCTACATCTTGATTAAATTCAGTATTTCTAAACTCATAAGTAATAGTATAAGTATGAATTTCACCTGGTTGAATAGAAACATTATCTACTAGACTCTTACCTTGATCAACATTTCTAGGAACTCTAGCAGTCTCTATATCAGCAAGAGTATTTCCATTTCTAACCAAACCATAATATAAATTATTAGTTGAAGTGAAAGTATTAATAATATTAGTCCAAGATATCTTATACTTAACTACTGAAGTACTATTATTCATAACAATAAATGTTTTACTTCCTGTCCATCCTGGAACCAAAGCGTTACTATTAAGTTTATTAGTATCAACAAATGTTAATTGACCAAGAACAACCTCATCATCACATTCAATATCACACTTACCATCTCCATCAGTGTCACACTCTTTAGTACAGTTTCCATTTTCATCATAACAATTGTAGTCACAAACCCCATCTCCATCAGTATCACAGTTCTTAGTACACATATTAGGATTATCTGGATTCTCATAACAATTGACATCACATTTATCGTCTCCATCAGTATCACAGTTTTTAGTACATACATTAGGATTATTTGGATCATCGTAACAATTTCTATCACAAACCCCATCCTTATTATCATCACAATTTTCCTTACAAGTACAATTCAAGTCACAAATACCATCGCCATCTGTATCACAATCTTTTGTACACACCCCTGGTTTATTTGGATCTTCGTTACAGTTTAAATCACACTCGCCATCTCCATCATAATCACAGTTTCTTGTACACACATCTGGTTTACTTGGATTCTCATGACAATTCACATCACAATTACCATCGCCATCTGTATCACAATTCTTTGTACACACATCTGGTTTACTTGGATTCTCATAACAATTCACATCGCACTTGCCATCTCCATCGGTATCACAATTTAAATCACACTTACCGTCTCCGTCAAAATCACAATTTTTTGTACAAACTCCAGGTTTATCTGGATTCTCATAACAATTTGTATCACACTTACCGTCTCCATCGGTATCGCAATTCTTTATACATTTATCATTGTTATCATAACAATCAACATCGCACTTGCCATCTCCATCAGTGTCACAATTCTTATCACACTTACCATCTCCATCAGTATCGCAATTCAAATCACATTTGCCATCACCATTTGTATCACAATTTTTTGTACACAAATCTGGTTTATTCGGATTCTCATAACAATTTGTATCACACTTACCGTCTCCGTCAGTGTCACAATTCTTTATACATTTATCATTGTTATCATAACAATTTCTGTCACACTTGTCATCGCCATTTATATCACAATTCTTATCACACTTACCGTCTCCGTTTGTATCACAATTTAAATCACACTTACCATCTCCATCAGTGTCACAATTCAAATCACATTTACCGTCTCCGTTTGCATCAATATTAATATCTGGCTTGCCATCTCCATCTGTATCACAATTCAAGTCGCACTTGCCATCTCCATCTTTATCTTGATTCATAAGATTATCATCTGGTTTGCCATCTCCATCAGCATCACAATTATAATCACATACTCCATCATTATCAACATCTATATTAATATCTGGTTTACCATCTCCGTCTATGTCTATATTAGTATCTGGCCACTCATCTCCATTTGTATCACAATTTAAATCACAAATACCATCTTTATTTGTATCTTGATTCATTAGATTATCATCTGGTTTGCCATCCCCATCTTTATCTACATTAACATCTGGTTTGCCATCTCCATCAATATCCAAATTCATATCTGGAAGCTTATTACCATTTGTATCTATATTAGTATCTGGTTTTCCGTCTCCATCAGTGTCACAATTATAATTACATTTACCTGTTCCATCAGTATTACAATTTAAATCACACTTACCGTCTCCATCTGTATCGATATTAATATCTGGCTTGCCATCTCCGTCTATATCTAAATTAGTATCTGGCCATCCATCTTTATCAATATCACAATTCAAATCGCACTTGCCATCTCCATCTGTATCTTGATTTGTCAAATTCTTATCTGGCTTACCATCTCCATCTATATCGATATTAAATATAGGCTTATCTTCAGGATCACCTTTTATAGTAATATTAATATCTGGTTTGCCATCGCCATCAGTATCACAGTTTACATCACATTTGCCGTCTCCATCTGTATCGATGTTTAAATCTGGCTTCATATCTCCATCTAAATCACAATTTAAATCGCATTTACCGTCTCCATCTGTATCGATATTAATATCTGGCTTGCCATCTCCATCTAAATCTAAATTAGTATCTGGCCACCCATCATTATCTATATCGCAGTTTAAATCACATTTGCCATCTCCATCGGTATCTTGATTAATTAAGTTCCAATCAGGTTTGCCATCTCCATCGGTATCTACATTGAATATTGCTGCATGTAATCTTCCATACTTAGGATAACTAATATTAATATCTGGCTTACCATCTCCGTCTATATCACAGTTTACATCGCATTTGCCATCGTTATCTAAATCAATATTCAGATCTGGCCACCTGTCACCATTTAAATCGATATTTAATCCATTAGTACTATCACGAAAATACTTAACAAAAGACCAAGTACCTAAAGCAGTAAGTCCTAAAAGAAGGACAAAGAATACAAAAATTAAAATAAATCTTTTTTTCTTCTCATATTTAGATTCTCCCATTTCATAGTATAAGCCATCTTCTTCAATAATTTTTTTCTCTTCCTCAGTATAAGGGCCTTTTAAACTCATAATAAATCCTCCCTAGTATCTATCTTAAATAATAACACAATCGTAACTTTAAATCAAATAAAAAGAGTAGTTATACACAAATACTCTTATTTTTTTTACATAATTTTTCATAAATAATGCTACTTAAAATAATAAATCCACTAATTACAACAAACAAATAAAAGCTAACACCTCTACTGACTAACATAGCACTACTTAAAACACTAGCAGGAAAAAGCGACTTAAAGACTAACATAAATGCACCTTCACTAGCACCTACTGTACCAGGCATCGGCATATAAGAAATAGCCATACTAAGAGATGCTTGTAACAGTACAAATGTAAAAATGTTCTCTCCTTGTAAACCTAAAGATCTATAAACAAAGTATGGAACGCTATAATAAAGTATCATCTGTATCATCGTAGTCAAAAAGATTTTTAGAAGTACAATCTTATGACTTTTCAAATAAATAGCGCACTCATGATAATCATCAACTTGTTTTAAACATTTATCATAAATCAAATCACTTTTCTTAGAAATTCTACCAAAAACTCTATAAATAAAATTAATAATTTTTATAACAGTTTTTTTAGAAAAAATCATCATTATAAGAAAAGTCAAATAAAGAATATTTATAATCATACCTAAAATTAAAAAATACTTTATACTACTAGAATTTATTAACAGATCAAAATTAACAATAAGTCCAACTAAAGACAAGATACATAAAACTGCCTGAAAGCTAGATAACTCCACCAGAAGAGCTAAAACACTGTGAGTTACAGGAAGATTATCTTTAGCCATAAAAAACAGTTGAGCAGGATCTCCTCCAGTTGCAGAAGGAGTAATTGAACTAAAGAAGAAGCCTACTGCTGCATACTTAAAAGCACTAAAAAAGTTTACTTTATGTCCACTAGTAACAAGAACACGCCTAATATTAATACCCTCTCCACTAATATATGCAAACATACATAAAATTGCCAAAAATATAAATTTAAAATCAGTCTTAGAAATATTACTCAAAATCAAATTAACATCATTTTTCTTAAAGACAACATAAAAAGTCCCTACAACGCATATCAAAAATATCAAAAAATATATAATTCTTAATTTCCTATTCTTCATCATACCTATCTAATCTCCTAAAACAATAAATCATACTAATCAAATCAAGTACAGTCTCTCTTAAAACTTCCAAAGTTATTAAAGAGACTTCAACTTTTCCTCTTTCATAATTTAAACAAATTATTCTCCGAAAATACTCTATAAAATTTAACAGAAATACCAATCTCTTCTAAAACATTAATACCATTTATAAAATCCATATTAGCCCTTAAATAATCAACACTCCAAGGATTCATATGTTAACAAGAATAAACTCCTACCAAATGACTATCAGTTAACATTCTAGAAACTATATCTCTATACTTAAAAACAAAATCTTCATCCAAAAAGAAAGTACAGTTAAAATCCTATCCTTTAGATAAGTCAAAAAACTTTTCATTATACTCATTAGGCACATTACCAAATGTCAAAGAAATATAATCACTCTTTTTACTCCTGCAAATCAAATATTTAAATTTATAAAAATATGTAGGCATAACACAATATTTTAAAAATGCCATAATAACTATTATACCCCAAACTGTAATATTTCTCCAGTATATGAAAAATTATTAAAACTTAAATTAATTTTCTTTATTTTCCAAAGAACTATGCTTACACCTTCACTCCCAATAACCTTTCTTTTAAAAACACCACCTAACTTAATAACAATTAAAGAAGTTCTATTCATATATTATAAACTTCACCTTAATATTAGTCTTATTTTAAACAATAACTTAGTTGCATTCCACCAACTACTCATTACTTTTTTGTTAACTTCACTTAACAAATATAATTATACAGAAAAAAAGACCAATTTGCTCTTACGATTTTGTAAGAAACACTAGTCTCTACATAATTAAAAGTATTGCCTATTTTACTTTACTAGCCCTAACTCTTTCTTCAAGTTCTTTTAACTTAATAGTATTAGTTCTCTCTATCTCTTCAGTTGCATTTCTATAATTCAAGCTTATACCTATAACAAATATAAATGCCAAAATATAAAGCCATACCATAAGCATAACTATAGTACCAAGTCCAGCATAATAATGACTATAATCTGCAAGATTTTTAATATAATAAGAATAAATCATGGTTACAATAAACCAAAGAGTAGTTGTAAATACAGCACCTTTAGTTACATATTTACTTTTAATTTTATCATCTGGTGCTATAACGTAAATTAGCTTTATTGCAAAATACATGACTATTAAAGTTACTGGAACATTTAACACTGGATAAAGCATTTTCATTACATCAACAATAGAATTTCTAACACCCAAACTTATACAAATAGCAATAATCTGCTCACCAAACAATGGAACTATCAACATAAATGTAAAAAGTAAGAAAATAATTAATGTTATTCCAAATGCTTTAATTCTTCTTTTAATATAATGCTTATTTTCTAAATTAAAAATCATATTTGAAGCAACAATTATAGAATCACTACCATTACTGGCAAGAAAGAAAGAAACTCCAAGATAAACCATAAAACCTAAAGAAAAAGTCTGTTCAGAAAATAAAGGAGTAAGAAGATTTACCAAATCCTCACTAAAATTGTCAGCAATAAAATCTATAATAAAAGAAGCAGACAAGTTAAAAGAAGTTGCTATCAAAAGTACTATAGATATAATAGGTACAGCACTTAAAACGAAATAGTAAGCAAGTGTACTAGGTAAAGTAAGCATCTCAGGTTTCCTCATAATATCTAAAACATTTTTAACAAAATCTTTTATCTTATCTATCATATTATTTTTCCCCTTTATTTCTCCTCATCATAATAAGTGCTTCATTAATAGCATCGTCAATAGTAGTAGACTCTGCATTAATCATAGAATAACCAACACTAGCTCCATACTCATATGGTAAATTCTTAAATTCTTTAAGTAATTTATTAACATACGTAACTATCTGTTTTTCTTCATATCCAACTAAATATATCAAAAATTCATTTCCATCAGTTCTAATAATTTCAGAATTTTCCCTTTGAGTTTTTATAAGTATTCCAGCAGCACCTTTAATTTGTTTATCTCCTTCTTCATGCCCCTTAGTATCATTAATAGTAGAAATATTATTCAAATCGACTACCACTATAGATTGTGGATAAATCTTATTAGATTCCCAATAGTTAAGATTATCATTAAGATAATTTCTATTCTTAAGATTAGTCATAATATCTAAGTACATCATCTTATCTTCTTTCTTAATCTTCTTAGTAACTTTAACTTTCCTATTAAATTTAAAGAGTAAGAAAGCTATTGCTAAACCTAAGATTAAAATATAAGTTATATTACTAATTACAAACTGAATAATTACATTAGCATTAACATCTTGCAAAGAATCTCTTACAGCCATATTATGAACTGATTTATTTCCTAATGTAGTCAAATAGAAATTAAACATATCATTAAGTACTCTATTATCATTATTAAGTAAGAACGAATTACTAACATCACTTGTACCTATATATTTAATAACATAATTTTTTAGTTTACTATTCTTATAAAATTCAAAAGTACTCTTCTCCATTATAACTACATCTCTATTATTCATATCTTTAAATAACTCTCTATAATTATCATAATCTTGAACTTCCATTTGTTTATCTTTTATAAAATTATATAGTTTAGTATTTTTAACCATCTTAATATTATCATCTTTAATACTCTCTAAACTTTCAACTGGAATCACATTATCATGATGAGTAATAATAACATAGTTTATATTTCCAAGACCAACACTTGATTGATAACTAGGACTACTAATATTATAATAATTTAGAACTAAATCAACTTTCTTAGAATTAAGAGCCTCAGTCAACTTATTTAAATCATTATACTTAATATATTTATAAGTAGCGCCTGTCATATCTGCAAATAAACTTAAATATTCATTAGTAACACCACTAAAATGATTATTGATTTTACCCTCATAAGGCATATTTTCTATATAACCTACTAACAAATCATCACCCGTAATTGTTTCTCTTTCAAGTTCACTCAAACTATTAGATTTATAATAAAGTGCTAAGAAATGCTTATTTATATTAGTATAAATCTCATCTTCCCATTTATTATAAAATTTTGTGAGTACGTTACTCAAAATATCATTATCAACAGATTTACTCAAAACATAATGAGAATGTAGCCCTTCTATATGATACACAATATTATATTTATTATACACTATATCAGTCATATATCTATACATAGGAATAATTGCATAATATATTGAATGATTCATTTCCTCATCCATTTTAGTAAAATTATCATAATCTTGAATTTCAAAATTATAATCACTCAAATACTTAGATACATATTCTTTATCTTCACCTATAACACCAATTAATTGTTCATTAATATTAGATAAATCAACTAATTGCTTATCAGACTTACTAATAACAACATAATGGTCTGTATAAAAGACTAAGTCGTTTTTATCAATATCATTCTTATTTAAAAGCTTATATGATTCACTAGAATTACCATCAGAACTAACAGTAATATTAAATGTTAAACCTGTATCTTTTTCCATTTCCCTTAAATAATCATAAAATACACCTTCACCATTTTCACTAAAAATAGGTAAGCCAGATTGAACATTTACATTCTTAATGTTATCAACATTACTATTAATCCAATTCTTCTCAGCAAAAGAATAATTATTCTTAGAATTGTTTACATAATATAATATTCCAAAAAGAAGCACTAATAATATTAAAACTAACCCTGTAATTAAAAAATACTTTTTCCTATTATTTTTCCTCATAATAACTCCTCTTAATTATTAGTCCATACTATTTGAGAATTTTCAGAATTTTTCATACCTTGCATTGGAAAAACAGTAGTCTCCTCAGTATTACCTTTACAAGTAATCAAAAATGAAATATCATAGAAAGATTTTTGCTCATCAGTAAACTTTTCTAATGCCCTAACTCCTATACTTTGAGCATCCACCTTACTAATACCTGGTGCAACATCTATCAAAACATCAATACGTTTACAAATAACATCAACTTTAACACTCTCTACACCACTTTCATATAAACTTTTTATATCTTCAGAAATATTTTCACTTATAGGTAACTTATCTGCACCTTCACACCTATTTCCAAATTTATCTCCATCTTCACTATAAAAATAAGTTATTAACCCCACCCCTATGCATATCAAACTTATTAAAATTATAATAGATAAAACAAATAAAACTTTATTTTCCTTAATTAACTTTTTCATTCTTTTCACCTCTTGATACTAATTATACAATATTTTATTAATTTATGCTAGTTTACATAACGAATAATTAACAAATAGAAAACTCTTACACTCCTAAAAGCATAAGAGCTTTAGAATCTTATTAATTCTCAATATTCTTATTATAAATAACTTTAGTGTTACTTCCATCACTAAGATAAATATCTTGAATACTAGAACCATTAACAGGTACAGTTATTCTAAATGCTCCAGAATTATATTTATTAGATACTAATACTTCTCTAATATTAACATAAAGTTCACTACCAACCAATTGATAATCATAATTCTTATAAGCTTTTCCAGAACTATTAAGAAACCCATCAATAACAACTTCATTATTACCTACAGTCACTTTATTTATAGTAACATTCTCTATAACATAATTTCCTATTGAAACATTCTTAAAATAAATACCCCCACCTATTATTAAACATAATAACAAAAACACTATCGCAATTTTAACAAATTTATTCATCTATAAACTCCTTTAACTCACTTTCTCTCCATATTGTTATACCAAATCTAAGTGCATCATCATACTTTTTGCCAGGTTCATCACCCACTATAACAACATCTGTTTTACTTGAAACACTGCTACTAGTATTTCCACCTCTATCTTCAATCATTCTCTTTATCTCATCTCTAGTAATAAAATCAAAAGAACCAGTTATAACAAATCGCTTACCACTTACTCTCTCATCCTCTTCAATATGACTAGATTCATATTTAGTATTAACTCCTAATTCTATTAAATCATTAATTTCTTGAATATTCTTTTCATCTTTAAAATAATTAACAATACTAGTAGACAAAATATCACCAATATCTTGAATAGCTACCAATTCATCATAAGATGCATTCATAAGAGATTCCAAAGTCTTAAATTTAACTGCAAGCACCTTAGCAGTTTTAGTACCAACACCATTTATTCCAATAGCATTAATTAATCTTTCTAATCCATTCTGCTTACTATTTTCAATTGCCTCTAACAAATTATCTACACTTTTATCTCCAAAACCTTCAAGTCTTATTAGCTTTTCTCTAATGTCTCCCAATTTATAAATATCACTATAACTCTTTATAAAACCATAATTATAGAAATCCTCAATAATTCTTTCTCCTAATCCGTCTATATTCATAGCATTCCTACTAACATAATGACATAAACTCTCTATTTTTCTAGCAGGACAATGTTCATTCACACAAAAACTCCCCACAATATCATCATATTTTTTTAATTCACTTCCACATATAGGACACTTACTTGCCATAATAAAGGATTTTTCTTCTCCTGTTCTTCTATCTAACTTTACTTCAACTACTTCTGGTATAACATCACCAGCTTTTCTAATAGAAACTATATCACCTATCATCAAACCTTTACTTATAACATAATCTTCATTATGAAGAGTAGCTCTAGATATCGTAGAACCTGCAACTATAACAGGTTCTAACATGGCATTAGGAGTAACTGCTCCTGTTCTTCCCACAGTAAATATTATATCCGTAAGTTTTGTAAGAACTTCTTCTGCTGGAAACTTATAAGCAGTTGCCCATTTAGGATATTTAGCAGTATTGCCAAGTTCGCTCTGTGTCTTTATATCATTTACTTTAATAACAACACCATCTATATCATAAGATAAACTCTTTCTCTTTTCTCCTCTAGACTTTATAAAGTCTAAAATACCATTTATATCGCTAACTAACATACTTTCAGAATTAGTCTTAAAACCAAGTTCTTTCATAAACTCTAATGCTTCAAAGTGAGTTTTAATATTATAATCTAAAGGATTAGGCAAATGATATATAAAAGTATCTAATCTTCTCTCAGCAACAATCTTACTATCTAATTGTCTAATACTACCAGCAGCTGCATTTCTGCAATTTTGAAACAAAGGAAGTCCATCAATCTCACGCCTTTTATTAAGCTCAGACAAAACTTTCTTAGGCATATATATCTCGCCACGTACTTCAATTGTCACAGGTTTTTTTAAAGAAAGAGGAACACTCTTAATGGTTTTAACATTGCTAGTAATATCTTCTCCTACTATTCCATCCCCTCTAGTAGAAGCAGTAATTAGCTTTCCATTCTCATAACTTAAAGAAACACCTAAACCATCTATCTTAAGCTCACAAACATACTCGGGATTAACTCCTTCTTTCTTAATCTTCCTATCAAAATCTCTTATTTCTTCCTCATTAAAAACATTTGAAAGACTTATCATAGGAATCTTATGTCTATGCTTACTAAAACCCTCACTTACCTCTCCACCAACTCTTTGAGTAGGACTATCATCCTTAATATATTCAGGATACTCTCTTTCTAAATCAATTAATTCTCTTAAATATTTATCATACTCTTGGTCAGTAATAGTAGGATTATCTAAAACATAATAATTATAGTTTGCTTCGTTTAAAATATCAACTAACTCGTTTATTCTATCCATATCTTATTCACCATCTTTATTATACAAGAGAAATCTAAAAAAGAAAATAACAAAAACATTTATCTTAACCATTATAGTTATAACATATGAACACTTTTAAATTTCTCTATTTTATGACAAGAGATTTAACTTACAATAGTATACTCAAACAAATAATACTATTTACTAAACTAACTCCTTTAAAGACATAATAATCTTTAAAAAAAACTAAGTATTTAACTTAGAATTTCAAAATCTTTATTTTATCTCTATATAAAATAATTAAACAAATAAATATAATTATTACCAAAATTAACACGTTATTAAAATAAGCATAATAATTAAGAAAGACAAACAAATTGTATACACCATGAGAAAAAATAGAATATAAAATATTTTTTGTTTTTAAATAAATATAAGATAATATACAAGCCATACAAAATATATAAACATACTCTGCACCTACAACTGAATGACTAAAAGCAAACACTAAACTACTTAAAACTAGAAGATATTTAAAATACTGAGGTAGCAAAACAATTTTATATGGCAAAAATCTATAAAAATACTCTTCTATTAACGGAACTATACTAACTGAATATAAAATATAAGGCAACATTTCAATTTCAAAAGTTCCTTTTCCATTAATAAAAACCCCACACTTTTCTAGCAATAAAGAAATCAATAACATCAAAGAAGCAAAAAGTAAAGAGACACAAACAACATTTATAACATTTAAATTTTTTTTAAAACTTAAAAATAAAGTTTCTTTTCTCCATGTCTTTAACTTATACTCTAAATAAATAATAACCAAAATAGATATTAGTCCAACCACAAAAAATTTCATATTACATTACAACTTTCTTTAAACTCTTATGATTCTTCATAAGTTGTTTAATTCCATCTTTATGTCCAAAAGCAATAGTAGCTAAGCTTCCATCTATTTTAACGACAACCCCAGCTCCATACTTTTCATGATTAACTCTATCTCCTACATTCAAGTCATCATTTCTACCACTCTCATACATATTTCCAACATTTATTTGAGGTGTTTTTTGAATATTACTTTCAACCAAATCTTCACTTATCTCATCTATAAATCTACTAGGCATATTCATAGTAGTCTTTCCGTAAAGTGTTCTTTTCTTAGCATTAAGCAAATAAAGTTTCTTCCTAGCACGAGTAATGCCTACATAACAAAGTCTTCTTTCTTCCTCCATCTCACTTGGAGTCTCATAGCATCTACTATGTGGAAAAATTCCTTCTTCCATACCAACTAGAAAAACATTATTAAACTCTAACCCCTTAGCAGAATGAAGAGTCATCAAAGTAACACCATTTTCTACTTCTTTATATTCTTTCATATCACTAACTAAACTAATATTTTCAAGAAATTCATCTAAATTATATATACCTCTTTCTTCAAAGGCCAAAGTAATACTCTTAAATTCTTCCAAGTTTTCTAAACGAATCTCACTTTCTAAACTATTAGTCTCTTCAAGTTCTTTTTTAATACCACTCTTATCTAATATCAAATCAACAAGTCCACTTAAATTAGTATTCTTACTCTCTTCCCTTAAATCTATAATCAACTTCTTAAACTCTAACTCTTTACCACTATCTATAACATCGAACATACTGACATCTCTAATATTAGCCTCTGTTCTGAGTTTATCTATAGTCTTAAGTCCAATCCCCCTCTTAGGAACATTAATAACTCTCTCTAAACTAACATCATCATTAGAATTATAGATCAAATGCAAATAAGCAATTAAATCTTTAATCTCTTTTCTATTATAGAAGAAATAACTACCAACAATTTTAAAAGGTATTCCTTCTTTTAAGAAAGACTCTTCTACCACACGGCTTTGTCCATTAGTTCTATACAAAACTGCTATCTCACTAGGATTTTCTCCCATCTGTATTAACTTTCTTGCTTCACTAACAACATACTTAGCTTCATCTAACTCCCCTTCACATCTTACATACTTTATCTTATCTCCATCACCATTATTACTCCAAAGATTCTTCTCTTTTCTTTCAGTATTATTTTTAATAACTTGATTAGCCGCCTTCAAAATATTATTAGTACTTCTATAATTCTCATCAAGCACTACTACTTTAGCATCAGGATTATCTTTTTCAAAATTAAGAACATTCATATAATTAGCAAATCTAAAAGAATAAATAGACTGGTCCATATCTCCTACTACAAACAAATTACGATACTTACTAGCAAGCATCTTACATAAATCATATTGAACCCCATTAGTATCTTGATACTCATCAACTAATATATATTGATAATGCTCTTGATACTTATCCATCACTTCATCACTTTTCTTAAATATTTCAAGTGGCATTATAAGTAAATCATCAAAATCTACACTATTATTTCTCTTAAGAGCATTAACATATCTTTTATATATTCTAATAACTGCCTCATCCAAAGCACCTTTCATAAACTTTTCATACTGCTCTGGACTAAGTCCCTCATTCTTAGCAAAACTTATTTTATTTAAAATATATTTAACAGGATACTTATCACTATCTAGATTCATCTCTTTCATAAATTTCTTAATCAAAGAATTAACATCATCTTTATCTAATATAGTTATATTCTTACTATATCCTAAGACCTCTGCATTCTCTCTAACTATCTTTAAACCTAAAGAGTGAAAAGTTCCAATAAATATTTTATCCGCTTCATCTCCTATGGAATTATGAACTCTCTCTCTCATTTCTCTTGCAGCCTTATTAGTAAATGTAATAGCAAGTATATTTTGTGGTCTAACTCCCTCATTTATTAAGTAACATATCCTCTCAGTAAGAACTCTAGTCTTTCCAGAACCTGCTCCTGCAAGAACTAAACAAGGTCCCTCCTTATGTAAAACTGCTTCTCTTTGTCTATCATTTAATCTATCAAACATAATACCACTCCTACTTCTTAAGTCTATTATACAATTAAAAAAAATAAATTAAAACTACTAACTTTAATTTTAATCTATCTTTATAATTATTTCTCCATCTTTACTATATAAATATTTCTCTCTTGCATATCTAGCAATATACTCTTCATCTTGCAATTTATTAATTTCACTCTTCAATAGTTCTTCTTCCTCAAGTCTCTCTTTATACGCTTTTTCTAATTCCTTCTTTTCTTTAATATTAGAATAAATAGTAGACCAATATGAAAACATGTTACTAATAAACAAACCTAGTAACGGTACAAAAACAATAATTAAAACTGTAATTCTTCTCTTATCTTTTTTTGTAGCCTTCTTCATATTCTCCATCCTATAAAAAATAGTACCACATATCACACTATGTTTCAATTACCTAACGTACTACTTTACACAACAAAATTCGCATTTTACATTTATAAAACGACATGTTATAATAACTTTCCAATAGGAAGTGAATATTTATGACAGGGAATAAACATATGCTAAGCACAGAAGAATTGATAGAAAAACTAAAAGATAAAAATATAAAATTTAAACACATTAATGAAAAAAATACAATTAAATATTTAGAAGAAACAAATAATTGCTACAACATAACAGCATACAAAAACAACTTTGAGCAGTTTTATATAAATAATGAGTTCATAGACAAATATACTGATTTGGATTTTGCATATTTATGCGACCTAGCAAGAATAGATTACGAACTTAGAATACTTTTATTTGAACTTATCTCAAATATAGAACACCATTTAAAACTAAGAATACTAAAAATCGTAAAAGAGAAAGATGATGGTTATAATATTGTAAATTTATATTTAGATAAAGACTATAACAATAAAAACTATCCAAAAAAATTACACAAAAGCATATACACTAAAACAGGTAGCGTTTACTACAAGAAAATATTTAATAAATACGACATTAATCAAGACAAAAAATTAGAAAACATTCCAATTTGGGAATTTTTAGAAATAATTACATTTGGTGAATTAATAGATTTTTATAACTTCATCACTTTAGAATACAACTTAAAATCTGAAAACAAAAATGTATTCATCCTAAGAGATGTTGGAAGACTCAGAAATGCAATATATCACAATACTAATGTATTAACTGACCTCAAGATAAAAGACAATGAGTATCATGTACCATATGAAATAAGCCAATTTCTCACAAAAAATGATATTAGCAAAAAAATAATTATCAAAAAAATCAAAAACTCTAGAATAAAGCAAATAACAAGTGCAATATATATGTTTAAATTTTTCGTTAATGACAAAAACATACAAAGAAAGATGAACAAAAAAGTAAAAAAATTCATATATAAAAGAATAATTATACACAAATCATACTATAATAATAATGAACTATTAAAATCAGTATATGAATACTTTTCAAAAATCGTTGAAAAACACTTCAAATAACTGAAAATAGTTTGACATTGCATATATTATGTGATAATATGTTAACATGCGATGGGAAAAACGTTAAATCGTTTTTGTAGGGACGCCGTCTTCGGAGGACGTTCTAATTTTTTTACCTCAAAAATCAAAATTTCATCAAGAAATACCAGCAATAATTTGACTTCATACATAAAAACGTTAAATCGTTTTTGCAAGAACGCCGTCTTTGGAGGACGACCTATTTTTTTGCCCAAAAATACTCTCATCCTTTGATATAATGAGAGTAATATCAATTAGTCAACACTTTCTCATATATATGTATTAAATATAGAACTCACTTTAAATTAGTCAAAAAAATCTATTTACTAGATTTTTTAATTTTGACATACTTTTTAACTTTAATTATCTTTCTAAGAAACTTATATCTATTAACAAATAAAATAAATCCAAGCAAAAACGCAAATACAAAATAAATGTGGATAACCCCGAAGTTAATCACTTTTATAAGCAAGAAATATACCAAAGCTAAATCAACAGTAAACAATATATTTATAGCAATTCTATATAAAAGAGAAGATAAATATATAAAGTTATAATTTAAATTAAATAAATAACTTACCAAAATACCATATCCAAAAGAGAATAACAAACTTATAATCTGAGTATCTAAACTCATTTAAACAATTTAGAAAGCATACTCTCTTTATTTACTTTCTTTCCTCCACTCTCCAAATAATTCATACTATTAACTTTTCCCTTTATAGATAAAGTACCTTGAAATGTATCTAATTTAATTAATTCTAAGCCTTCTCCTTTTATTAATATATAACCCATTATACTTTCTAAGAAAAACTCTTTACTATCAAAATTCTCTAATTTCTTTACTCCAGTTATTAATACATTCTTTCTTTCATTAATACTAATTGCATGATTAAAATTATTACCAAGTTCACTTGTTCTATCCATAGTATCACCTAACTAATAATATGTAAGCAAATACTAAAATATACTAAAAAGTAAATATAACAAAATAATTATATGTACTACTTTTATAAAATATTATAAAGATAAAGTATAAGGATTATCGCCACTACCATCTCCTCCAGTAATTAAAGTTTCTTTTTTAATAGAAATTACTGGTCTAATAACTGCACTTTTTACTGCAATATCAGAATTATTTAACATACCATTAGAACCATTTATAATCACCATTGCAGCTCTTCCTGCATTAGAATATTTATTCCAGCGAAAAGGAGTCATAGTCCACCAATCATATTCTTCAGTAATACTGCCTATCCCCATTTTATTCAAATAATAATAACTTTTCATGTTTTGTATACCCCATACTCCACCTGCGAATGCCACTTCATCTGCTGTCATCAATCCAAATGTCGTGAACCTATCGCTTAAATTATTACACTTAAACGTAGGAGTTTTATATAAAAATAGTCTTGTATATACATTATAGTAAAATGTTTTACTTACATTGTATGAATTACCATCTGCTAAATCTCTATCATTACAATATATTGCTTCAATATCTATATAATTCTTTTTATCATCACTTAACTCATTGTACCATGTATTTACAACATTATATGCCCCACTATTTGTAATACTTTCTCTATTTTCTTCTATATTTTCACCTTCTGCATATTTCCATCCTACATAAGCAGGATGATTATAAGTATTACTATTTAAACTATATACACTCATACTAACATCGACTGCACTCGTCCCATTTCCAGCGTACAATAACCTTACACTTCCGTTTCCATTGATTCTAATTACTCTCCAAAGTTTCCCAGCAAAGCTTACCCAGTTATTCATGTTAGTACCATCTCCACTAAAATAGTATGTAGTTCCTTGGTCATCACTTCCCGTATATAATCCTGGTATCCCATCATCTATAATGCTAAATGATGTTCTTGCTGGTTTTGGTGCATATGCAATTAGAATAGCATTTGCTAAAGTTAGCTCCATTGTTATATTGCATGTTTGATTTTCTGTTACATTACTTACTATTACTTTGTTTCCTTCTATCTTTCCATTGCATCCACTTACATTTTTTATTGTTGATGTTGAATATATTATTACTGTTCCATTCTCAGTTGTAGCTTTTGATAAACTATCTAAACTAGATGTGCTATTAGACGTAACTGTAATTCTATACCCAGAAGCACTACTATCTTTTGTAAAATCCACCATACATCTATCTTTACTTTTCACTTCTGTTAATTCTACTTCCCAATTATCATTATCCCACATCATATCTGTTCCGTTATCACACACAATCTTATTAACAAAGTAACCATCCTCTTTTGTAGGTTTTTCCTTTGCTACTTCACCATCTATTGTATAAGTTAGCATCCCATTTGTTTCTACTACTTGTTTACTTTCCTCCTGCTTTTTACTTTCACATCCAGTTAACATCAGTAATCCAATTAAAGTAATTATTAATAATTTATTTTTCATAAGTTCCCTTTCTACCCTCACATTTATTTTATTATATATCAAAAACAGATGATTTACAAGTGATATATTTGCAAATGATATTTTTATATATAGGTTATTTTAAAGTTATATATTTAGTAAAATTTTATATATGAAAGAGGTATTAAAATGATTACAATAAACATTGAAAAACTTTTAAAAAGAATAAATAAATCTAAATATTGGCTATGTAAAAAAACAAACATTTCTCAAACTAACATTAATAAAATTATCAAAGGAGAAACAACATCAATATCATTCCATACAATAGAGTTATTATGTGAATACTTAGATTGTACTCCAGGAGAACTAATAACAATAGAAAAGAAAATCAATTAAAACTATATACTTTAACATTCTCATCATACTTTATTTCACTTGCAAATATAGATGGTTTACTATTAGGAACTAACAAATATATATAACTTTTTGTTCTAGTTAAAGCAACATAAAAAAGTCTTCTCTCTTCCTCATAAGGATAAGGTTGATTTTTTTTAACTAAAGAAAGCACTTTCTCATCTTTCAATTTAATTGGTAACCCATATAAATCATTAGAAACATTAAGAATAATTACTACATCACTTTCTAAACCTTTAGAAGAATGTATAGACAAGAATCTTATTTTCCTATCTTTAAATTTTAGAAATTCTATATAATTGTTATCTCTTATTTCATAACTTAAACATTTAGTATACTTCTTTATATCAAAATTGTTTCTACTTATTATTAAGATTTCTTTATCCTTTGGAATATCTCCAATTACTCTCTCAAGTACACTATCGATATTATTAAAATAAACTAAATTAATAGGCTTATCTAATCTCTTAGGACTCACTAAATTCTTCTTAATTTGATTGGGATTCTTCATAACAAACTTACCAGCAGTATTAACCAGTTCCAAACTATTTCTATAAGTTTTTTCTAACCTATATATTTTTGCCTCATTATAATAATCTTTAAAATTCAGAAATATCTCCAAATCACAACCAGAAAAATGATAAATAGACTGATAATCATCTCCAACTACACACAACCCAGCATCATTTAACTTTACTAATTCACGTATAAGATTAAACCTTAATAACGATGTATCCTGAAATTCATCTATTATAAACATTTTAAAAGGTAGCCTAATAATATTTCTTTTTACAATATTTGTAGCATAACTCATCATATCATCAAAATCTATTAAACCACTACTAACTTTTTCAACCTCATAAATAACATATATAGCATAAATAAGGCACAAAACCTTTCTAAATCTTCTACTTTTAAAGAACCTTTCAAATGACTCAATAGAATAACCATTGCCTTTCATTAAATTAATAAAAGTCATAATAGTTTTCTTTAAATTTACTAACTCTCTAGAATTTACTATATCTTCCCATTTCTTAGTACTTTTAAAAATATATACATGAAAAATCTTATAAACTATATTTTGTAATAAAATATTACCAAAACATTTACTAAAGAAAAACTCATCAATTATATAAGATAACAAATCAGAATCTGCAATATTATACTGAATACCACTATCTTTTAATATAGTTAAAGCAAGCTTATGAAAAGTAAAAACTGATAACTCTATATTACAATTTTTGAATATACTTTCTCTTAAATTATTAGTAGCCTCATTAGTAAAAGATATACAACATATTTCATCTGGTTTTAATATACTATTATCTAATAAATATTTTATCTTACCTATTAAAGTCAAAGTCTTACCAGAACCTGCACCTGCAATTATCAAAGAATATTTTTCGTTTTCAATTACAGAAGCTAATTGTTGTTCATCTAATTCATAACCATTTACAATTATCTTTTCATTCATAATCCTTCTCCAATTGTTGCAAATAAAATAATTCTTTTTGAAGTTCTATCTCTCTTCTAAGTTCCTCTTCCGTAGGAAGATACAATTTATATTTAGATGCAAATAATTTAGAATTATCATTTAATATAGAATATTTAGCAATATCTTCATCAGTATCTGTACATAAAACAATGCCTATAGTAGAATTATCATCATTTAATTTTTTCAATTTATCAAACATTCTAACATACATGTCCATTTGACCTACATCTTGATGAGTTATCTTACCTATTTTTAAATCCACTAAAACAAAACATTTGATAATATAATTATAAAACACTAAATCTATATAGTAATCAGACTTCTCAGTATGAATATGATACTGTCTACCTACAAAAGAATAACCTTTGCCAAGCTCATCAAAAAACTCTGCAAATTACTTATAATACTACTTTCTAAATCAGCCTCAGTAAAAGAAAGATTATTCTCTAATCCTAAAAACTCTAACGTAAGAGGATTTTTAATAAATTCTAAGTTATTATATTTACCATCTAATTCTTGTTTTTCTTTTATAGTTGGTGTCTTTAAAATTCTATAATAATATTGTGAAGATATATTTCTTTGAAGAGTTCTTACACTCCAAGTTTCTTTAATTGCTTCTTTCTCATACCAAAGTCTAGCATCATCATCCAAAACTTGAATTAGAACAGAATAATGTGTCCAAGAAAGTAAATTTTGAGTTTTTCCCATCAGTGATGGGAAAATGTTTTCATATAATTTATAAAACATATAAAACCTATACAAATTAGTCTTACTAAAACCATTTCCATACTTTTTAGATAATTCCTTAGACAAATTTTTTATAATACTTAAACCATAGTTTTCACTTCTAGTTTTATCTTTTAATTCTTCTGTAGCAATTCTGTAGCCTATTAACCAATTTCTTTTAATTAATGATACATTTATTGCTCTATATGCAACTTCTTGAGCAACGTCTATTACCATACAAACATCTCCTAATAAATCATCACTCATTTTTAAATCTAATAGTTCATCTTTTTCAATCTTTATACTTTTCATTAAATTTAGTTCCTTTCCTTATGTCATACCAAACATTACCTTTAATAAACACCTATAATGTAACCACAAAAGCATAATACTAGATTTTCCACACACTGTCTGGAAAATGTTTTCATACAACTTATAAAACATATAATAGTTATACAAATTAGTTTTACTAAAACCATTTCCATACTTTTTAGACAATTCTTTAGACAAATTTTTTATGATACTTAAACCATAGTTTTCACTTCTAGTTTTATCTTTGAATTCTTCTGTAGCTATTCTATAACCTATTAACCAATTTCTTTTAATTAATGCTACATTTACTGCTCTATATGCAACCTCTTGAGCAACATCTATTACCCTACAAACATCTCCTAACAAATCATCACTCATTTTTAAATCTAATAGTTCGTCTTCATTAATTTTTATATCTTCCATTATTCTTAACTCCATTCCTTAAAAATAAATTTATCCTTCTACTTACTATATACGACATTCAACCCCTAAAACGCTTTAAAATTATTTCAAAAAAAATAAAAGCGTAAAATTTTACAAAAAAATTTCACACTTTATGTAATTAAATGTAAAGAAAAAACCTAAACCCAAAGGTTTAAGTTCTTAATAATTATTCTTCGTCTTCAGATACTTCTTCATCAGACGCATTTTCATAAGCGTCTAATATAGTTTTTTCAAACATGCTACGTACTTCTTGACTGATAGGATGACATATATCTCTATAATTTCCTACACTTGTTTTTCTACTTGGCATTGCTATAAACAAACCTTTAGTACCTTCAATTATTCTAATATCATGTACTGCAAATTCATCGTCTAATAATACAGACGCAATACCTTTCATACGAGAATCTTCTTTCTCTACTTTACGAATACTTACGTTAGTTATCTTCATCTTTTCTTCCTCCTTGTAACTATAATTTAATTATAAAGCCTATTTTTTCATAAGTCAAACATAACTTAATAATAATTGTACACAATATGTAATAAAATAGAATAATTATGCTTATTATCTAAGCTTTAACTGAACATCCTTAGTTAAAACATCAGAAAAAGTAAAACTTTTTATAATACTATCTACATTTACAGTAAAAAGATTATTATAAACATTCTCTACTTTTCCTTCATAATATTCATACTTATTTCTTCCAACATTCACTTTAACATAAACTTCTTTTCCAATCAAACTATTAATCATTAACTTAATTTTTTCTATATTCATCTATTCCTCATTTCTTGGATAACCAACATACATAGTCCCCTTACTTTTTAAACCTCCTATACCATCCTTACCATACTTAGTCTTTTCAAGTAAATTAAGTAAATCTGCACTCTCACTTCTATCAAGCAAACTAAGACTAGTTGCAATAATTGCAGGATCTAAAGCATGAATATTAATTTTCTTAGGACTTGAAGCAAAAGTTGCACCACTTTTAATTAATTCCTCATAATTACTTTGACAAGCACCTGCGATTATTATTAATTTATCATTACTTTTTTCATACTTCCTAGCCTCCAAAACAGTTTTACAAAAATTTTCACTATTCTTATAACTCCCATAACCATCATCACGTTTATTAAAGTAAGCATCATGCCCAGTAACTACTAAAATATCTGGATTATATTGTTTCAAATATTTCATAACTTCTCCAGGCATAGCACTTTCTTTTAAACTTTTACCAAAAGCAAGAACATTATTTTTCTTATAAAAATCTAGACACCTCTCCAAATAAGACTTATCACTATCTAAATGAAGCACTTTACCAGGAATATAAAAATACTCACTCCTATCTAAATTTTTGAAACAATCTATACTAGGAAAAAAATCATCCCCTGCTTTACTCCTATCACAAGGCACCAAATCTTTAATAGGAGCGTCCGCTACTAATCTAATATCTACCCCTTTAAGAATACAGTCTGCTCCTTCCATTTCTATAACCTCAAAAACTATATCATTCTCATAACTCTTCCTCGTTACATAATCACCAACACTAATCATTTTAACCCCCACTTAACCATATGAAAAACTTTTTAAAATATGAAAAAAACTGACTTAATCAGTTAATTCTATCTATAATTTGTTGATGTTCTTCACTTCCTAAATATGAAATATCTAAAACGTTATTGTCTTCAAGTTCCATAAATTTAAACTTTAAAATTCTTCTAACAGATTCATTTATTCTATCTTCACTAATATTATTCTTAATTGATTCTACTGCTAACCTAGCATCTCTAGGCATTAACAAAATATCAACTCCTGCAGACACTGTTTTAATATATATTTCCTCATCACTATAATTATTAGTAAGTGCCTTCATATTAAGTGCATCACTTATAACAATACCATCAAAACCTAGCTTATCTCTTAAAATTCCTGTAACTATTTCCTTCGACATAGTTGATGGTGTATTATCTCCAGTAATATTAGGTAAAGCAATATGTGCTGTCATTATCATATTAGTCCCGTTCAAAATTGCGCTTTTAAAAGGAATCAACTCTTGACTATCTATTTCTTCATAACTCTTATAGATAATTGGCAAACTACTATGAGAATCTACAGAAGTATCACCATGTCCAGGAAAATGTTTAAAAGTACTAACAACACCATTATCTTCTAAACCCTTTGAAACACTCAAAGCTAATCTAGTAACTATATCAGTGTCACTTCCAAAACTTCTATTACCTATGACAGTATTATCAATATTAGAAAAAACATCAACTATTGGTGCAAAAACAACATTAATTCCGAGTGTCCTAACCTCCTCTGCTATAACTTTGCCTACATCATAAGCAATATCTATATCATTTGTATCACCAACATCACTCATAGGTGGAACATAAGTAGGTTCTACATCTGTAAGTAACTGCAGTCTTTGAACTCTTCCACCTTCTTGATCAGTAGCAACTATAAAAGGCAAACTACTATAACTTTTTATATCATTTACAAACTTCCTAGTAGCGTCAAAAGTAGAATAATTATTCTGCATTAAAATAAAGCCACCAGGTTTCACATCCTCCAAAAGACTCCTTAACTCTTCATTAACTTCACTTATATTATAATTAATAACTATCATTTGACCTATTTTTTCTTCCAAAGTCATATTACTCATAAGTTCATCAACTTTTCTATTTACAATATCTTCTCTACTTTCTCTATTATCAAGCTTACCATCACTAAGATTAAAATATGAAAAGATACCAAAACAACAAATAATAGAAAAAAGTATAACAATAAAAATTTTTTTATAATTTTTCATAATCTACCTCAATAATATTATTAACAAAATCTCAGAAAATTATAATGAATTAAAAATAAAAGCAAAATCTTGAATAGATAACTGTTCCGCACGAAAAGTTAAATCTTTGTCTAATTTCTTAAGAGCATAATCTATTTTTTCTAAATCATACCCCTTTAAATTATTTCTAAGATTCTTTCTCTTCTGTTTAAAAGAATCCCTTACAAACTTAAAAAACAATTCCTCATCTTTTACTGGAATTAAAACCTTTTTTCTGGTAAATTTAACAACAATACTATCTACTTTAGGCCTAGGAACAAAACATTTACTACTCACTAAGGTTACCTTTGTAATATCAAAATAATACTGTAAACAAACAGATAGACTATTATATTCTTTAGTATTTGGCATAGCTCTAAATCTATCTCCAACTTCTTTTTGAACCATAACTATCATTTCATCTATACTACTTTCACTCATAACTTTATTTATAATCGGAGTAGTAATGTAATAAGGCAAGTTTGCAATTAAATGTATTTTACTATAATTATAATCTTTCAAAATAGCATTCAAATCTACTTTCAAAAAATCACCAAAAAACAAAGTTAAATTATCTGCATTTATACTTTCAAGTTCATCTTTCAATCTTTCATCAATCTCAAAAGAAATAACTCTAGCACCCAATTTAACTAACTCTTTTGTTAGACTCCCATTCCCAGGTCCAACTTCTAATATTATAGAACCATTCTCTATACTAGCACTATCTATTATTTTTTGTTTTATATTATTATCTATCAAAAAATTTTGACCTAAACTTTTCTTAAACTTAAAATCACTCATTAATTATACCTATTTCCACCCTCAGCAATATAATTATCGCTGTAAAAATCGCTTCCCCAAGACCTAAAACTATAATAATGATTATTTCTTACACCATTAAGAGCATCACTAACAACCTCTTGCACCATAGTAGTATTAGGCGTTAATGTTCCATCTTCATTTAAATATCTTAAATAATAACCATCCAAATATCCAGAAAATTGACCTCTACTAGTAATAACATCAATAGGAGACTTACCAGACAAATCACTTCTATTCAAAATAACAGAAGAAACAGCAAGTACATCATCCATATATCTATTACTCTCAGCCGCAACAACTGCAACCAATAAATTATAATCACTTGAAGACAATTCATACTTATTATTATTAATACTTACTTCAAAGCCTTTCTCAGGCATACTCAAATACTTCTTAAGTACAGAATTTTCTTCTATATATATATCCTCTTTATTCTCGTCAATAACTTTATGTTCTAGTGCTTTTGCTTCATTATTATTCTCAGCAGTAATAGAACTATAAACCACATTAGTCGTCTTACTTAACGCAAAAATCACAACAAATATTAAACCAAGTCTAGTATAAGTAAACCATTTTTTGGGTTTATATCTTTTCTTCATATACACTCTTCCTTTTCGTATATAATTATACCATGTTACTTATATCAATGTCAAAAATAAGGGATGCATTCTTAGTAGTAATATCTCTAACACACTCTAAAGAAACACCTTTATGATAAGCCAAATTCTCTGCTATTACAGGAATATATTTACTCTCGTTTTTATATTTCCTATAAGGTTCTGGAGTAAGGAAAGGAGCATCAGTCTCCAGTACAATATATTCTAAAGGAACTTCTTTTATTACTTCAAATAACTTTGAATTTTTAAAAGTCAAAACTCCACCTACTCCCAAAGAAAATCCCATCTTTATATATTCTAGAGCAACCTCTAAACTTCCGCTAAAACAATGTATTACACCTGTCACTTTATATTCTTTTAATATTTTAATCGTGTCCAAAGTAGCCTCTCTTGAATGAATAACCACAGGTAAATTATTATCCTCTGCTAACTTTAAAAATTGCCTAAATACTTTTTTCTGTAATTCTTTATTTTCCTTAGAATAATAATAATCAAGTCCTATCTCCCCAATAGCCTTAACTTTATTATGTTTAATCATTTCTTCAAACTTATTAAAACTTATCTCATCATACTCACTAACATTCAAAGGATGAACGCCAACACACCCAAAAAGATTAGAAAACTCATCTAACAAAGACACATTTTCTAAACTCGATTTCAAATCTTCACTAGCATTTATCATAACATGAACATCTGCATTTATTGCATTATTCACATACTCTTTTGCATTATCACTTTTAATATGACAATGAGTATCAATAAACATAAGACTCTCCTTTAATCTTCTATTGAAAAATATCTAATGATAAGTGTTATAAATGATACCATAAAAATAATATCATACATATGAGTAATTCCTGTATAAACATAATATGTAAGGATACCACTACATAATAAACACATCTTTACTTGGTTTTTAACTTTTATACTACTAAAATCACATATCTTCATATAAATCACGATATACAGTTTACTATAGTTTTTCTTCTCTTTCCACAACTTCGACAAAATTAGTTATAACTTGACACGAATTTTTACGTACTATTTAATCTTTAACTATTCTAGCAAATAAAACTTCTGGATTATTTAACTTTATATTTAATTCTAAAAGTCCAAAGTTAGATACTGTATCATATGAAGTCTTACTAGTATTAAGTTGTTCTAATATTTTCTCAGATGTAGTTGGAATAAAAGGACTAAGTAATATAGAACATATTCTAACACTCTCTAAAATATTATAAAGAACAGTAGCAAGTCTATCTTTTTTACTTTCATCTTTCGCTAAAACCCAAGGCATAGTATCATCAATATACTTATTACATTTTTTAAGTACTTCCATAATCTCAATAATAGCTTCATTAACTTTAAGACTATTCATCTTTTCTTCTACTTTTTCTTTCAAAGCCAAAGTACTATTAATTAATTCACCATCTAATTCTTCACTAACATTAGGATTTAACACTATACCATCAAAGTATTTATGACTCATACTAATAGTTCTATTAACCAAGTTTCCTAGAGTATTAGCAAGGTCAGTATTAGTTCTATTAATTAAAGCCTCCTCCGTAAACACTCCATCACTTCCAAAAGAAACTTCTCTAAGAGCATAATACCTAACTGCATCTACACCGTAAGAATTAATATACTCTCTAGGATCTTTATAATTACCAGCACTTTTAGCAATTCTTTCACCACCATTTAATACAAGCCAACCATGTCCAAAAACTTGCTTAGGAAGTTCTACCCCTAAAGCCATCAACATTATAGGCCAGATTATAGTGTGAAACCTTACTATTTCTTTACCAACTAAATGAATATCAGCAGGCCAATATTTCTTAAACTTTTCACTATTCTCATCTGGATAACCAAGTGAAGTTATATAATTACTAAGAGCATCAATCCAAACATAAACAACATGCTTAGTATCAAAAGACACAGGTACTCCCCAAGTAAATGAAGTTCTTGAAACACACAAATCTTCAAGTCCTGGCTTAATAAAATTATTAAGCATCTCATTCTTACGAGAAAGTGGCAAAATAAATTCTGGATTTCTATCATAAAAATCTACCAATCTATCTTGATATTTAGAAAGCTTAAAGAAATATGCCTCTTCACTTACTTCCTTAACATCCCTTCCACAATCAGGACATTTACCATCTACAAGTTGACTCTCAGTCCAAAAAGACTCACAAGGAACACAATACAACCCCTTATATTCTCCCTTATATATATCTCCTTGGTCATACAATTTCTTAAATATCTTTTGTACTGCCTCTTCATGTTCTTTATCAGTAGTTCTAATAAAATAATCATATGTTATATCTAGCTTTTCCCATAAATCTTTAGCATTAGCTATTATTTTATCAACATACTCCTTAGGCGTAACGCCTGCTTCACTTGCCTTCTTTTCAATTTTCTCACCATGTTCATCTGTCCCAGTTTGAAAAAACACATCATATCCAGTAAGTCTTTTGTACCTTGCTATAGCATCTGCTATTATAGTAGTATAACAATGTCCAATATGAAACTCTGCACTAGGGTAATATATTGGTGTAGTAATATAAAACTTTTCTTTTTCCATAAAATCATCTCCTTAAAATAAAAACACGAAATAATAATGGACTAGCAAAAGCCAGCGGTACCACCATAATTCGTGTAATTCACGCATCTTTTCGTTTAACGCACTTCCTACGTATACTTTGCTCCTATAACCATATTCAAATACTTTATATATTAGTTCACACCAACCACTAACTCTCTTTAATATAAATATATTCTACTCATTATAATCATTGCATTTCTAAAACAACAAAATTATATCATAAAGTACTATTTTAAATCAAGTTTTCTAGTACTATCACCTAAAAACTTATCTCTTAACATTTCTAATTCTTCAGCAGTTATATTCAAACATTCTAACGAAGTACCATTCTCAAGTTTAACTTTCACTACCATTTTTATAAAATCTTTTAAATAATCAAACCTACCAAAATCAAAAGATAATTTAGTGTTTGCATTATAAAATATAATAATATGTCCCTCTACCAATAGTCCATCAAAAGCAATTATATTTCTATCAGTTATTAATTTTTCTTCTGTTGGTCCAATCATATAAACAAAGTCTTCATCAAAATCAAGTCTTTCAAAAATGTACTGAGCACCCTCTTTCTTACTCATTATCTGAGCCATTATAGGGCCTATTTCATCTAAGCAAAAGACATTAGCCTCTGTTATTTTACTAATAATTGTGGCAATCTCCCATCTCATCAAAGAAAGCTCGCTTTCATTTTCTTGAATCATTCTAAAATACTTTTGATTTATTGAAGTTATAGCTTCCTGTATCTTTCTATTTCTCTGCTCTTCTAATTCTTCTAACTTTCCAACTAATCTCTTTTCATCATTAAATAATTTTTCTAATCTTCCTTCATAGTCCATCTTCTTCACTCCTTAAATCATATTATACATAAATATTTCTAAATATCAGGAATTCTATAACTTAAAGATTTTATCGATTTCTCTATTTACCCTATCATTATTTCTTCTAACCTCTTCCAAATAATCCAAAGCTTCTTGCTCTCTAATCCCATGACGAGCACAAATATCTTCTAAATTAACATAAACAAAATTTAATTTTAAATCTTCCAAAATCTCATCAGTTAAATCTCTTCCTAAATTATCAATCCTATACTTTATTATATAATTAATAAATTCTTGCACATAAGGAAACTTTTCAAAACTAACTGTAGAAATTAAATTAGCATCTTCATTTATTCTATAAAAATTCACTTGACTCATATAAGTAGAAAACACAATTCCATTCTCTGGTACTTTCTTAACACTATTTAATGAATATCTATCTTCAGTATCTACATAGAAATCACATTTATAGTTTTCATCAACCACTAAATATATAACATTTTCTATATCAGTATAAGGAATTAACATAGTAGATTTTTGATAACAATATTTTTTACCCTCATATAGAGACATAATTTCTGCAATATACTTACCTAAAATTTCAATATCTAAAGTAGAATTATTTATAACCTTAGACTCATAATCATGCTGACTATTACCAACTTCCAAAGTTAAACCTCTAGCTTTATCTAATCCTTTTAAACATTCTTTTCTAACATTTTTAACAGTATTTGTAATTTTTCTATCAACTTTTCTAGTACCTCTAGTAATAAATTTTTCTAAACCTTTCTTTCTTTTTTCTAATTCCTTTAATATTTGATTTGACATAATAATCACCACTCACTTTCTTTCTAATTTCATTACAAATTCTTCACTTACTTCTTCGATATAATTTTGAACTCTATAATCTATTACACAGTCTACAAAATTCTTTAAATATGGAAAATATGCAAAATTAATATTCTTATAGCAAAGTATCCTAATTTCAATATGATTATAAACTAAAGTATTCTTCATGAACAGGATGATAAATATTCCTATGATACCCATCAATCTAACAAAGTCTTCTATCTTTATTTAAAATAAAAATATTTCTGCTATTATCAAAATCAAAACTAGATCATTGCTCGATTAATATGAAATAATCACTCGCTTTTTTAGAAGTGCTTCTAACTCTCTGCAATATCGTTCATAATTATCCAAAAACATAATAACAAACTTTTTTTTAAATTACTAGTTTTTTCTTAGGCTCACCATATATATAACCATTATCAATATTCTCTCCATTAACCTCACTAATATATCTTACAGAACAATTATTCATATTAGATTCACTATTAAACCATTCTGGACTATAATGAAAATAATCCAAAAGAAAACATCTCATAACTGTTCCATGTGTCACTAAACAAAGTATCGATTCCATGTAACTTATCTCTAAATATAGTCTCCAAAAACATTCTTACTCTAATCGCAACATCATATGGACTTTCTCCTTGTGGTAGCTTCGCGTAAAACATTCCATCCATTTGATAATGTCTATCATAAAATTACTATATAATCCTTTAAAAACTCTCCAAGTTTTCTCGCTTGATATTTACCTCTAGGTGTCAAATAAACCTTATGGTCTGGCAATTTTATAGTTTCATTTAACTTAGTATTTTGCATACTTTCTCCATGTCTAATTAAAATATATTCATTACTACCACCACTTATATAGTATCATTTTTCTATTTAAATTGGAATAAAAAGATTACTCTAACATAATATTAACTATGTTAGATATACTATGGTTAATATTAATAATTTATCTAGTCTATTTAGGACTAAAAATTTCAAAAATCATAAAATACAAAAATTATAGAATTTCAAATATGATAAAAAAACTAAATCATGATAGTTTATTCTTATCACTAGGAACTAAAATGGGTGTAGGAACAATTATAGGAATCACTATGTCTATACACATTGGTGGTCCTGGAACAATACTATGGATATATATTTTCACAATACTTACATCATCTATAATATATGCAGAAAGTTATCTAGGAAATAAATACAAACAAAAAATAAATGATACTTACATAAGTGGTATTTACTATTATACAAAATTTGGACTTAATAAAAAAATACTAGCTATTATTTCATTAATTTTATTCGTCTCCACATACTCACTCTTTTTTCTAATGATACAAAGTAACACAATTACAGAGATACTTAACATAAATAAATATATATTATCATTCATAATTATCATACTGCTTATCCTGCTTATCACAAATGAAACAAATCAAATATCAAAACTACTAAACAAAATAGTACCCATCATGTGTCTATTTTTTATAATAATATCTCTTTATACTATACTTAAACACTCTCATCTACTTCCCAACATTTTTAAACAAATAATAGAAAATGCATTCAACATAAAAACTATGTTCATAGGAATGCTTATAGGAATTAAAAGAAGTATATTCCTAAATGAATTGCTAATAGGAACAACATCAATGAGCAGTGGAATTAATAATGAAGATACCGAAATAACAGCAAATACCCTCACTATAGGAACATACTTCATAACATTTATTATATCAACACTAGTAGCCTTATTAGTATTGATATATATGTATTATAATGGTTCTCCAAATATATCTTACAATGATTTATTAATACAAGTGTTTAACTTTCACTTCAATACATTTGGAAATTACTTTTTAGGAATTATAGTTTCTTTACTTGCAACCACTACAATTATATCTGGATTATATATTGGTGTAAGTAATCTAAATTATATATTCAAAAACAAAATAATTGTTAATATCTTTAAAATGATATTTATAATGTGTATAACTCTAGGAATATTCACAAATACTAACTCTCTTTGGTACTTTATAGATATTATGATGTTAATAATTATTATAATCAATGGCTATGTTGTTAATAAACTCAAAAATCAATTGTAAAATAACTTCTTATAATGTAAAATTAAAAACAAGAAGTATAAAAATAAATATTAAAGGAGTAACAAAATGGAAGTAATAGGAAACGATTGGGACGAAAAATTAAACACAATTTGGACAAGTGATGGATTTAAAAAATTTATGGAAATAGTAAAAATCAAATATAAAGAAAATACATGCTTTCCAGAATACAATAATATATTCAACGCTCTTAAGTTAACACCATATAGCAAAGTCAAAGTTGTAATTTTAGGACAAGATCCTTACCACGGTACTGGAGAAGCGCATGGCCTTTCTTTCTCTGTTCAAGACGGAATTAAGAAACCACCTTCATTAAAAAACATATTTAAGGAATTAAAAGAGGACCTAAACATAGACGAGCCAGAAAGTGGAAACTTAACTCAGTGGGCACAAGAAGGAGTATTATTACTAAACAGTGTACTTACTGTAGAAAAAGACAAAGCTGCTTCTCATAAAGATTTGGGATGGCACCTTTTCACAGACCATATAATTAAATTATTAAATGAAAAAGAAACACCTGTTGTATTTATTCTATGGGGAAGCTTTGCAAGAAGCAAAAAAGTATATATAACTAATAAGAAACACTTTATAATAGAAAGTACACATCCTTCTCCATTCTCAGCAGCTTCTGGCTTCTTTGGAAGCAAACCGTTTTCTAAAACAAACAACTATCTAATTAATGCTGGAATGAATCCAATTAATTGGGATTTAAAAAAAGTACAACAATAAAATTTAAAATATTATAAAATATCAAAGAGTATTATAGCCTAAAAAAAACTTAAAAAAATATAAATAATGGTAGAAATTATTAACTTTTTGCCACCTAGTACGCCACTTTTTTAAGTTATTAGAAAAATATTAAAAGTCTACTAATACCATTAAATCAAAGAAAGCTAAAACTTAAAGTTTAAAAAAAGAGTTAAACAATAAAGTTTAACTCTTTTTCTATTTCTCCTTTAATCTCTCTACCATCATACAAACTTTTCATAGAAAACTTCTTGACTTTGCAAATCAAAGAATATGGAAATTTTGAATGATAATTATTAAATTCACATGCACATTTGTTATACAAAGTTCTAAGAGAAATCATTTCAATCTCTAACTTTTCTAAATCTCTGACAATTCCATCAAAACTTTTAACATCCCTCAAACTTGGATTATCTGTATAAATTTTGCAAATTTCCTTATGTGCATCACTTAATAGTTTATCAATTTCATAATTATTAAGCTTATTAGCTTTAATATTCTTTACTTCATCAAAAATTTTTATATCTAATTTTAATTGCCTAATTATAATATTAATACATCTTATTATTAAATCTTCCTTACTTTTAAGTCTATCACTCATATCATTCTCACAGATACCAGTTTTATACATTAAAATTGTTATCATCTCACCTTTAGACAAAAAGAATATAGCAACTAAACAAAACAGAATTATTATTACACCCAAAACAAATAAAAATGTTACCATAATATCACTTCCTACAATAACAATTCTATCACAAAATTATATAAACTTCAACTTAACCAACATGTGATATTTCCAGTTTATATTATATACAAAAAATAAATTTTATTAATAAGCAATATAAAAAAGTAGATTTTTATAAGAATTATGATATAATCAAAATAGGAAGAATGAAAACAAGCCAAGATTAATTTAGTAAGGGTTAAAAATTAATCTTATATACGATACTTCTGCATCATTCTTTCATCATAGTAAAAATTTCGTCGGTTTATTTTTGCTAACTTTTTTATTAGAATACTAATAATAAGTTTGTTTGTGGCAGTAGTAAATAATATAAGTTGGAGGAATTTATGAAAAAAGAAACAAATGAACAAGAAAGACTAAATCAAATGATAGGGAGAAACATTAAGTTTTATAGAGAAATTTACAACATAAAAAATACTGGAAAAGAAAAAATGACTCAAGCACTTCTTGCGAAAAAAGTTGGTGTTTCTACTCCATTAATAGGTTCATTAGAAAGTGCTAACTCTAGTCAAGGAATAAGTGTATACAACCTATATAAAATAAGTAAAGTACTAGGTGTACCAATTGAAAAATTTTATGAAACACCTGTCATTGAACAAGTTGGTAATGAATTAAAAATAACAAGTTAAAAAAAGAGACTTTAAACCCAAGTCCTTTTTTTATTTTCCTAATTATAATTAACAATTCTAATAGCACTTATCTCTTATATCTAAATTTAAAAGGCCTAAAATTAAACTCCACTTTATCTTGATTTTTAAGCACAATACTAACTATATCTTTTTCATCTAAGGAGTTTTCTTTAATAAATTTTCTATATAATTGATAATCCAAATACCTACTCTCCTTTAAATAAGAAATAAATTTTTCTTCTAATTCATAACTAACTTTTCTATTTAAAATAGTATCAAAAGTATTATATCTGTCATCCATAAAAACATACCCATAGCCATATTTACAGGAATATTCTTTAAGCACTTTATATTTAAAAATACTATCTTTAGACATCATATAAAAAAGAGGTTTAACTTCTACTATAACAATTCTATTATCATTAGTTAAAATTTGAATATCAGGATAATATCTACACTCAATACCGCTAGTAATATAAGGAATAACTAAAGATTGAGTTTTAATCTCTTTCACAAAGCTAAAAGAATCAAACATATTTAAAATTTTTCTTTCAGTTATAGACTCATACTCCACTTTAATTTTAGATTTTTTTAGCTTTATACTTCCAGAAAATTTAGAATTACTATCTACATGTCTCATTTGATTAAATAATTTAAAAACTTTTTTATTATTTTTAATCATATTAAAAGAAAAATTTATTAAATTAAATACTTTTAATTCTCTTTCATTCTCACTAGAAATATATTTAGCTAACTTTAAATTTTCTCTAAAAATCTTTATCTTATAAAGAATGTTATCATATATATCCAAATCAAATAGTTTTAAAAAAAACTTTAAAAAATTTTTATTATATATTCCAAATATACCTATTATAAAATAATTTAAAACTTCATCCTTCTCTATATCTTTTAATAAAATAATATACTCACCCTTATGTAACTTTAATTTAGATAAAATATTATTTATAATATCTCTTATTCTACCATGAGAAACATTATAAATAGAAGCTAATTCCCTCAATGTAAAATTATTATTCGTAGACAAATTCATATAATCACTAAAAATTTTAACATTTCTTAAATCACTTAAATTACTTATTAAATTCATTGTCAAACTACCAACACACAACCCGAAATCCATATATTTGTCAAAATCATCTTCATCAAAGTTTTCTTTAAATCTAGACATTAATAATAATTCATAATTCCTTATAAAATATAATTTTTCTTTACTTATTAAATAAAATTTAAAAGATTCAAGTCTGTCTTTTAAAGATTTTGAAATACTTTTATCAATCTCTAAATCATAATACAAAAATTGTTTTATAGAAACTATATTATTATCAAGCAAGTATTGATAAACATCTGGTAACAAAATTAAATCATATAAACTCAAGTTTTTATAATTATTTATACACTTTTCTATTTCATCATAATAAAGTAATTTTTTATTTTTTGATTTTCTAACAGATTTTAATATATTAGTAGGTTTATTCATTATACTTTCATTTAATACATTTGCTACTCTTTCTATTATCTCCTCTACAGATAAATTATCAATATTATATCTTTTCATATAATAATAATTAACATCTTTTCTAACAGACAGAAAAAGCTTATTACATCTTACATAAATATAAAGTATATAATATTTATCTATTTTAGAAAATTTACATCCAATAAAATTCTCACGACTATTAATATATAAGAGACTAAAATTATCTTTAATATATTCTTCTAATTTCAAAAAGATATTATCATTCATCTAAACCTCACAATTATTAAAAAAGAAGTAAAATATTTCATATCCTACTTCAAATTTATTTGCTTTTTTTTTATTTCTTATAAAAACTAATATTTTCCACAGCAATTCTTATATTTCTTACCACTTCCATAAGCTCCATTCAATCTAGTATTTATGGTATTTATAGTATTATTATTACTATAAATATTTCACCTAATGGGAACAAATGCCTCATCCGCTCATCAAAGTCTTGATACTACTTGATAGCATAGCTACCAAAACTAATTGAATTATACTACAAATACCATAAATAATCAACATGACTGCAATTTAAGTTTAGGTTTTTTACGATAATTATTTGACTAATATTATATTATTCAAATAGTCTTAGAAAATATCTTAACTTTTATCCATAATTTGCTATTTTGATCCATGACTAAAACTGAACATCTTTGATGCTTTATTTTTTATTTT